>JBGSMI010000130.1:0-8966 GCA_041740215.1 Ferruginibacter sp.
GTTGATGGTTGATGGTTGATGGTTGATGGTTGAAGGTTGATGGTTGATGGTTGATGGTCGCAGCATTTCAACTGTATCGAAATCCCTTCTGTTCGGAGTCTTTTAGATATTTGATAAATGAAGTTATTTTTTTACTAAGCAATATGCAGGCTGATTTTAATTCTTCTAACTTTTCAATTGTTATGTAATTTCTGTCTTGTGCCCTGTAAAGTTGCGAACGAACTTCACCATTCGAAACTTTTGCTATCAACAAAAAATTAATAACCTCTTTATTACCCGATCTCTCAAAACCTTCAGCAATATTATCCATTACAGATCCGGAGGCTCGATTTATTTGATTCCTTAATTCCCAATCTCTTGAAAATGGTTCCAAACAATACAGCAGATAAATCTCATTTGCCTGCCGCCTTGCAAGTTGCCAAATTTCCAAATCTTCAAAATTAGAAACTGTTGCCATATAAAAGAGTGTAAGAAAAGATGAAAAATATTCAACCTATAAACAACCTTCAACTCCCGATAGCTATCGGGACAACCATCAACTATGAACCTTCAACCTTCAACTCCCGATAGCTATCGGGACAACCATCAACTGCTAAATATACCGGTTCACAATATTTTCAAAATACTCTTGCTTGCCGCTGATAGTAGCTGGCTCGCCATTGGCAATTGCAAATTCACGCAGATCTTCCAGTGTTAATTTACCTTCTTCAAATGCTTTACCCTGGCCACCATCATAACTTGCATAACGATCCGTACGCAATTTTTTATAGTCGCTTTTATTCAGGATATTATCGGCAATAATCAATGCTCTTGCAAAAGTATCTATACCACCAATATGCGCATGAAATAAATCAGCCGCATCTGTTGAATTCCTTCTGATTTTGGCATCAAAATTAATACCACCACCTGCAAATCCACCGGCTTCCAAAATGATCAGCATCGCCTCTGCCAGTTCATTGATGTTGTTAGGGAACTGGTCGGTATCCCAACCATTCTGGTAATCGCCACGGTTGGCATCCATACTGCCCAACATACCGGCATCAGCAGCCACCTGTAGTTCATGCGTGAAAGTGTGCCCCGCCAGCGTTGCATGGTTTACTTCAATATTTATTTTAAAATCATTCAGCAAATCATGTTCACGCAAAAAGCCAATCACCGTTTCGCAGTCATAATCGTATTGGTGCTTGCTTGGTTCACATGGCTTTGGTTCTATAAAGAAAGTTCCGGTAAAGCCGTTCTTTCTTGCGTAATCTTTTGCGGTGTGTAAAAATTTAGCCAGATGCGCTTTCTCTCTTTTCATGTTTGTATTCAGCAAACTCATATAACCCTCACGGCCACCCCAGAAAACATAGTTCTCGCCTTTCAGTGCAATCGTTGCATCCAGTGCAGCTTTCACCTGAGCACCACCATGCGCCAACACATGAAAATCAGGATTGGTAGATGCACCATTCATGTACCTGCGGTTAGAAAACAAATTGGCGGTACCCCATAATAATTTAACACCACTGGCAGCCTGCTTTTCCTTTAAATAGGCTGTTAAAGTCTGTAATCTTTTTTCATTGTCAACTACATCATTGGTGTAATCCACTACATCCACATCATGAAAACAATAATACGGTAACCCAAGTTTGGTAATAAATTCAAAGGCTGCATCCGCTTTGTCTTTGGCTCTTTCCACTGCATCCGTTTTTTCATTCCAGGGATGCAAATGCGTTGCTTCTCCAAACGGATCGGCACCGTTGCCTACAAAAGAATGCCAGTATGCACAGGCAAAACGCAGGTATTCTTTCATGGGTTTACCTGCCACTATTTTATTTTCATCATACCAGCGATAGGCTAAAGGATTATCGCTTTCGGGGCCTTCAAATTTCACCTGGCCAATACCTTTAAAAAACTCTTTGTTTCCGATTATTACTGACATATTTTTTAATTTTAAAGTTTATAAATGATTGTTTTTTTGCTTTTTATTTTATAAGCCTCAACGCATTTCGAAAGACTAATCAAAAGGAAGCTGCAGCCCATTCATGCACAACTGTACAAGAGTGGTTAATAATCCTTTTTACCAAAAAGAATTATTAACAAAATCATATTTGCCACCGAAGCTCAATCAACGTTCAAACGCCGGGACAAAAAATCCGAATGGCAACTTTGAAACCGAATACGATCCGCAGAACGCCCCTTTAGGGGACGGGGGTGAATGCTTTCCATTCACCGTACAGTTCATCATACAATTCAGCCTTTGTTGGTTCTACCAAATTCAACGGCGAAGAATTTGAAAACGCTTGCTTTGCGGTCGCATAAAAGCCAACTCCAATACCAGCGCCTTTGGCAGCACCCACACTGCCATCAGAGTCATGCAATTCAACCGGCACGTTGGTGGCATTTACAAAACAACTGGTAAACACATCACTCAAAAACATATTGGCTTTTCCTGCACGAATCACCGAAGGCTGCATGCCATTCTCCCGCATGATATCCAAACCATATCTAAATGCAAAAGCGATTCCTTCCTGTGCCGCACGAAATAAATGTGCCGGACCATGAACATTAAAATCGATGTTGTGAATATGACTTTGCACCAGTTTATTTTCCAGCATCCGCTCTGATCCATTGCCAAATGGCAACATGCGCAAGCCATTGCTTCCCGGCTCAATGCCAGCAGCAGCCAGGTTCATCTGGCTATAACTAAACTGATTGCCTGTAATTTTTTTTATCCAGCTATTTAAAATCCCTGTTCCATTGATGCACAATAAAACGCCGATTCTTTTTTGTTCTTCTAAAAAATTAACATGCGCAAAACTGTTGATCCTCGATTTTTGATCGTATACCAATTGGTCGCTTACGCCATAAATAACCCCTGAAGTTCCTGCGGTAGCAGCTACTTCGCCCGGATCCAGCACATTCAATGATAAAGCATTGTTCGGCTGATCTCCTGCCTTATAAGTAACCGGAATACCAGCCTTTAGCAACAGGTGATCTGCAACGGTTGAATGAACCGTTCCGTGCGGTGTAAATACCTCCTTCAATTCAGGAATTAACGCAGTATCAAATCCAAAATAGTTGAACACATCTTTCGATAATTCCTGCTCTTTAAAATCCCAAAAAATACCTTCACTCAATGCAGAAATGCTGGTAGTAATTTCGCCGGTAAGTTTCATCGCAATAAAATCTCCGGGTAACATAATTTTATCAATCAATGCATAGCGCTCTGGTTCATTTTCTTTTACCCAAGCCAGCTTGGCGGCAGTAAAATTCCCCGGCGAATTCAATAAATGCTGCAACGATTTTTCATGCCCAATGGCATCAAAAGCTTTGTTGCCAATTTCTACTGCACGGCTGTCGCACCAGATGATACTATCCCGCAAAACCGCCTGATTTTTATCAACACAAACCAGCCCATGCATCTGGTAAGCAATGCCAATGGCACCAATGTCTGAAGGACTGTATTTGTTGGTCGCATGCGCTTTTAAAATAGCCTGCTGCACATTTTCCCACCACATTTCCGGACTCTGTTCAGCCCATCCTTTTTGCAAAGAAGTAATGCCCGTTTCTTCATCGGGGTATTGTGCAGTTGTAATACATTGTTGGGAGTGCGCATCTACGATAGCCACTTTAATGGAGGATGTTCCTATATCGATTCCTAGTAATAACATAAAGCAATTTTAATAATCGTACTGTTCCAATACAATCGTTTTTATTAATGTAAAGTTTCATCTTTTTGCATTGGAATACAACTGCTATCTATAAAATAAAATATCCTATCTTGTCAGATATCCATATTTTTATGAACAATTTCTGTTAAGATAGCAGCTAAATTAAATCAATGGCATGAAAACACTGATTCAAAAAATACACCTGGAAGCGCACGAATCATTCGCCTGCCGAAGCTACCGTACTCCAATATTTGAGACCAACTGGCACAAACATGAAGAGTATGAACTCATACTTATTTCCGAAGGTCATGGCACTGCTATGATTGGTGATTACATTGGCGGGTTTAAACCCGGCGACGTCTATTTTATAGCTGGCAACTTACCTCATTGGTTTAAAAAGCAACACCATAAAATGACAGGATGTTCGGAAGTATTGCATTTTAAACCCGATGTTTTAGGAAAAGAATTTCTGGAATTACCTGAGCTTAAAAATCTACACCAATTGTTAGGTAGAAATGACGGCATCCAAATTGGGCCGGAACTAAAAAAGGAAATGACAACAATCATTTATGAAATGCAAACGCTGAAAGGTTTTCACAGATTATCGTTGTTGCTGAATTGTCTTCATAAGCTAAGCACTACCTCAAACTACATCACACTCACACAGAATTTCGCCTCCAATAATAGTAATATCAATCCGGTGATTGAAAAAATCATCGACTTCTCTTTTAAGCGCTATCTCACCCCAATTACATTGGAGCAGGTGGCCGATGTAGCCGCCATGAGTATCCCAACCTTCTGCCGTTTTTTTAAAAAGAACATCAAAAAAACCTACTTTGATTTTATACAGGATTTAAGAATCAGCCATGCCTGTAAACTATTAACGAGCAGCAACAAACCGGTGATGGAAATTTGTTATGAAAGTGGTTACAATAGCTGGGCACACTTTAGTAAACAATTTAAGCATGTAAAAAAAATGACGCCTTCGCAATATAGAAAGGAGTATGAATTGAAAGAAAATACATGATAAACAATCCAGGTCGAATGGGCAGTCCAATTATTTAAATTCACCTAAAGTAAAAATGCTGGTGCAATCAATTAATTACGACAATATGAATATGCCCTGAGATCCAATGAGCCTCCATCAAATCACTATACATATTAGCTCCGTACAACCTAGTACTGATGAAAACTTTCCGTTATAAATTTCAGTACTTCAGGCAAAGCGGTTCTCCAATACGTCCAGTTATGAGCACCATCTCTTACCCTAAATTCATGCTTTACTTTCCGGTCTGTTAACAACGCATGCAGTTCCATATTACCCTTTATTAAAAAGTCATCGTCACCACAATCAATGTAAAACCGAACCTTATTTAATTTTTCTACTGGTGTGGTAGCTACAATTCTGAGGATGGCATTTTTATTCCATGCTTCCGTGAGCCTGGTTTTACCTTCTCCGTTGCTACCAAAAAGTTCGTTGAATTTATAACCCTTCCAGTCGTTGGCTGGCATTGTTGTAATATACTCATCGTTCCAAATCGCAGCACTTAACGGGGCACAGGCGGCGAACAGGTCAGGATGCTTCATCCCATAAATGAGTGAACCATAACCTCCCATTGACAAACCGGCAACAGCACGGTATTGTTTACTATTTCTTGTTTTGTAAACCGAATCAATGAAAGGAATAAATTCGCTAATAAAAAAATCTTCAAATTTCACTTTACCTGCTGCATCATTGATATACCAGGAAACACCCGCATCCGGCATTGCAATAATCATTTGTGTAGCTTCACCTTTGGCAATGGCATCATCGGCTATTTTTTGAACTTCCCCAAACTGTGTCCAACCTGTTTCATCATCAGAATATCCATGCAATAAATACAACGTTGGATAACGACGTTGCGATGTTTCATAATCAGCAGGAATATAAATGGAATACTTCACCAGCTTACCCATTATTTTACTTTGAATGGAAAGGCTCTCCATAATTTTTCCCTGGCAAAAAGCAAACTGGAAAGTAAATACCAAAGAAAGCAAAGCAATTATTTTTTTCATAAAGTGAATTAAATTTTCGTGAATAGATAGATAGATTGATTGATTGATTGAAATAAGACTGAAATATTTACACCAGGAGTTAATCTAAATCAATTAAGTTTTGACTACATTTTTTCTTTTACCCTTCAGTGCAGCGGTCACATTTTCCAATGTAACCTGCATCATCCTGCTTCTGGCTTCAAAGCTGATCCATGCATTGTGCGGCGTAATGATACAATTGGGTAAACCGATTAGTGGATGTTCTGGCAGAGGAGGTTCAACACTTAAAACATCCAATGCCGCACCCGCTAAGATGCCTTTTTGCAATGCAACTGCAAGATCTTTTTCTTCAATCAACTGGCCTCTGGAAGTATTAATCAAATAGCCGGAAGGCTTCATCAAATCAAGCAATTCTTTATTGATAAAAGCATTATTGTCTGCCGTGAGCGGGCAATGCACCGAAATAAAATCGGCCTCCATAAATAGTTGGTGCAGGAGAACTTCCCGCCAGGATTCCAGGGCATTTTTTCCCCTGTTATAAATTACATTCATACCAAAGGCGCTTGCTATGGTGGCCATTTGCTTACCAATTTTACCCAGTCCTATTATTCCAATTGTTTTGTCTTTCAATTCCATTACCGGGTGTTTGGTATAGCTCCAGTCGGGTGAACGATACCAGTCGCCGACCTGCACAGATGCAGCATTGGCGCCTACATGATTGGTTAATTCGAGCAAGAGGGCAAAGGCATGTTGCGCTACCGAATAAGTTCCATAATCAGGCACGTTACAAACAGCAATGCCTCTTTTTCCTGCAGCCGCAATATCGATGATGTTATAGCCGGTGGCTGTTACAGCAATCAGTTTTAGACCGGTGGCGGCATGAATTACCTCAGCAGTGATGGGAGTTTTATTTGTAATAATAACCGAAGCATTCTTGCATCTCTCCCTGGTTTCATTGCTGGCAGTACGGTCGTAATAAACCACTTCACCCAGGTGATTAAAAGCTTCCCAGCTTAAATCACCTGGATTAAGTGTATGGCCATCCGTAATTACTATTTGCATGGTTCTTGAAAATTAAACGCCTTATACATACTTGGTTACACCCGGAATTGCTATTGGATAAAACCCATCGGCATCGGGTAACAAAGGCGGTAAAGCATTCCAATCATATACTTTAGGATGTAAATCAAGACCACAATTGATTGCCTTATCCCAATCTACTATCTGGCCGCTATAAGTGGCCATTCTCCCAAGGATAGAAGTCATGGTACTTTTAGCGCCGTTTTCTGCATCTGCAAATTTGTATTCTCCTTTTGCAATGGCAGCAAATAATTCATCATGCTCTGTCTGGTAAGGATTGTTTTCCAATTTTTTATCAAACTGGTACAATACTTTTCCCTTGTAGTCCGTAATATTAGCGTCTCCTGTTTGAATTTTTCCTTTTGTGCCAATCAATAATTCATCTACCCTGCTCATCGTGCCGGGAATATGACGGCACTGGCTGTTAAGGATGCTCCCATCTGCATAAGTGAACTCAACAAAATGGTGATCAAATATTTCACCATGATCTTTTCCTTTGCGAACTTGTCTGCCGCCGAGGCCCTGCGCTTTTACCGGATAGCCACCTTTGAACCAGTTAACCGCATCAATATTATGCACATGCTGCTCGGTGATATGATCGCCACAAAGCCAGTTAAAATAATACCAGTTGCGCATCTGGTATTCCATTTCGGTTTGATTGTATTTGCGTGGCCTTACCCATACGCCATCATTGTTCCACCAGGCCTGGGATGAAGTGATATCACCGATTAAATCTTTGCGTTTAAATAACTCCCGGTAAGAATTCTGATAATGCCGTTGCAGTCCAACTACTACGTTTAGTTTTTTCTCTTTGGCAATTGCTGCTGCAGTCAATACTCGTTGGATACCGGCGGGGTCTGTTGCAACCGGCTTTTCCATAAATACATGTTTATTCTGTTTGATCGCTTCCTCAAAATGGAGCGGTCTGAATCCGGGAGGCGTTGCCAATATCACCACATCCGCCAAAGCAATGGCTTTTAAATATCCATCAAAGCCAACAAATTTCCTTTCCTCCGGCACATCTACTTTAGCCTTCAGTTTATCCATGCCACCCAATGATTCGGCCATTTCATCACTGGTTATTTCTTTGTAACTATTGTCAAGGTTGTCACGAAAAGCTTCTGCCATTGCAACCAGCTTTACATTCTGTTTACTTAGTAATGCCTGTATAGCAGCACCGGTGCCACGACCGCCACAACCTACCAATGCAATTTTTATAACATCATCGGCACCAGAAAAATAATTAGCTTTTGATAATAGTGGAGCGGCAATTAATCCACCCGCCAATAATGAGCCCTGTCGTAAAAAATCTCTACGGGAAGGACTTGAAAGTTTAGAAGCATCGTTGTTCATAAATGATTGTTTTATTGTTGAATTGTAATATTGCTTTTTGGTTTTATTGTTGGATTGTATTTTTGTTTTACTGTTGAATTGTTCTATTGTATAACTGCAATTGGTTCACCTGCTGTACTCTTTTTTTCAAGCTTCTTCCTGAGATATTTTCAGACATTCTTTTTGCATTTTTTAAAAAAAATTTATGCTTCCAATTGCAGGATTAAACATCGGCTTGTGTAATTGGTTTACAAAAAATGAGATCGTAAAAAATGTCGGTATAAAATATGTTGCCAAAGATCATAAAAATTACTTTCCAAGATAATCCTTAAAAAACTGGTTTGCCTGTTCAGCGTTGGGTTGCTCCAGTGGACAAATAATTCTGAATCCAACGGCTGCTGCATCGGTTAGCCACCATTTACTTTTTGGTATCTGCGGATCCCGGTGATTCCACAGCGGTTCAGATTTAATTCGATTGGCCGATCTCAGTTGGACCGCTTCATCCTTAAAGCCACCGCCCCGCAAAGCCTTTGGATACTTTGACTTGTTGGGAGCAATCATAGGATTCGTTGTATTCTCCCCCATCTCTTCCATGCGCTTTGCATCATAATGATCCAGTGTCCATTCACAAACGTTGCCGAGCATATCATAAAGTCCCCATGCATTGGGCAACTTCAATCCTACCTTTTTAAATTTTTCGTCACTGTTATTTTCATACCATGCATTGTTGTCTAACTGTTTCTCATCATTACCAAAATAAAAACGGGTAGTGCTTCCTGCACGGCAGGCATATTCCCATTCCGCTTCTGTTGGCAAACGATAAAAAACACCGGTCTTGTTGTAAATCCATCTACAATACATCAATGC
>JBGSMI010000306.1:0-25420 GCA_041740215.1 Ferruginibacter sp.
TATCTTGCCGGTGGCTTCTTCCCAATAATAAATGACAAAGCCTGCCTGCTTTTTCATGTCCTTCGTTTTTTCAACAATGGCAGGTAACTTTTGTGCGGATAAAAAAGTAAAAAGGAATTGAAATGAGATTAGGAAAAGATACTTCATGTATAAAATTTATACACACAAGATAAAGTATCTGATATTCAGGAAATCAATGGCGATTAAAAGAAGAAAGAAATTATTGCTGCTCGTCAGCTTCTACCGCTTTATTGTTTTTATACCAACGGAAACCAATAAAACCTACAATGGCAAAGGGCATAATCATTAAATACAAGATGCCACTATTCATACCTTGCGCTGGTTTTTCTCCCAATTGCTGGGCTGTTTTTGTACAAAGCGAACATTGGCCATTTACTGTATTTATGGATGATAGTAAAAAAATAAAGGCCAATGATAATATGATGGTGATTTTTTTCATTCAGATGGTAAAGTTAACCCCCTTTTGCCAAAATGCTTTAAAAGTTATGCAAAAATAACTTGTAAAACACTAACAAATTGAAAGGCTCAATGTTTATGCTGCACCGATAAATTTAAAATGCATCTTTTGGAGTTACTTTTACAATCTCAATTTTTCCAATCAATAAATTAATATGTCACCAAAAAGCATCATGGGTATCATTGCATTTATCAACCATGATAAAGATTATGCTACCATTGAATATACAATCAACGGAAAGAAAAAAACAATCAGTGGAAATATTGGTGAAAAAGAACAATTGAAGTTAAAGGCGGAAAAGATCATTAAAAAGGTACACCAATTTCATGTGGGTGATGAAATAAGTTTTGTAATCAATCTTTCTGCCAGAGGTGATAAAATGATAGCAGATTGTATTGAGTTTAAATTTAATAATGCCCTTGACAATCTCATTAATAAATCGGTCATTGAAAACCGTTTTGTTGGTTATTTAAAAAAGGTAGATGATGATTATTTTGTAAAAGAAACGGGCAGTTATATTTTCTTTCCGCTTAAATTATCGCCTTGGGAAAGAAAACCGCAAGACAGTAATTTGAATGAACCTTATTTCTTTAAATTGGAGAATACCGATAAACCTGATAAGGCAACGGCGGTTCCTTTCAAATCAATCTTCATACATGAGTATGCGATTGCTAACCAACATTTTAAGAATAAAACTCCCATTGATGCCTCCGTTTTTAAGGTTACACCCCATGGCATTTTTGTAAATGTTTTAAGTAATAAGATACAAGCCAAAATACCTTTTGCAAATAAGGATAAAAAAGTGGCCGGTGAATCTGAAGTGAAGGTTGGAGATGTAATTAAAATAATGATCACCTACCTGGGTACCAGCCGGATAATTGTAGAACGGGTATAGGTATAGCCGGTTTATAATTCTGCTATCTCTGCTTCGCTTACCTGCAGCTGAAATACTATTTTCAACTTTGTGGGTGCCATCATGGCAAAAAGACAAATCAATGCCACCGCCAGGGCAAGAAAAGCGTAATTGCCGGTTAATAAAAAACAAATGATCACGAATATACAGGGCGCCTCCAGCATACACCATTGCAGCATGCAGGCGGTTCGATAAAGCGCCCATTTATCTTTTATGCCGGTCAAGGTTTCTCTAGCCTGAAGTAATTTCTTTTTAAACAGCAGGCTTCCCACATAAAAACCAGCGGCTGAAAACACAAGTGCAATCACCTGCAATATTTGATTGAGGTATTGAAACCGATCTGGAAAAGACTTGCTGTAAACCAGGTAAAAGACAATAGCTGCAAAAAGCGATTGTCCAATAAGCATTGCCTTATGTATGATGAGCAATGCCTTTAATCCGCCCTGCTGAAGTACAGGTTTATCCATAATATGCTAAGTATAATAGGGGCTGATCATGTAATAAACAATTACGCCGGTAACTGCAACATAAAACCATAACGGCCAGGTAATTCTAGTAAGTTTCTTGTGTTGCTCGTATTCTCCAATTAGTGCCCTGTAAGCAGTAAACAAAATAAACGGTAGCACAACGGCTGCCAAAGGAATATGCGTGATTAAAATAATGTAGTAGAAGGTTCTTAAACCTCCCACGGATAACTTCTCATCATCGCTAACAATTCCATCATGGTTAGTGTCGCCGTACTTAGTTTCACCGGCTAACAGATGATGGCCAATATAAGAAAGTAAAAAGAAAACAGATAACACAATTGCTGCTAACATCAGCTTTTTATGCAATTCATATTGTTGTTGCTTTACACTTACTAATGCAGCAAGCAAAAGGATAGCTACAATAGAATTAATAATTGCATTGGTAGTAGCGAAAATATGAGGATTGAAGCCAAGCTTGATATCCAGCTTATACTTCGACAAAAAGGCAACTGCAACGAAAACGACAATTGACACAATCCAGATTAACATTTTAGCTTTACCGTCATTTTTAACGAGCGAAGGTTGTAACATATTTTTTGGTTGGTTTATTAAGTTTTGTAGAAAAGAATTTAACCGCCAAACATCTCGTTAAGAAATTCATTGAAACTCCGCTTCTTTCTTTTCTCCAACATCAATAAAGGAATGTCACCGGCAAGTTTAGCTTGTTTTAACGTGTCAAACCCATTGTACCATCCTCTCACCACACGATTTCTATCCAATAAAAAGAAGTTTTCGGTATGAATAAAGGCAGTATCCACATTCACATCCGCAACACTTGCCTTTAACTCGTTCAGGGCAAAATCATAAATGTCTTCTTTATTTCCGGTAAGAAACCACCAACTTTCATGGTTGTTCGTATACCGGTCTGCAAATTTTCTTAACTGTGGAAATGAGTCATGCTCCGGATCAATACTAATGGAAATAAATTGAACAATACTATCCTTGCTGTTAATATAAGTATCCTGAAGTCGTTTCATACTCTTTGCCATCCCCGGGCAAACTGATGGGCACCGTGAAAAGAAGAAATCAATAACAAGGATTTTGCCCTTCAATGAATCGAGCGTAACCGTTTTACCTAATTGATTGATAAAGGTCATATTCTTTGCCTGGTGCCAAATAGTATCCGTAGTTGTCTTGCCATTTTTTTCTATTACAGCAACACTGTCGTAAAAATACCGCCCAGGCATATGTACTGCCCTTTCACTATAATATTTTACGATAAAATATGCGATCGTAGGCAAAATCATTGCCAGCAGCAAACCTAATATGGCTTTCTTGTTCATCTTCTATTTTGGAATTTTCATCAAACAAAAAACCATCGATCCATTGGTACGGACGATGGTTTTGTTTATACAGTGAATTAAAACTAAACTAATCTTTCGCCCCCTTTTCTACAGCCGCTGGTGCCACCTTCTCTATTTGCGCAGGAGCCCCGTTATACCGATTGCGTAATGTTTTCCAACTATTGCCATCCCACAAAAAAGCTGCAATAAACCAGATAAACAAACACAAAGGAACAACAATCGTCATGATAAGGTTTCTCACCTCATCACCCAAATGCATAAATACAGATACTATATAATAGGCCTTTGCCAGTGTTAGAATACAAACCATTCCTTTAAATGCCAACACAAGTGTGTGATTAGGGGCGGCACCTTTATGCATATTGTAAATAACCAGACCAATAACCAACTCAATGATGGTAAGGATAGACAAAACCCAAAAAGTTCTCCATATCTTTTTGGTATTCACCGCATGTTCGGGTTGAAAAGTGATTTCCGGAGATGAAACTTGTGATGACATAATTCGTTTATTTGTTGATCAATTAACTTGTTTGACTTAAATATTAAATTAGATAAAAGCATAAGAATACAAAAACCCAAACCAAATCCACAAAATGCCAGTAAAGACCCGCCTTCTCAATCATTTCATAATGGCCACGCTGGTCAAAGTGCTGCAATTTTGTTTTAATGTACATAATAATGTTTATCACTACGCCTGATAAAACGTGAAAACCATGAAAACCTGTAATCCCAAAGAAGTACCCGCCGAAAGCAATTGGACCAGCATTGTTAGCGTGTATTCCAGACGCCTCAATAAATTTAATTAATTCAGCATTAGACATTGCCGCAAGATTGTGCGTTTCACCAGCAACATGTATCGTTGCTGCAATACTCGCCAACTGTTCTTTTGGTGTATTTTGTAGTGCTGCTAACATCGCCTCATGCCCCAATTGCGTACCAAAGGGATTGGCTTTTACAGTAGTTGGTACTACTGATAAGGTTCCATCACCCAGCATAGCGATGTGCTCCCCTGTTAATAAATGTGTCCATTCCCATGCCTGGCAACTTAAAAAAGCAACACCTCCTATAATCGTCCACAACATGTACTTTTCGACGCCTTTCCGATTCATATTATGCCCTTCATGAACAGCCAATACCATAGTAACCGAACTGGCAATCAAAATAAACGTCATTAAACTTACAAACGCTAACGGTAAATTGGCATGCCCGGCAAAAGGGAATGCATTGAAAACCATATTAGGGTCGGCCCACTCATTCACACTAAAACGGATGGTACCATAACTGATCAAAAACGCACCAAATGTAAAAGCATCACTCATTAAAAAGTACCACATCATCACCTTTCCATAGCTGGCATTGAATGGACTTCTGCCACCACTCCACCATTTTGTTCCTTGCTGTACTGCTGCTGTAGACATTAATAAAACTTTATTTTTAAAAAAATGTTTAGATAATAATATTCCTGTGCCGAAATTATGAAACAAATATATGAGTAGTCATAAACTTTTCACTGCTTATTTTACCCTTAACGGATGAGAATCAAAAAAATCAGCAGATAAATCCACAAAGCATCAACAAAATGCCAATAAGTGCTAATTACTTCCAGTGGCAAAATATTGTAATTTCTCACCTTGCTACTAAATGCCTTCGCAAACAGAATTATCAATGCCACAATTCCGCCAATTACATGTAATGCATGCAAACCAACAATTACATATAAAAACGAAAAAGATACATTCTTTGTCAATGTGATTCCCTTTACCCACAACTCCCCAAATCCAACTACTTGCATTATTAAAAATGCTACACCTAACACTAACGTAACAACTACCATCCACCTGTATTTTACCATCTCTCTTTGCTTAAACGCTACATTAGAAACATGTAAGGTGAAACTACTAAGTATAATAGCAAAAGTGGAGATCCAAAATACGATTGGTAAATCAAACGTTGTCCAGTTTGCCTGGTTTCGTTTAACGATATATGCACTCGTTAATCCTGCAAACATCATTACAATACTTGCTATACCTACCCAAAGGGTAAACTTATGGGGATGTATTCTTTTTCTCTGTTCCATCAACACTGTACTCATAACCTCAACCTTTAACAGGCGATTTGTTTGAAATAATTTAATAAAAAATAAAAAATACTACTTTGGCATGAAAATCAAAAAATAGTCAAAATTCTTTAAACGAACAATGCCACTTTTAATGATGAATCTTATCTGCCAGCAATGCTATAAACACAATTGCTAAATAAAAATACGAACTGAACATTACTCTTTTAGCACTTCCTACATCCATCTTAATATATAGCCGGATGCTTAAAAAAATCATGGCAATATTACAGGCCATCAAAATCCATAAACTCACAATACCACTAATATCAAAATAATAAGGCAAAACACCAATGGGAAGCATTAATGTGCTGTACATAATCGTTTGAACTGCTGTAAATTTCGTTGGCCCCTTTTCACTCGGTAGAAGCTTGAACCCGGCTTTACTATAATCTTTATGCGCTACCCAGGCAATTGCCCAAAAATGAGGAAATTGCCATACAAACTGGATCGCAAAAATGATCCAACCACCAATCCACACTATTGGGCTATCGTAAAATGCCGCAACCCAACCAATTAAACAAGGTAGCGCTCCCGGTAACCCACCAACAAGCACTGCGACCGAGTTCACCTTTTTTAAAGGCGTATAAATAAAACCATAAATAAACAAGCTTACCAAACCAATCAAAGAACTTTGCCAATTAAATTTCAACAACATAATTAATAACCCTGCCAAACCGGTAACCAGGGCAAAACCGGTTGCATGTTCTACAGTCATCCTACCGCTTGCTACTGGACGGCCCGCTGTACGCAGCATTAATGCATCGGAATCCTTTTCAGCAATTTGATTGATCGTATTTGCAGAACCCGTAATCAACATTCCCGCCAAAAATAGTAGCAAAACATCAACGGGATTTCTGTATTCAGTCGCAATCAAGTAACTGACTACTGTACTAAACACCACTAAAAAACTCAGTGTAAACTTGATTAATTGAAAATAATCTTTTACAACTAAGGCCAATGCAAATGAAATTGAATTGCCAATGGTATCTTTTTCCTTCAACATTCTTTTCAAAAATCCTTTTATATTAACACTCCAAAACCTGCTTCCCTCATTAACTCCTTATAGACAACTAAAAGAACCGACTACATTAATGTGAAGTTTCATTTTCACCAACAGGTTCGGTTTGAGGAATAAACTCCCTGCCATCCTTCCCGTAATCGTAAGCACCACGGTGAACTTCTGGAATTTCTCCAACCCAATTGCCATGCCCCGGACGAATAGGAGTCGTCCACTCCAACGTGTTCGCTCCCCATGGATTGGTGGCAGTAACCCTTCTTCCCTTAAATATGCTGTAAAAGAAATTGAATACAAACAATAATTGGGCAGCAAACACAATCATTGACACGAGACTGATAAACTCATTTAAACCTGCGAACATTTTAAACGATTCCCACATCGAAAAATCATAATATCTCCGAGGCATACCTGCTAAACCCTCATAGTGCATAGGCCAAAAAATCAGGTAGGCACCAACCAGAGTTATCCAGAAATGAATATATGCCAGGGTATTATTTAAGAAACGACCATACATTTTAGGAAACCAGTGGTAAACCCCTGCAAACATGCCCATAAATGAAGCTACGCCCATTACAATGTGAAAGTGAGCAACTACGAAATAGGTATCATGTAAGTGGATATCTAATGCTGAGTTGCCCAGAAAGATACCAGTTAAACCTCCACTAATGAAAAAACTAACGAAGCCAATGGCGAACAGCATTGCTGGAGTAAATCGAATATTAGCACGCCATAATGTAGTAAGCCAGTTAAACACTTTAATGGCAGAGGGAACAGCAATCAGTAACGTAAGCAATACAAAGAAAGCTCCAAGAAATGGATTTAATCCGGTCACAAACATATGATGCGCCCAAACAAGAAACGCCAGAATAGCAATAGCAAACAAAGACCCTACCATAGCCATATATCCGAAAATAGGTTTTCTACTATTTACAGAAATAATTTCAGACGACATTCCCATTGCCGGTAACAAAATAATATACACTTCGGGATGCCCCAGAAACCAAAACAGATGCTGGAATAAGATGGCACTGCCACCCTCGTTTGGTAGAATTTTACCAGCAACATAAATATCGCTCAGGAAAAAACTCGTTCCCAGATTTCGATCAAACAATAATAAAATAGCACCAGATAGAAGAACGGGAAAAGATAATACTCCCAGAACTGCTGTAAAGAACAAAGCCCAAATTGTGAGAGGCATTCTCGTCATGCTCATACCCTTGGTACGCATGTTCAAAATAGTCGAAATATAATTCAAACCTCCCAACAAAGAACTTACAATAAACATTGCCATACTCGCCAACCAAAGATCCATTCCAATTTTAGATCCACTTGACGCATCACCCAAAGCACTCAGAGGAGGATAAATTGTCCAACCACCGCTTGCGGGCCCCGTTTGTACAAACAAGGAAGAGAACATAATAATAGAAGCTAGAAAGAAGAACCAATAGCTCAACATATTTAATAGCGGCGAAGCCATGTCCCTTGCGCCAATTTGTAATGGAATCAGGAAATTGGCAAACGTTCCACTTAAACCAGCCGTCAATACAAAAAACACCAGGATAGTTCCGTGCATTGTTACAAGCGCATAATAAAACTCGGGTTGTAATTTACCACCCTTAGCCCACTGCCCCAATAAATCTTCCAGAAATGGAAAGGTAGAATTAGGATATCCCAATTGTAATCTAAACAAGACGGAAAACAATCCACCAATAATTGCCCAGATAATCCCAGTAATAAGGAACTGCCTGGCAATCATCTTGTGATCCTGACTAAAAACATATTTAGTTATAAAAGTCTCATGATGATGATGTTCATGATGTACATCATGCGTAATCTGGACGTCGAGTTCGTTTAATGTTGCTGTGTTACTCATTTTACTAACAGTTTTTCAATAAAGTATTTAGTTACCTACAGGCATAATAGCCGCAAGTGGGGCATTTGTTTTCATAGTATCTGCAACTGGCGCCGGAGTTCCAGTTTTAGGTTTTTTGTCAGGAAATACGGTATAATATTGTGGTTCAAGGGTAGCAAGATAAGCCCTGTAGTCCTCCTCTGTATCAACTATAATTACACCTCGCATAGAAAAATGCCCTTTACCACACATCTGGTCACAGCTTATCTCATACACAAAATTTGCATTACCCGACCTTACTTTCATTTCCTCTGTAGTGTATAAAGGTGTAAACCAAAGCGTTGTTGGTATACCTGGTACGGCATCCATTTTCATCCTAAAATGAGGCAACCCTACATCATGGATAACATCCTGTGCATTGATGACAAACTTAACAGGTCTTCCTACAGGTATATGAACAGTGGCAGGAACATGCATGTCATCCAAGCTTGCAGGATCATTAAAATCAACGCCCAACACATTGGCCCCTTTGGTTAATTTATAATTCTTCTTACCTAAAATTTTGTCAGCACCTGGATAACGAAATTCCCATCCAAACTGATGGCCTGTAACTTCAATAACGACAGAATCTTTTGGAGCCTCACCAGTCATTTTGAACCAATATTTTAGACCAAACACAACCAGCACAGTTAAGAAAATTGCTGGAACTGTTGTCCATAAAAGTTCCAATTTCGTATTGTGCGGAAAATAATAAGCCTTTTGACCATCCCTTTCCTGGTATTTGAATGCAAACCAAAACAACAAAACCTGGGTGACGAGGAAAACTACACCGGTTACCGCAATGGTAATGTAGAGCATCAAGTCAATTTTTTCACCCATCTCCGATGCGGCACCTTGTGGAAATAACGTCTTACCGTAATATAAGTCGTTACACCACCAAACGCCTACGATACCCAAAATCAGGAAGGCAATCAGTAAAAAAGCGTTGATTTTATTATTCTGCTTACGGGACTTTTCCTCACCCTTAAGAACGCTTACATACTCACTAGCCTTCGAAATTTGAAAGATGATTATGAAAATCATTACTACGATCGTTATCAACAAAATCTGTGTCATGCTGCAATATTAATATCAGTAATTGTAAAACTGTTAAGTTGTTTAAAATCTCTCATTGAATAACAAAACCCGTTGCAACATTGTTGCCATCAACCTGAAGATATTCTACTTCAGGCGGTAAAAATCTTAGGTATGATGTATAATACTTTCTTTTAAGAACGGATGGTTCTTAGCTGTTAAAGAATAACTGCTAAGATAAACTCCAACTCTCCACATGATTATCCCAACAAACAAAGCAGCGATACCAAACTCAAATGGCATTAGTTCTGCATGGCTTCCTAAAGTTCCGGGCATTACCATTTGCCAGAAGTCGATCCAGTGGCCAAATATTATAAGTACTGCCATAAACGTTACCAGTGTCCAGTTTCGCTTAGGGCTTTTTTTCATAAATATCAGCAACGGGCAAACAAAATTTAATATTAGGTTTAAAAAGAAAATACCCCGGAACGGGCCCTGTACACGGATTTTGAAATAACCGGTTTCTTCAGGAATATTGGCATACCAGATTAGCATGTACTGTGAAAACCACAAATAAGTCCAAAAGATAGAAAAGGCGAACATAAATTTACCGATATCCTGTAGATGTTCTTCGGTAACAAATTCTAACTGACCTCTATTTTTAAGGAATACGATATATAAGGCTATCAACGACATTCCCGCTACAAAAGAACTTGCAAATGTATACCAGCTAAACATAGTGCTATACCAATGTGCATCGATACTCATTATCCACAACCATGGAATTGTAGAACCAACAGATAAACCAAAAAATACAATGAATAATGAAGCCCACAAGATATTTTTATTGATCCACTTTTTGCCGGTTTCGTAATCCATAGGACCTGTCTTATCGCTTTCAATGCTGAATGAACGCATCTTTCTACCGATGAACCACCAAAGAAAAATTGTGAGCGCACTCCAAATGGTAAAGAACGCTGGATTCAAAAAACCCTTTTTACCATTCAAAATTTTATCAAACTCGGGTGTACCTTCTACATATACCTTAGGGTCTAACCAATGAAAAATATCTGTTCTACCACCCCAAACAATTGCCATTAGTATTACAAACGTTATTATTCCTAAAACAGGAACTACGCTTGAGATAGCTTCAGGCACTCTTTTTAACGCAACCTGCCAACCACCCATCGCCAATGTTGTGACTCCAATAAAAAACATACTTGCGTTTACAATCAACAGGAAGAACACGCTATTTTGCAGCAATACAGCCCAAAACCTGGTACTGTTTACATTTTCACCATGACCGGCATGTTGAAATGGATGAAAAGCAATAAATCCGTACAACAATGCTATTAAACCAGCACCGATCAGGCCCATCGCCCATTTATTGTAACTTCCTGGTAATTCGAATGATTTAGACATCTAAACTTTTATTTATAGTGAAGGCTTTTATGTTAATTACTGTTATGGTTTTGCAGTTGTACTATCCGCCTTTGGAGCTGCCGGACTATCTGTTGATGCAGCATCAGCTTTTTTAGGTTGTAATGTTCTAATATATTGCACCATCTGCCAACGTTGTTTTCTGCTCAATTGGGGAGCATAACTTCCCATATTGTTTCTTCCGTAATTGATGGAGTGATACATTGTGCCATCTGCCATAGCAATGTATAAATCTAGTGTAAGATTAGCAATCGCTCCTATTTTGCCTGAAGTGCTCAACGGACCATTACCAGCTCCAGTTGCACCATGACAAATTGCACAGTTGATATTAAATAATCTTGCAGTCTCGGCACTGTCTTTTCCAACCAACGGAGGCAAAGGATTTTTTACCTGTGCACTTAATTTATATCCATTAGAGTCATTCGGTAGAGTGTAGGGAAACATTTCTCCCCTGCCAATACTACCAGTTACTGGCATACTATTGTAATAAATTTCATCGCCCGGATTGTTTTTATCCGTTGTAAAAAAAGTGGAATCCAATGATGTATATGTTTCCAAAGCACGACTATAAGTCATATCAGGCATATAAATCTTACCTGGTTTGCGCTTACTATCACAGCCTGTTATTACAGTTAAGCCTGCAATTGAAAGTAATAAAGCGGAAAAAATAGTATTTCTTTTCATTCTATGTGTTTTTTCCCAAATTTCGATCCTGTTATTAGTGGAAGGAAATTCAAGAACTTTTAAATTTCAAAAAAAGTTCCTTCTGGCTGGTACCCAAATTTATAATGAAACAATCACTCTGCCATTAATATCCCTTCTCAATTTCAGCATACAGCTTCTGTTCTTTATCGTATCGCCCAATCCACCAGCCGGTTTCTGCACTTTGAATATTTGTCTCAATAGCTCCGGCTTTTTGCAAAAAGGATTCCAGCTCTGCGTCGTTAGTTTTATCGGTACACTCAATCGCCATTACAAAAAGGTCATCGGTAGCTCTTGGGTGAAAGTGATGTTTTTTAACAAATGGCGATAGCTGGCATAGGTAACAAAATGTAAGCACCATCCCAACAGCAGCAAATAAGACCGTTAATTCAAAAGTTATAGGAATCCACGCAGGCAGAGCAAAATGCGGCTTTCCCCCAATATTCAAAGGCCAATCCTTTGTAAAGATCCAGCTAATGCAGGTAAGTGCCGTAGTTGTACCGGTTATACCGTAAATAAAACCCGCAGTATGTAAACTCGTTTCTCTTAAACCCATTGCATGGTCCAAACCATGTATAGGAAAAGGGGTATAAACATCGTGTATTTTATAACCTGCCCGGCGAACATTCTTCACTGCAGGAAACAACACTGCTTCATCATCGAAACAACCTACTACAAATTTTTTAATTCCTCCAGCCATAAAATTTATCTTTTGCCGCAAACCATTACAGGTTTTTGGTTTTTTAAAATTTAAATACTCTTCAAATTATTAAGCGCTTTCAAAGTTCCCCTTCGGTGGATTTAGGGGGCCGCTAATGTGCGTGTTCCACCTCGTCCATATAGAACTTATCTGCATCTGACTTCTCGATCTCGGTCATTTTATGTTTATAGTTCTCACCACTTGTTTTCAATACCGCCTTAATTTCTGCTACTGCAATAACAGGGAAGTATTTTGAAAACAAAAAGAAGCAGGTAAAGAATAAACCAAATGTTCCAAGATAAAAACCTATCTCCCAGATTGAAGGACTGTAATAAGTACTCCAGGAGGATGGCAGATAATCTCTATAAGTAGAAGTAACGATGATTACAAAACGCTCGTACCACATACCAATATTTACAATAATGCTCATAAAGAATGTGAAAGCAATATTTCTTCTTAATTTTTTGAACCAAAACATCTGAGGAGATACCACATTACAAAACATCATCAGCCAGTAACTCCATCCATAAGGACTGAAAAGATTGGCCCGGTTTTCTTTAAATGCATACCACTCGTAAGGATTTTGGCCATACCATGCAATAAACAATTCCGTGATATAGGCAATACCGACAATAGAACCAGTTAAAACAATTACTTTGTTCATCGCTTCAATATGCCCCAAAGTAATATAATCCTGCAATGCAAATACCTTTCTTAAAATGATCATCAGCGTTTGCACCATTGCGAATCCACTAAAGATGGCACCCGCAACAAAGTAAGGAGGAAAAATAGTCGTATGCCAACCCGGAACAACTGAGGTCGCAAAGTCAAAAGATACAATGGTATGTACCGACAATACTAAGGGTGTACTCAAACCAGCCAACACCAGCGATAAACTTTCGTGACGCTGCCAGTGCTTAGTACTACCTGTCCAACCGAAAGATGCAACTCCATATAACAACTTGCGCAGTTTGGTTTTTGCACGATCTCTTACTGTTGCTAAATCTGGTAATAAACCAGAATACCAAAATAATAATGAAACGGTAAAATAAGTTGAAATCGCAAATACATCCCAAAGCAATGGAGAGTTAAAATTTACCCACAATGGACCACGACTATTTGGGTAAGGCAATACGAAGAACGCCATCCATACTCTACCCATATGCCAAATTGGGAACTGACCTGCACACATTACAGCGAAAATAGTCATCGCCTCAGCGGCACGGTTTACACCGGTTCTCCAGCCCTGGCGAAATAACAATAAAATAGCTGAAATTAATGTTCCTGCATGACCTATACCTACCCACCATACAAAGTTGGTGATATCCCATCCCCATCCAATAGTCTTGTTCAAATTCCACTGGCCAACACCGTATGTAACCTCCCTATAAATACTATACACACCAAATAGCAATAAAGCTACACTGATATAAAAACCAACATACCAAAGTTTGCTTGGCTTCATCTCAATGGGGCGTATAATGTCTTCCGTTACCTGGTGGTAATCCTTGTTACCATCCACCAATGGTTCCCTGATTTGTGATTCGTACTTTAGTAATGACATATTTTTTCAGCTTTAAGCCTTTTGCTTTATTAAATGGCTCGGTGTTTATTTTTTGTACTCAACAATTATTTGATTCCTTCTTGTACGATGGCTACAGCTCCTGAGCATTTATAACAATTAAATTATTAATACTTCAGCTTGGCTAACAAATCAATTCAATATTTCAAAAACGATCCCCGATTATTTAAACCTCCTTAAGTGTCCGCTTTACAACATTTTAGATTGCTTTATGCATGTTCCTTCACCGCTTCTTTATGTGGAACACCTTCTACATGGTGTTCTTCCTTTTCATTGGTAACGTTCCTGTCTGTGTTTTTGATTTTAGCCAAATAACTGACATTTGGAAGTACATGCAATTGTTCCAATACGTAGAAATTTCTATCTTTTTGTTCTACATTTCTGATCTTATAAACATCACTTTCCTTATCGTTCACATTACCAAAGCTGATAGCTTGTGTAGGACAAGCCTGCATACAGGCAGTCTTAACATTTCTTACCAGTGAGGGGTCTTCAGCTTTCTTTGCATTAAGTTTGGTTTCCTGCAATCTCTGTACACAGAAAGAACACTTTTCAATCACACCTCTCGAACGAACGGTAACATCCGGATTCAAAACCATCCTTGTCAAGGTATCATTCATTTGAATAACTGATGCGTTCATATACCCTTGTTCAACCATTGGGTTTTGATTGTCATCAAAACTATCTGCTCCTGTAAAATCCAACCAGTTAAAACGACGTACTTTAAAAGGACAGTTATTAGCGCAGTATCTTGTACCAATACAACGGTTATAAGTCATTTGGTTCAAACCTTCTGAACTATGATTGGTAGCTGCAACCGGACAAACGTTTTCGCAAGGCGCATTATCGCAGTGCTGACACATCATAGGCTGAAAAACCACGTCAGGATTATTCTTGTCGCCGGTAAAATAGCGATCAATGCGCAGCCAATGCATTTCGTGAGCTGCTGCTACCTGAATTTTACCAACTACACTTACATTGTTTTCTGCAGTACAGGCTACCACGCAGGCACTACAACCCGTACAAGTATTCAAATCTATACTCATGCCCCATTTAATGCCCGGCTTTTCAAATTCACCATAAATGGTTGCATCCTTTACAAAATCCTTTCCACCAGAAGCTTCAATCAACATATTTCTTTCATGAGTAGCTTCTTCTAATACACGTTTAGGATCTTTAATAAACGTTTTTAATGAACCTTCATAAATAATAGGTCTGCTTTCTGAAGAACCATGCACCTGGGTTTGTGCCAGAACATAAGTGCTTTCGCCCTTCTTAACATCTACAACAGCAGAGTATCTGAAACCAGCACCATCAAAGGCAACCATAGGGTAAATATTTTTACCTGCACCATTAGCTGATCGCCCGATGTGCTCTGCTGTTTTATCTTGATTGCCACTTTGTCTTCCGTAACCAACGGCAACTGCAACAACATTTGGATGAATACCCGGTAATATTAAAACAGGCAATTCAATTGTTTTCCCTTTTAACGTAATCGTAACTGTAGGTTTCTCAGGGCGTACTTCATATCCATCACCTTGGCGCTGGTTGTCTACAACATCGATACCAATGATAGCTTTTGCGAAAGCAGGACTTACCAATGCATAGTTATCCCAGGTAACTTTAGAAATTGGATCCGGTAACTCCTGCAGCCATGGATTATTTGCCTGACTGCCAGTTCCCATTGAAACTTTCTGATAAATAACCAATTCATAATCACCACCCTTTGCAGTTGCAACCTTTGCAGCAGCAGCCGTAACCGGAACACCGCTAAATGTAGCAGCACCAACTGTAACGGCAGATGGCTCAACAACTCCGTTTTGTAAAGCGGTATTATAAGCGTCTTCGGTGCCTAATTTGGCTACCCAATAAGTTTTAAAGTAAGTTTCATAATCCAATACATCTCCGGAGAGTTTCAATAAAGATGTTTGGAATGCTCTGGTTTTAAACAGCGGATAAATAGTGGGTTGTAAGAAACTTGTATAACCTGTTTTGGGTTCAGCATCACCCCAACTTTCTAACCAATGGTGGGCGGGCAAACTGAATTTACATAATTCTGTAGTTTCATTCATCGTAGCATTGAAGGAAACTGTAACCGGAATTTTTGCAAGACCACTTTTAAATTTCTCACTTTCAAAATAAGTGTAAACCGGGTTGGTATCATGAATTAATAAGGCACCAATGGCGCCTGCGTTCATGTCTTCCACCAACTTAACCATGTCTGCATCTACACCTGCCCTATAGTTGGAAGTAACTGCCCAGTTGATTGTTTTGCCATTTGCACCAATTGCTTCATTGATGGCATTTACTATTATTTGTAAATTAACATCGTTGCTTCCGCAAACCACCAATGCTTCACCTTTGTGTGCATTTAATGCGGCTGCCGCCAATTCGATACCTTTATTTAAATCTTTATCGCTCAAAGCAGGTGCCGCTACCGAACCACCCAATTTTGCCAATAAAGCTAGCGCAAGGGCCCCTTTTTCAGAAGGCTTGTGAATAAACCGATCGTCTGCATTACTGCCTGTTAGACTCAATGAGCTTTCAAAATGTATGTGCTGACTCATTGCTGGCTTTTCCGCAGTGATTCTCCTGTTTTTAGCATATTGTGTAGAAAACTCAACAGGACTCAACCAGGTTCCTAAAAAATCAGCTCCAATGCTAACAATAACTTTTGCATTATCAAAATGATAAGAAGGAATTGATTTTTTCCCGTAACAGGCTTCATTTGCCAATATCATCCCACTATAACTTACCGCATCATACTGGATGTGACGACTACCAACATTTTTAGCTAAAAATGCTGAAATAATCTGTAATGTAGACGGAGAGTTGATGGTAGAACTAAGTAATACAACTGGTTTGCCGGCAACGCCAATCATTGCATCTAGTACCAGTTTATCAAAAGCCTGGAAAGTTGTTACTTCCTTAAAATCGGCACCCGCTTTCTGCATTGGATAACGGAGGCGGGTGGTATCATATAAATCTAACACGGATGCCTGAACCGAAGCACTGGTACCACCTTTCGTAATAGATGACATTTCATTTCCTTCTATCTTAATTGGACGGCCATCTCTTTGCTTTACGATAACAGATGTAACATCGCCTTCCATAACACACGTAGAAGCATAATAATTAGCAACGCCAGGTATCAGGTTATCTGGTTTCTGTAAATATGGAACAACATTACGCACAGGCATTTCGCAACTTGCAGCCAAAGTAGCAGCAGCCGTGCTAAAACCGAGATATTTGAGAAAATCCCGGCGAGGGGTTTTTGCAGCTAAAATACCTTTATCATCCAGATCTGCTAACGGCAACAGTTCTTCGTTAAATTCTTTTTCGGCCTTTTGCTGATAACCTTCCGATTGATTTAATTCTCCAAAATTTTGCCAGTACTTTTTTTCCATAATATGATAATGTGCTGATTAGCTAATTTGCTAATTTGCTAATTTTTAAATTCGAAAGCTCTTTAGTTTGTAAGGATTTCATTGGCTAATTAGCATATTGGCTAATTGGCTAATTGATTTTAGTAGTGACATTTTTGACATTCTGTACCGCCAATCTTTTCAACGGTCACGCTATCCATTTTTCCTGCCTTAATATCGTTGTGAAATTTTTCGTAAATACTGTAGAATTTATTGCCTTCACCGGTAGTTTTATCGTAGAAATCAACTTTACTTTCGCGGTGACAGTTGATACACCAACCCATACTGAGATCAGAATATTGGTAAACTTCAGGCATTTCCTGAATATTGCCATGGCAGGTTTGACAATTTTGCTTTCCCACTTTTACGTGTTGGCTATGATTAAAGTAAACGTGATCTGGAAGATTGTGAATTTTTACCCATTCAATTGGCTTCCCTGGCTTATCGTACACCTTCTTATCGGGATTCCAGCCTGCATAGTCATACAATTTTTGTATTTCAGCAGTACCATTTACCTGAGTTCCGTCTTCTTTTACAATTGGGTCGCCCTTGTACTCCTTAATTGCCATATGACAATTCATACACGTATTTACAGCGGGTACATTAGCATGTTTGCTGTCCTGTGCTCCACCGTGGCAATACAAACAACTGATTTGGTTAGTACCTGCATGTACTTTGTGAGAATAATAGATCGGCTGTTCTGGCTGATAATTTTTCATCCGGCCCAACCCCATCGCAGCATTGATGGTCATATAACCACCAGAACAGAATAATACCAAAATACCCATCATCAAGTAGGTTTTATTACGATAAAAAGGAACTGGTTCTGAACGAAGGATGCCATCCTTTTCATCAGATAATTTGCGAAGGCTGCTGTTTACTTGTAACAACACCATGGCTATTATTGCAAGTATTAAAGTAAGAATTCCAAAAAGTAGTGAATTATCTTCAGCCGGAGCTCCTCCGCCAGAGGCAGGAGCAGCGGTAACAGGGGGAGTGTAGGCATCTGCATAATCCAGAATTGCTACAATTTCCTCCCTTTTCAAGTTGAACTGAGTCATACGGGAACCGTACTTTGCCAATAAACTCTTTGCATAGGAGTCAGTTTCCAGCATAGAATTCACATTGTTGACCCATTTTATAGCCCATTCCGGATTGGGAGCTCTTTTTCTGGCACCCTGTAACATCGGACCAGTGTAATCTTCCAATGGTTTGTGACAATTGGCACAGTTGGCTTTAAACAATGCCTCGCCATCAGCGGCAAGACTTGTATTTGTTAAAGAGACCAATGCTATAAGGAAAATACTTGCTAAAATGTTTTTAAAGACTTTTCTATTAGGAATCATACTGTTGAAAACGGGTGTCTGGTGTGGAAAAATATCCTTCAATGGGTGCAAAAATAAGACAGGATATTGACATAATACTAACATTTCAAAAAAAATTTTTTCTACGCCAGGCTTGACTCTCAGCGGATTGTTGAATGTCTCATATATTATTAGTCATGAATTTGTAAACAAATTATGACATTATATTTTTTTGTTTCAAGGCTATTTTTTCACGAATATTTAGCACACTTTTGCGTAATGTTTAAGAAATTGAAAGAACGTTGGCGTGTGAATGGTACAAGCCTGGCACTTATCATCTGTACTTTCGCTTTGGGAGGAAGCCTTTGTGGTTTTGCGGCAAGAAAACTTCTCGCATTTACAGACCTGGAAAAAGGTGTGCTTTGGGTGGTACTTTATATTCTAATGGTTACTCTGCTTTGGCCTTTTTGTGTTTTACTGATCAGTATTCCCTTCCGCCAGTTTACATTTTTTATAAATTACCTCACTAAAATATGGAATCGCATGGGTGGCAAAAAGCAAACATCAATCTCCGTGGCAATATTCGCCAGTGGCGCAGGTAGTAATGCAGCAAAAATTATTGAACAATCTCTGCTTACATCAAATAACAAAACAGCAAACTATACTATTGATTTGGTTGTATGCAATAAACCTGGAGCGGGTGTTTTAAATATTGCAACAAAAAACAATATAGAAACGTTAATAATTGAGAAAGAAAAATTTTTTAGAGGCGATCACTACGTTAGTCATTTAAAAAATAGGGGGATTGATTTTATCATCCTCGCAGGATTTTTATGGAAAATACCTGTGTCATTGATCAGAGCTTATCCTAACAAAATCATTAATATTCATCCGGCGCTTTTACCAAAGTATGGTGGAAAAGGTATGTACGGAGCAAAAGTTCACGAGGCTGTCATTAATGCTTGCGAAAAAGAAAGTGGGATTACCATTCATTATGTGGATGAATTGTATGATAATGGTGAAATTATTTTTCAGACTAAATGCAACATCAGTGAGCAGGACTCGCCTGAAAGTCTGGCAGAAAAAATTCACCTACTCGAACACAAGCACTACCCGGAAGTAATTCTACATCTATTTCAGGTGCAAAATAGCCGTTAAATCAACGAATCAATACCTGAAACAGATTTTGTTAATGTAATATTGTAATCAATAACCTAAGCTTTCTGAAAAATCAAATTAAAACATATTGTATGGTACTGCTGCTTTTCGTTACTGGAAGCAAAGCAATTGGTCAACTAACCATCAGCGGCACAGTTTATGACTCCACCAAAACAATTCCTGTAGTAAACGTTTTAGTAAAAAGCAGCAATGGTACGCAGTCCATCACCGATTCGAGCGGGCATTATGAAATAGTAACCTCTGATAAGGATTCACTCACTTTTATCTACAACAATAAGCCAACTGCAAAATTTGCTGTAAAACAAATACCCAATATTGGAAATTTTGATATCTCGCTGCATATACGGGTGGTTGAAAAGTTTAAAACCATGAAAGAGGTGAAAGTGTACTCGAAAAATTTCAGGCAGGATTCTATTGAAAACAGACAGTATTATAAAAAAATTTTTGGCTATGAAAAGCCGGGTGTTTCTTCTTCCATTAATCCTGCTTCAGGTACGGTAGGAATGGATCTTGGGGAATTCATCAATATTTTCCGATTCAAAAGAAACAAGCAGTTGCGCAAAATGCAGGATAGGCTATTGGAACAGGAACAAGAAAATTATATTAAATACAGGTTTAACAAAGCTGCTGTAAAAAGGATTACCCGGCTGGAAGGAGCTGATCTGGATAATTTCATGAGTCTTTACCGACCCGATTTTGAATTTACACAAATGGCTTCTACTGTGGAGTTCTATCAGTACATTTTAAATGCATCTTACCAATTTAAAAAAGAATTATTGATAAAGGAAAATAAAAAAAATTAACCCTGGGAAGTTATTTTAAATTGATATTTGAAAAAGCTGGATAGCTAAAAACTGATAATTATACAAATAATGAACGAAGCGGATATCGCTAACCATTAGATTAAACAAACCTTCAATAATCAACCTTAATATTTTAAGTTTCATTTATGGATCAAACTACCTTAGGCATTGGAACAAGGTTACAACATACGCAATATGGCCCCGGCGTTATCTGTGGTGTTCGCTATGCAACCTATCTTATTTCGTTTATTCACCATGGAGTAAAAGAAATTGACAAAACAGACCAGAATCTGGATGAAATTATTCCTGAAAATGTTACCATAGAGGTAGAAACTGTTTCAGCTACCGAAAAATCACTACTGAAAATTTTGCGTTTGTGGGCCGATGTTACCGAAATTGTTCCCTTGGGCGACCGCTGGAAAGGCGGCACCATGCTTTTGCAACCTTCCGACAAAACGCAGAAACCCAAAGAAATTCCAGTTGATATCTTCTTTCATAAAATTGTAATGTTACGTGATCGGCTGCGGGTGCTGGAACAAAACATCAACAGCCATAAAATATTGACCGATGCGGATAAAGTAAACCTGCAGCAATACATAACCAGGGTATATGGTTCGCTTACCACCTTCAATGTTTTATTTAAAGACAAAGAGCATTGGTTTGTGGGGGATAAAGGAAGTGCTGATTAATTAACTTTTTTTCTTTTGTTGATAAATCACCAACGGGAACAAATACACTTGCTTTTGCGTAATATTTAAATTTAAATTCGGTGTATTATTTTACGCAAATGCTAAATAAAAACAGAGTTTGCAGATAGATAAAAAACCTTCTTAAGCGAAAAGGTATTTTGCAAGGCGAACTGGCTTAACTAATAAAATTCACATTACCCAAGTAAGCAGCCGTTATGAAAGAGGGGAAACAAAGCCCGATGATGAAGCTATGACAAGTCTGGCAAAGGCTTTAGACACTATCGTTTATTTTTTTAATAAATGGCACGTCTGATATGTTGTAAAAGATGCTCGATTGAAAAAAGAACTAATAAGCCGTTTTAAGGAATTGCAGGACATGTAAACAGAGGATAAAAATACATTGCTATCTCAAATGGATGCCAATATTGCCAAAACAAAAATTCAAACCCTTTTACATTTTAAATCATTTGATTTATGGACAATACAATACTCATACAAATAACCAATCAAAAAGCTGTTGGGCTTTTGCATGAGTTGGAAGAATTGCGTTTGATTAAAGTGCTGAAAGAGAATTTTGCGCCAGTAAAACCAAAACTATCTGATAAATACAAAGGAATCATTAGCAAAGAACAAGGGCAAAACCTAAATGAACACATTAAACAAATGCGCAACGAATGGAACAATATTTAGTTGATACCAATGTAGTATCTGGTTATCTTTCTGCTTCATTTTCCCTTACTGGTATGGCTTTGATGGATAAGGCTATTGATGCTACGCCAAACATTTCTGTTATTACTTAAATAGAATTACTCTGTTGGAATACCGACAAAACAACCACAGAAAATATAAAAGATTTTATTGCTGATAGCAATGTCCTGGATATTAGCCCTGATTTGATTATTCAATGCGTTGCCTTACGCAAAGCAAAAAAGATAAAAACACCTGATGCAATTATTGCCGCAACTGCTTTGGCTTATGGCTACTCCATCATTACCATTAACAAAAAAGATTTTGACAATATTAAAGGATTGAAAATTGTTAATCCTCATAAATTGTAATCAAATCTATTAAAATTCCCATAGGCGCAGATCTCCCGACCAGTTGCCCCTAGGTCACTACTGCTGCCACAATCATTCACTCCAAAAATACAAGGTCAATCAACCCTTTGTTCTTTGTCATATAGTTGGTGGCACTGCTATACTTCCAAGGCCATGGCCTATTTACAAAGCCAGCTATCACCAGATTCCAATGCAGGTAGTTGGTCATCATTACCCCCGTCTAAATGATTCAGTCCGGCAGGCACGAATGTATTTTTAAACCCTGGCTTAGCTGCAATGCCGGATACCATCTAACAGGGTTATTTTATACATTTTTACTGTAAACACATCTGACCAAACCGCTACTGTTGACGTGGTAAAATATACAGCGATGGTATCTACAAACTTATGCCCGTCCGCATTGTGTTTTTATTGATATCCTTATCCCTAAACCTGCGTAGCCGAATAGTATTCAACTTAAAATAGTAGTAACAAGGAAGACACAGGGCGGGAGCGCTGCGACTGGGGTATTCCATATGTTGAAAATTATTTCTAAAATCCTACATGTGTAAGATGTTCCGCAGATCTATAACTCATTTCACAAACGAACAAATAATACTATACTTTTTTATGAACTAAAGTTCTCTCATCTTTGTCAAATCATTGTAATGCATATCTAAAATGAGCAACACATTAAACATTGGAATCAAAATAAGTGTCCTTAGAAAGTAAAAAAACTGGTCGCATGGCGACTTGGCTCAACAAATTGAAGCATCCAGAGAAATCATTGGAAAGTATGAACGCAATGAAAATTTGCAATCCATTGAAATGACTTTAAAAATGGCTAAAGCTTTTGGCGTTACCGTTTATTATCTGTTAGGAGAGGGGGAGTATTCTTCGTATGATAAAGATACGGTAGACAGATTAAAGAGTATTCAAAAAATGGATGCCAATACAAAAGGGGTATTGTTCAATGTGATTGATACCTACATTCAAAACTTTAAAACTAAACAGGCATTTGCCACTAAATAATTTATACAATGAAAGTATTATTAGATATACCCGACAATAAAGCAGCTTCGCTAATGGATGTATTGAGAAGTATTTCGTATGTAAAGGCTAAACCCCTTACCGATACAAATGCTTTGCTGATGGAAGAGATAAGAGAAGCTGTTAAAGAAATGAAATTGATTAGAGCTGGTAAAAAGAAAGCTCGTAACGCAGAAGATTTTTTAAATGAGCTATAAAGTAAAAACGATAGATGTTTTTGAAAAGCAAGCCAAAAGGCTCATCAAAAAATATGTATCGCTAAAAACTGAACTTTTACAATTGGTACAAGAGCTAAAAGAAAATCCTGAACAAGGCACGGCTATTGGTAACAGTTGTTTTAAAATTCGTATTGCCATTGCTTCTAAAGGCAAGGGTAAAAGCGGTGGGGCAAGAGTTATTGCATACATTGTTATTACCGTTGCTACCGTTTATCTGCTCTCCATCTATGATAAATCTGAAAAAGAAAACTTGACAGATAAAGAACTGGATGAATTGCTTAAGGCTATTCCTAAATAACGATAAAGCCAGCAAATTGCGGGCTTTATCGTTATTTTCTTTCTAAGTATTTGCTTCCATGGTTGGTTTGCTGACATTCACCAAAAAACTCTTCCTTCCTCTGTGGTCCGGTGTCCTCACCGATCACGTCTTCCGTTAGAATACTTCGCCAAAATGTATGAGCAAACCAAATCCGATAGCTATCGGATCATTTACATTTTGTTCGTAAAATATTGCTGATGAAAAACGGTAATCTGCGGGGTTGGCGCATAGCAGCCAATGAGGCTGCATCGGGTTAAGGTGAGTTTAATCCAACTTTTGTGCAGCCATTTCTTTATTGAAAATTTTTATTGCCAAAGGATCTCTTAGCCAGATATTTTGTTCCCTGTCTGGTGCCTTTACTGCATAATTTTTCAACGCTACATCCTTACCGGCTTTCATGTTGGCTATAAGTGTCTTAGCAGTAAATTTTTCGAAACTGTTTTTCGGAAACTGTTTTCCATTCATCGCTAATTGTTCCCAAATCAGATGAATATGATTGGGCATAATCACATATCCTTAAATTTTAACCAATTCCTTTTGCACCATCCACTGCAGGCTGTCGATAATGATCATTTTGTTTTCTTCCGCCTTTAGTAAATGCTGCCATTGGTTAACAGTAATCGTCCAGAAATAAACTTCATTTAATTCTGTGTATGAATTCCGATGGCCTTTGTATTTGAAAGCTTTTGCCTGCATTTTTTTGGTAAGATAATTCATTTCGCTACAGGTCGGTGAAGACACCGACCTCGGAGAGTAAGTGTTTCGCTTTGGTACCAAACAGGGAAGCAGGTGGGTGAAGGTGTGAACGTTTCTTTTGATAAAAAAAATCTTAAACGCTTGCAGGATATTGAGAAGCTGGATGATGCCACTAAAGATAAACTCTACTTTGTTATTGATAACATCGTACAAAATTTTAAAGCTAAAAAAAGCTTACGCTTCGTAAAATACAAAAGCCCCAACTTGTGGGGCTTTATATCTTTTCCTTATCCAGGCACAAGGACTGCCAACTCATTTCTTCTGCACTACACTTTTAAAAGGCAATAGTAGTAACAATCCTGGCCAGGAAGGCTTTGCTTCAATAACCACGCCTCAACCTTGCGCCAATGAGGGGCTTACCTACCTACTCCATATTTATAAAATAAAATAACTGGTGTCGATAATACAAGAATAATAAAAATCAAAAGGTTAATTTTATTCCCCTTTTTTTTCTCTACTTCAGAAAACTCAATTTGTTTTAATTTGTTTTCTTTGAACAAAAGTAAAAAAATTAAAAAGAGAGGTAATGTCACAACGGCAATATTAATATAGCCCTTAATCCGATTTTCTGAATATAACAGTATCACTATATCACCCTTACCAAATAAATTAAGGGTATTAAAAATCAAAAGTAAAAGACTAAAAACTATACTACTCATTGTTTTCAAATATGGAACGCTAGCTGTTGCACCTTTTGAATAATAAGCGTACAAAATTGCGATTTGTTTTGTTATCATTTCCTTTACCATTTAAATAATACATCTGTTGCTCCTGTTATATCTAATATTCCGAGTGTAAGGCCAATTACAGGATTAACTTTTGCGGCTATCATTGTTGCCTTGAAAACAAACTTAGCTGTTGCTCCAGCTCTCTCACCAAAGGTGGAATTTTTGTTACTGAATGTTTTTGTCATGTCAACAAAACTTTTACC
>JBGSMI010000315.1:0-18857 GCA_041740215.1 Ferruginibacter sp.
CACAGTATCACCTTTAACTTTTAGTGGTTATATTGAAACCTACTATACGTATGATTTTGGAAAACCTGCAAATCACAATCGACCGTCTTTTGTTTATGCTTACAACAGGCACAATGAAGTAAACCTTAATTTGGGATTTATAAAAGCAGCTTATCAAAAAGAAAATGTACGTGCAAACCTGGCATTAATGTCAGGCACATACACTAACGCAAACCTTGCCGCGGAACCCGGTGTGTTAAAAAATATTTTGGAGGCCAATGCAGGGGTGAAAATTTCAAAGAAAAAAAATCTTTGGATAGATGCAGGTGTTTTTTCATCGCACATTGGTTTTGAAAGTGCCATCGGAAAAGATTGCTGGAACCTTACAAGAAGTATATTGGCCGACAATTCTCCCTACTTTGAAACTGGCGCAAAAATATCTTATTCAACTGATGATGGTAAATGGTTTATCAGTGGCTTATTACTAAATGGCTGGCAACGAATACAGAGAGTAGATGGAAACAACACACCTGCATTTGGTCACCAGCTTACCTATAAACCCAACGCAAAAATTACACTCAACAGCAGCTCATTTATTGGCAACGATAAGCCCGACAGTGTGCGGCAGATGCGTTATTTTCATAATTTTTATGGCATCTTTCAGCTAACCGATAAATTAGCACTTACTACTGGTTTTGATATTGGTGCAGAGCAAAAGGCAAAAGGCAGCAGTAAGTACAATACATGGTATTCTCCTGTTGTAATTTTGAAAATAAGCCCCAATGCAAAAAACAATATTGCCATGAGGGCAGAATATTACAGCGATGTTAGCGGCGTTATTATAAGTACGGGAACACCCAATTGTTTCAAAACATGGGGATACTCTTTAAATTATGATTGCCTTATTCGTGACAATGTACTGTGGCGGCTCGAAGCCCGTGGATTTTCAGGAAAAGATAAAACATTTGAAAAAAACGATGTACCAGTGAATGCGAATTTCTTTATGTCAACTTCCCTGGCCATTTCTTTTTAGCGATTACGTAAAGTTGATGTTGGTAAAATAGCGTTAGTAAAGTTTAAATTTTCTTATGCCAGACAAAGAACAAACAGTACAACACTTTCTTGATCTCATTAAAAAGTCGAGGCGTGGGAAATTTAAAATTTACATCGGTATGAGTGCCGGTGTTGGTAAAACATATCGCATGCTGCAAGAGGCCCATGCGCTGTTGCGAAATGGTATCGACGTAAAGATTGGATATATTGAAACCCATGGCAGAAAAGAAACACATGATTTGTTAGAAGGCCTGCCGGTAGTGCCACGTAGAAAATTATTTTATAAGGGCAAGGAACTGGAAGAACTGGACGTACAGGCAGTAATCAGTCTTAGACCCGAAGTTGTAATTGTAGATGAGCTGGCGCATTCAAATATTGAAGGTAGCAAGAATGAAAAGCGCTGGCAGGATGTATTGGAAATTCTGGAAGCAGGAATCAACGTAATCAGTGCTGTGAATATACAGCACATTGAAAGTTTGAATGATGAAGTGAAGGGCATAACAGGTATTGAAGTGGCGGAAAGGATACCCGACAAAGTATTGGCCCTTGCAGATGAGGTAGTGAACATTGATTTAACGGCGGATGAACTGATCAGCCGTTTAAAAGAAGGCAAAATTTATAAGGAAGAGAAGATTCAGACAGCATTAAATAATTTTTTTAAAAGTGAACATATCCTTCAACTACGGGAACTGGCATTAAAAGAAGTAGCTTCACAGGTAGTGCGTAAGATTGAGACAGAGTTGCCCCGCAATGTTCATTTTAAAACAGAACGCTTCTTAGCCTGCATCAGTAGTAATCACACAATTGCCAAAAAAGTAATCCGCAAAACAGCGAGGCTGGCTTCTTATTATAAAAGCAATTGGTATGTGCTTTACGTGCAAACACCAAAAGAAGCCGGTGATAAAATAGGATTAGCGGCACAAAGGCATTTGATTAACAACTTTAAGCTGGCAGCCGAATTAGGTGCCGAGATTATTAAAGTGAAAAATAATAATGTTGCGAAAGCTATAATTGAACAGTGCCAGGAGAGAGGTGTTACTACCATTTGTATAGGTAAGCCGCATTTAAGCCTGGTTAAAATCATACTGTCAACAAATGTCTTCAACGATTTATTAAAAAAACTGTCCGACAGCGACATTGACCTCGTAATTTTAAGCTAATGAAAATAAAATCAAAACTCATTTTAGGTATCGGATTATTGTTTGCAATGATTGCGATTATTACTGCATTGAGCGGTATTTTTATTAATCAACTATCCGGTGATACCAAAAATATTTTGGTGGCCAATTACAATACGCTGGACTATTCCAGAAAAATGATGATTGCCCTTAATAATGGGATTGGCAGTGTAGAAGAAAAAAAAATATTTGAAGCAAACTTAATTAAACAACAAAGCAATGTTACTGAAATTGGAGAGAAAGAGATAACAGAAAAACTAACGGCAGATTTTAAGCAGCTAAACCAATCAACAGATACCGCCACTTTAATTAAACTAATTAGAACGGATATTACTGATCTAATGTTGTTGAACATGCAGGCGATCCAGCGAAAGAGCTCCGTTGCAGAAAGTACCGCAGATAAAGCTATTTTTTGGGTGTCATTGGCAGGTACCATCTGTTTTTTGATCGCATTTACATTGTTAGTAAATCTTCCCGGAAATATTGCAAATCCGGTGAAGGAACTTACCAATAGTATTAAGGAGATTGCTGCTCAGAATTATTCGCAACGGGTTCATTTTGATAAACAAAATGAATTTGGTGACTTGGCTGAAGCTTTCAATACAATGGCGGAGAAGTTGCAGGAGTACAAAGCAGGCAATGTTGAAAAACTGATGATGGAAAAGAAGCGCATAGAAACATTGATTAACAATATGCACGATCCTGTAATTGGATTAGATGAGAACAAGCAAGTGCTGTTTATGAATGATACTGCGCTGAAAATTGCCGGATTAAAAGCAGCAGATGTTATGGGTAAGCCGGTTCAGGATGTAGCGGTACAGAATGATTTAATTCGTTCATTGATACAGGATTTGTTTAGCACCGATAAGCTGAATTTGGCAATTAAACAACCGCCGATAAAAATTTATGCCGATAATAAAGAAAGCTATTTTGAAAAAGAAATTGTTCCTATAAAAATTATACCAACCGGTGAAAAAGAAGAGAGACTCATTGGCAATGTAATATTGCTACAGAATATCACCTCCTACAAGGAACTGGATTTTGCTAAAACGAATTTTATAGCAACGGTATCACATGAGTTAAAAACACCGATTGCTTCAATTAAAATGAGTTTACAATTATTGGAAAATGAACAGATAGGGCAACTGAATAAAGAACAAAATAGTTTGGTGGAAAGCATTGGTGATGATGCCAACCGCTTACTAAAAATAACCGGTGAATTACTCAATATGACACAGGTGGAAAGTGGTATTATCCAGTTAGCCCTGATGCCGTCAGATGCCAGAGCGTTACTTGATGATCCCATCAATGCGAATAAAACAGCAGCCGAACAAAAACAAATAAAGCTGGAGATAAAAATACCCGAATCGTTGCCCAGGGTATTGGCAGACACCGAAAAGACGGCCTGGGTGCTTACGAATCTGATTTCAAACGCCATCCGTTACTCCTACGATAATTCAATTATTTATCTGGATGTAGCTGAAGAAGGGGGACAGATTAAGTTCTCAGTTACCGATACCGGACAGGGGATTGCACCTCAATACATTAGCAAAATATTTGACCGTTATTTTAGAGTTCCTGGTTCCAGGAAGGAGGGGACAGGGTTAGGGCTCAATATCAGTAAAGAATTCATTGAAGCCCAAAGTGGCACCATTTCGGTTAAAAGCGATTTGGGAACTGGCAGTACCTTTTCAATTAGCCTGCCGGCATGTGCTGAACTAATTTAGTATAAAAAAAGAGACTTTTTTTGCGAACCCGGTTTGTTAAACATTCAGCCGGTAATAATTCACTACCGGAACCAGCGTTATTTTGATGTTATTCCTTTTTTATCAGCAATCCAATTGAAGGAAACTCAATTATGCTTTTTTCCGTTCTTCATTTTTTGCCAACCTTCGCTTAGCAAATTTATATTGTCTTTGGGTGATTGCCTGAAATGGAATACATTTATAGTCAATATTTATCATGAGCCTACACATTAACGCAACGCAAGGAGCAATAGCAAAAAATGTATTACTGGCAGGAGACCCGTTGAGGGCCAAATATATTGCAGAAAAATTTTTGCAAAATGCATTATTGGTAAGCCAAACCCGCAATATATTTTACTTTACCGGCACCTATAAAAGCCAGCCGCTAACCGTTGGTGCCAGCGGTATGGGCTGTGCTTCTATTGGTATTTACTCTTACGAATTATATACAGACTTTAATGTGGATTGTATCATTCGTATCGGCACCTGTGGCGCATACACAACCGATCTAAAATTATTGGATGTTTTAAATGTAAACTTTGCTGCCAGCGAATCTACCTACGCAAAATATGCATGGGGAATCGAGGACGATGCAATTGCTTATCAAGGCAACGCATTTGAAAAAATCAATGAAACAGCCGCTACCTTGAATATTCCATTACAAAGTTGCGCTGTTCACTCCAGCGATACTTTTTATCGCAGCCATGCAGCCATACCACTGATCGCTGCAAAAAATAACTGTCCGGCTGTTGAGATGGAGGCGTTTGCACTGTTTGCTAATGCACGACATCTAAAGAAAACTGCTGCAACTTTATTAACCGTTTCAGACATCCTGCCAACCCATGAAAATATTACAGCCGATCAGCGGGAAACTGGTTTGCTGCCGATGATCAATATTGCTTTAGAAACCATTATCCGATAGCAACAACATTTATAAAGTTGTTTTAGATAATGCTCATTTAATCAAATTACTTTATTTCAGTTAATTTTTTGATTTTTATCCATTCTATATCGGCTAAACTGCTAATTTTCTATCATCATAAAATGAAAGAGCTTTTTATATGGAGTTTGTTGGCATCTATTGTAACAACGGTAAACGCCCAAACAATACCCAACTTCACCATCAATAAAACCAGTGGTTGCGTGCCGCTAAGTGGTGTAAATTTTACGGATGCTTCTACCGGTGGCACTGTTATCAATCGGGCATGGAACCTTGGTAATGGTACCATCATTCCAAATGGAGGCGCAATTGTGGGAACCAACTATCTTACCGCACAAAAATTTTATGTTACTCTTATCGTTACTTTTTCCAATGGAGATATAAAAACAAAAACTGACAGCATCATTGTTCATCCAAAACCTTTGGCAGATTTTATTGCCAGTGATACAGCCGGTTGTACACCGCATAGCGTTCAATTTACAGATTTGTCCTCTACTGCCACAGGCACCATCACCAACTGGACGTGGGATTTGGGAGCCGGTGGTAACACGATCCAAAGCCCAACGTTTGTTTATAATACACAGGGCAACTACAATATTTCTTTATTGGTAAAAAATAGCTGGGGCTGCGAAAGTGATGCTGCCGGCAAGTTTCAATACATACGGGTTTACACCAAACCAACGGCTGCTTTTATTCCATCTGCTGCTTTCAGTTGCAAAGACACCCTTACGGTTGCTTTTAATAATACAACCACTGGCGGAAGTGCGGCTAATAAATACAAATGGTTTTTTGGAGATGGGGATAGCAGCAGTCTTAAAAATCCTTCTCATTTTTATAGTACACCGGGTGCTTATACCGTTAGGCTTACAGCAACAGTTGGTAACACTTGCACCAGTACGATTACCAGAACTATTAATGTTGGTAATGTAAAAGCACAATTTATTACAGTACCCGATACGGTTTGTATCAATACATCAACCCAGTTCAGCGGTACTGCAATACCATCACCATGGTATGTGCAGTGGTTTTTCAGCGATAACAATGCCATCCAAAATGGTGCTGCTATTTCCCGCAGCTTTACAACTCCCGGCGATTTTCAGGTAAGGCTGATAGCATTTAATTTTCAGGGTTGCAGCGATACCATCAGCAAAATGGTGCATGTAAAAGCAGGTGCAGGACTGGCTCCATTTTTTATTACTGCGCCAGATACAGTTTGTGCCAATTCAGCTACCACATTTACCGGGGATGCTTTGCCGGCGCCAGCCAGTGTAAGATGGTTTTTCAGTGATAACAATGCGCTTCAATTCAATTCACCCACCAGCCATAGTTTTGCTTCCACCGGTAATTACAACCTGTTATTGATTGCGCTGGATGCACAAGGTTGCGCTGATACCACTTCAAAATCCATTACCGTAAAATCAGGGCCATTGTTAAGTTTTACGCAGAATAAAATAAATGGCTGTGGCACACCATTCAATGTAACATTTACCAATACTACCTTTCCCAATTCCGATTTAAAATTCACGTGGAATTTTGGTGATGGTTCTCCATTGGTAGTTGCAACGGACACATTGCCTTTATCGCATAGCTACAACACGTTCGGCAATTTTATGGTTACTTTATCTGCAACAGATACCATTGTCGGTTGCAGTAGTACGCCCAAAACGTTTAGTTTTATCCGCAATTATCAACCCTCCGTAAATTTTACGTACGTGCCGCCGGATGGTTGCCGCCCACTACCAGTAAAGTTTACCGGAACCGTTAGCAACCTAATTGTTCCCATTCAATATTATGTATGGAATTATGGCGATGGAAATATTGACAGCATAACCGGTACCAATATTGCCAATCATGTGTACACAGTGGGTGGAATCTTTAACCCTACACTAACGATTGTAACAGCCGAATGTAGTTTTACCTCTATATCAAAACCAGTTACAGTCATTGATATCTGTGATGATGATGGCGGTGGGGGCGGTGGAGGAGGTGGTGGAGGCGGAGGTGGTGGAGGTGGAGGTGGAGGTTTCGGTCTTGGTAAAACCTGTGCCAACAAATACACGGTAGACTTTACAGATACCGTCAGCAATACAATTGTGACGAGCTGGGATTTTGGTGATGGTTCGCCGATTTTAAATAGCGGCACATTAAATCCGGTAACCCATACTTACTCGCCGCCACAAAAGGCATATGTAGTAACTGTGATTAGATTGGATACCATTACCAACCTACCGGATACCGGAAAAAAACGGGTAATTATCATTGATGAGAAAGCCAATTTTGTTCCCGATAAAACCGATATCTGCACCAATGGACTAGTAAATTTTTCTACCGTTGGGATGGATTCTTCCAAAATAAAAACCTACACCTGGGATTTTGGAGACAGTACGGTAAGACTAAAAATAAACAACACTGCAAATTTCAATAGCTTTGGAATTTGGCTGAAAGGCAATACCAGTCATACTTATATTGATACCGGCTTGTATTATGTGAAACTGATTATTGAAGATAAGCTGGGTTGTTCAGATTCTATTGTGTATCCGGTTCCGGTTAGTGTTCGTGGACCGCTGGTTAATTTTATTCCGGATATCCAGTTAAGTTGCCTGGTGCCACTAAAAGTTATTTTTACCGATTCATCCATACAAAATGGCATCATACCTATTACTAACTGGCAATGGAATTTTGGAAAGGGTGGACCGCTTTTAAACAGTACTCAAGATACGGCTGTCAGCAGTTTATATACTGCCAATACCTACAATGTAAGTTTGAGGGTAACGGATTCAATTGGCTGTTTTGCCAGCATGAGCAAACAAATCATTGTGCCGCTGATTACCACCGGGCCACAGGCGGCCTTCATAGCCACGCCTACCAACAGTTGCTTTTCTGACCAAAATTTTTTATTTAAAGACACCTCTACCCAAACACCAGGTGTTCCGATTATAAAATGGCAATGGAATTTTGGCAACAGCACTGCGCTTACAACTGATACGGATAGTAGCATCAACAAAGTTTATAATGGAGGTTCCTATTTTAATTTTTATACGGTCTCGCTTTCCATTACGGATTCTTTTGGATGCACCTCCACGATTACGAAGCCCAACTATATAAAAATCTACCGGCCAAAGGCAGATTATTTTAGTTTTGATACACTCAAGTGCGGCGCCTTCAATGTGTTTTTGTATAATAGTGCACAAGTTTACAATGGCAGCACTACGTGGGATTATGGAGATGGAACCACTTCGGTTGGCTATTATGGCTCGCACACCTATGCATCCGAAGGCAGTTATAATATTAAAATGGTGGTAAAGGATGAGAATGGATGTATGGATAGTATTACCCGTCCTTCCTACATCAAACTGGTAAGACCCGATGCAAACTTTAAAGTTGGAGACACGACCAAATGTGCACCAACGGCCATTACTTTTAGCGATAGTTCAACATACGCCAGCAGTTGGGTTTGGGATTTTGGTGATGGTGGAACGGGGAGCACAGCTCAGAATCCATCGCCCAAAATTTACGCTTTACCTGGTATTTATAAAGTTACGTTAAGGGTAAAAGGGTTAAATAATTGCGAAGATTCTGTTTCAAAGTTTATTCGGGTTCGCGGGCCGATCGGAACCCTTACAGCCAATACCGGCAATGGTTGTAAGCCTTTCAGTATTGCGATGAATGTAAGGGGAAGTTTCATCAGCACCTATGCCTGGGATTACAATGATGGTACACCGGTTTTTCCAACAACCGTTGATAGTAACGTAACGCATACCTACAGCAATGCCGGTATTTATATTCCCAACGTGATCCTCACCAGTCCGGAGGGCTGTCCATTTACACTCAAGGCCAGCGACTCAGTTTTTGTAGATTCTGCCAAAGCAAAATTTGCATTTGACAATACCCGCTTTTGCGATAGTGGCGTTGTTCAATTTACCAACCAGAGTCTTGTGCCGGTTTTTTCTTCCATACGTTACAAATGGACTTTCGGTGATGGCGGCACAGATACAGTTGCCAACCCGCAGCATTTGTATAATAAACCTGGTTCCTACACAGTAAAATTAGTGGTCACCTCAAAATATGGATGTATCGACTCATTCATTGTTTCCAATGCAGTAAAGGTGTTTCCGAGTCCGTCCGTTGGAATCAATGGCTTAAACACAGTTTGCCTCCAACCCAATACAAGATTGCAATACACAAGTACAATAATATCTATGGATTCAATTGCAAAATATGTTTGGAAAATTGATGGTGATAGTATTGGTAATTCAACAAATCTTGTTTACAATTACAGGCAGGCAGGCAATTATGTATTGTCATTAACGGCTACTACCATTAATGGATGCACTACCACTGCAACAAAGAATATATTGATTGATTCAGTTAAAACAAATTTCAATTTAACGCCGGTTCGTTTCTGCGGAAGCGGAACAGCTTCATTCACCAACCTCACCAGTAATTTCGGTGCCATCAATTTTTATAACTGGAGTTTCGGCGACGGTAATACCTCCACATTACAAAATCCAACCAATAATTATTTACTGCCGGGAAATTACACAACCCGGTTAATAGCAGCTACCATCAATGGTTGCAGGGACACAACACGTTTTGTTGATACCATCCGGGTATTTAATTTGCCTGCCGCCGGTATCAGCGGTGATAGCATACATTGTAGGCCGGGAACTTATTCGTACAATAGTGTTATTAATTCTGTCGATAATATTCAAACCTACCAATGGTTTGTGAATGGCATACAACGTAGCAATACGGTAAATCTCACTACAAATTTTTCCGCAGGTAATCATTTGGTTTCTTTAAAAGTTACAACTATCAATGGTTGTACCGATAGTATTGCCAGGATGATTGTAATTGATTCTGTTGTTGCAAAATTCACCATTGTCAATCCAAAAATTTGTGGCGATTCAGGTACAGTTCGTTTTACCAATCAATCTGCATCCCGTTTTAACAATATGCAATATGTTTGGAATTTTGGCGATGGTCAAACGGGCACAGCTACAAACCCAACTCATTTTTATAACAGGTCCGGCAGTTACATCGTTTCGCTGAAAGCCAATACAGCCAACGGTTGCAGCGATACAAATGTTACAATGGATACCGTGCGGATTTATAAAACTACAACAGCCACTATCATCGGCGATTCAGAAAAGTGCATGCAGAATACCCTGGTGTACAAAGCCGCAATTGTAACAGAAGACAAGGTTATCAATTACAACTGGCGGTTGAATGGTACGCCTGTTAGTGCAGCCGATACTATGCTATTTAATTTCACCAATGCTGCTACTTATACGGTAACGCTAAATCTGCGTACACAGTTTGGTTGCGATATCACCGTTACAAAACCTGTTATCATTCATCCTTTACCAGTGCCTGCTGCAGCACCTGATACTACCATCTGTTTGGGAGGTAGTGTATTATTGCGTAGCTACGATGGCGTGAGATTTGAATGGACAGCCGCACCCGGATTGCAAAATATTAACACAGCCACACCAACAGCTACACCCGTTGCGACAACAAAATATTTTATAAAGGTTACCAACCAGTTTGGATGCATTCAAAGAGATACGGTAAACATACAGGTAGATATACCCGTTGGTCTTACCGTTAGCAAAACGGATAGTATTTGTATGGGTGAAAGAACACAGCTTAGGGCAACGAGCACTGTTAGTAATTATTTGTGGAGTCCTGCAGTTGGTTTGAGCAGTACTACTATTGCGAGCCCTTTTGCTGCACCCACAATTACTACAATTTATAGAGTAATTGCTTTTAGCAACAATGTATGTAAAACAGATACCGGCTTTGTAGTGATTGCGGTTGGTAATATCCCAACCGTAAATGCAGGTGCAGACAGAAATATTGCTGCCGGAACATCTATTCAATTGCAGGCACAAACAACAGGTGCAGGTATTAATGCTTATTTGTGGACCCCGGCTACCGGCCTGAGTTGTGTGAATTGTTCCAGTCCCTCTTTTGTTGCTGACAATGATATTACCTACAAAGTAACCATCCAAACTATTTATGGTTGCACAGCGACAGATGAAGTTAGCATTGTGGTTTTCTGCGGCAAGGGGCAGTTATATATTCCCAACGCTTTTAGTCCAAATAATGATGGACTGAATGACCGGTTTTATATCAAAGGCTATGGCATTGAAAAGATAAAAAGGATGTTGATTTTTAATAGGTATGGTCAAAAGGTTTTTGAAAAGCAAAACGTTCCAGTCAATGATGCAACACAAGGTTGGGATGGAACTACCAAAGGACAGCCAGGTGGTCAAACAGCCGCATACGTATATGTGCTGGAAGTAATTTGTAAAGATGGGCAGGAGTTTAATTACAAAGGAACTGTAATGCTGGTGAAATAGGCCTGCATAATTTTTTACAGAAAATTTGCTGCTAATTTTTGCACCTTCTGACCGGATTGATAGCCCAAAAAAAAACGCGTTTTTTTTGCAATTAACGTTTGGATTTCTTCGCCCTGAACAATAAATAACAAAGCATGCAGCCAATGCAAAGACCTAGAAACATATAGTAAACAAAGTTTACCGGCTCAGTCGGGTATTGATTGCTATTGCTAAAATTTGCCAGTGGATTTTTTCTCAGACTTTTATAATAAGACTCAACTGAATTTTGTCGGATCCAAATTGCAACCACCATTAAAACCAGCACCACCAAAATGGAAGTCAGTTTTTTATTGAAGATAACAATTGGAGTTAAACGCCATACCAGCAATATGAACACAGGAACAAGTGCAATTGCGATGGCAAAAAGCAATGACGGATCTACTTTTTGTTCAACTTCAGTTACACGAAATATGACACCTTGCACTTTTGGCTCAAAGAAATTGAAGATAGTTTCAAAGGTAAATATGCCACTTATGAAAAGTGCTGTTGATACAATGGCTGTTTGAATGATAACTGCTTTGGGGTATTTCATTGGTGTGGGTGATAACCTCCGGTATTTAAAATTAGTAAAATGTTGCATCCGATAATTCTTCCGAAGTCTTACCAGCTAAATTAATGAATAAATTTTGATGGCATTAGAAGCAAATAAATTAGGCTGTGCAACTATAGGGAAATTGTGGGATAAAAGTATTTTTTAACACGGTACAATAGCTTTCGCATTTCCCGAATTCCTTCGAATAGCGAATTACTACTTCGGATCATTTTGGCTTTGGTACCATATAGTTTAGGTTGAATATACAGAAGCCACAGTTTTGCCATCTTTATATCGAATGATAACATTACTCATCTTTAAACAATTAGAAAACATACATCGTGTAACTTTGAGCAGCAAAAGAAGCGATTTAAATAAATGGAACACAATTCGTGAAATTCGTTCCTTAAAAATTCGTGTTAAAAAAAATAGCTACCATGAATAAAATCTACCGATGGGGCATACTAGGTGCCGGACATATCGCAGAAAAATTTTGCACTGCTCTTAACTTTACTGAAACAGCCGAAGTGTATGCTATTGCTTCCCGGGATATGGACAAAGCAGCAGCATTTGCCAGTAAACACCGGGCGCCGATATGGTATGATAATTATGAAGCCTTGATGAAAGATAAGAATGTAGATATTATTTATATTGCCACTCCACATGCGTTTCATTCCGAACAGGCTATTAATTGTATGAACCACCAGAAGCCGGTGCTATGCGAAAAGCCTTTATCGCTTAGTTACCAACAAACAAAAGCAATGATTGATGCAGCAAATGAAAACAAGGTATTTTTTATGGAAGGGATGTGGACAGCCTGTATGCCATTTATGGATAAAATTAGACAGTTAATAAAAGAAGATGTGATTGGAGCAGTACAGTATGTTTCAGCAGATTTTGGTTTCAATGCACCCGTTAACCTGGAAGGCAGGTTGTATAATAAGACCTTGGGCGGTGGTGCCATGATGGATGTCGGTGTTTACCCGTTGTATTTAGCCACTTCACTTTTAGGTGTACCCGGGCAAATAAATGTAATTTCAAAACTCTCCGAAACAGGTGTTGATGAATATATGAACATTGCCCTGCAATATGAAACAGGAGCTACAGCCCAATTGATCTCTTCCATTGTATTCCAAACTAATATTCAAGCAACCATCATTGGAAAAAAGGCTAGAATCAATGTTAAGAGTCCATGGTTTAAAGCCACTGATTTCGTCGTTCAAAAAAATGACGGCTCTATCGAAAATTTTTATTTACCGCACTTAAGCAATGGATTTGAACACGAAATTAAAGAGGTAATGGATTGCCTCGATAATGGCCTGTTGCAAAGTAAAAAAGTAACCCATGCATTAAGTTTATCCATGAGCAAAATAACAGAAGCGATATTGAAAGAAGCTGGAGTGGTGTATTCCTAAATTAATCAACAAAAAGAATATCAACTGTCAACTTTGATGCAACATCCGGCCTTAATAAATCTTGATCGGCTGGAAAAGTAAAGCCCTTGCTTTTTGCCAACGTGTTTGTAAGAGGCTGTCGATTTGTCTTTTACCAATGGTACCTGTATATCTGTTCATGAGCTAGTACTCTTGAAATACGAGAGTGGATTTTTTTTGTACCAGATAAGGAATCAGAGCTTTTTTATCTAAATCTATTTAACATTGAAAAAGGATGACAAATGTTTTTGATAAAACGTCGCAATGGGCAGTAAATCCATTTCCTTTTAAAAAAATAATAAAACAAAATGTCCGTTATACTTATTTAAATATTTATATCCGGTTCCTGTCAGTACAGAAAATTTATTTATGATAGGCTTAAAGAACTGATTTTGCTGCACAACAAATCTTTAATTTTGTACGAGATTGATTCTGGTATTTGTTGCTTTACTTCACTGAACGAAAAACTTAGTAAAAGTTCAGCATTTGGCTAAACCTGTAAGGCAAATGAAACCTCAAAGGATTCAGTAACGAAGGAAATCCTTCATCATTGCATCGTCAACCGGCATTAACAATGTTACCAAGAAATTAGTCTCTTAACCAATTAACAAAAAAATAAACATTGCTCATCTTATCTATTTAATACGCTATAATATCCGGTGAATACGGCAGCGTAGCAAACAAGATCTTAAAAAACAATTATGAAAGGAATTACATTGCTTGGCCTTGGGTTAGCCACTATCTTTGCAACCTCATCCTGTAACAATCAAAGCGGAGATCAAAAAATGGAATTAAAAAAAGGAATTACGAAAGCTGCTTTTGGAAATGCCGATGGTAAAGAAGTTTTTTTGTACACGTTGACCAATGCCAAAGGTACACAGGTAAAAATATCAAATTTTGGTGGAGTAATTACTTCCTGGGTTGCCTCTGATAAAAACAATCAAAAGTCGAGTATTGTGCTGGGTTTTGACAGCCTCTCTGGATACCTTGCAAAACCGCCTTATTTTGGTGCATTGATTGGTAGATATGGCAACCGGATTGCAAAAGGAACTTTTAAAATTGATACCGCTACCTACAAATTGGCAACCAACAACGGCGCCAACACATTACATGGCGGCAACAAAGGATTTGATAAAGTAGTATGGGATGCCAGCACCGAAAATGATTCCGTACCAGCTTTAAAACTGAGCTATTTAAGCAAAGATGGCGAAGAAGGATATCCCGGCAATTTGCAGGTGAATGTGGAATACACATTGACCGATGATGACGAATTGAAAATTGAATATAAAGCCACCACCGATAAAGCAACCGTCGTAAATCTGACAAATCATAGCTATTTTAATTTAACCGGTGACGTTACCAATACTATTCTGGATCACGAAGTAACAATAGCGGCCGATCACTACACACCTGTTGACAGCGGCCTGATTCCAACCGGTGTAATTGCACCTGTAAAAGATGGTCCGTTCGATTTTACAAAAGCAACTAAAATTGGCTTGCGCATTGATTCGGTAGCGGGTGGTTACGATCATAATTTTGTGTTGAATAAAACCGATACCAGTCTAACAAAAGTGGCTACTGTAACAGATGCAAAGAGCGGTAGAACACTGGAAGTATTTACCATGGAGCCCGGTATGCAGTTTTACACCGGTAACTTTCTGGATGGTACCATCAAAACAAGTGATGGTAAATCAATCAGCAAGCATACCGGATTTTGTTTAGAAACACAGCATTTTCCTGATTCTCCGAACCAGCCTAAATTTCCAAGCACTTTGTTAATACCCGGGCAGCAATACCATACCATTACGATGTATAAAGTTTCGGTGAATAAGTAGAGAAGCTTATTTAATGGTGAGGATATGTACGAACAATTTAACTTGAACACACCAGAATGAAAAAGATTTACAGTCCGGCGAAACCTCAATGACTATTGGAGAATGAAATTAGCCGAATCAGTTTTATCTTTGTAAAAGAAAAAGATTTTTTTTTAATAGTAAAAGTAAACAACCAACAAAAACAAACGAGTATGAAATTTTTTATTGATACAGCAAATCTTGCAGATATTAGAGAAGCAAATGAATTGGGTATTCTCGATGGTGTAACCACCAACCCTTCTCTGATGGCGAAAGAAAATATAAAAGGCGAAACCGCTATCGCCACCCATTATAAAACCATATGCGAAATTGTAGATGGCGATATCAGTGCAGAGGTATTGGGAACGGAGTTTTCCGTAATTGTGGAAGAAGGAAAAAAACTGGCTGCCATTCATCCAAATATTGTGGTAAAAGTACCAATGATCAAAGATGGCATCAAAGCCATCAAATGGTTTACTGATAATGGTATCAAGACAAACTGTACCTTGATCTTTAGTGCAGGTCAGGCGATACTGGCTGCAAAGGCGGGCGCTACCTACGTTTCACCATTTATTGGTCGCATTGATGATAGTGGTTGGAACGGTGTACAACTAATTGCACAGATCAGCAATATCTTTAACATACAAGGCTTTGAAACAGAAATTCTGGCAGCTTCTATCCGCAACGGCAATCATATCATTGCCTGTGCAGAAGCTGGTGCTGATGTTTGTACTTGTCCGCTGTCATCCATTCTTGCGTTGTTAAAACACCCGTTGACCGATATTGGCTTAAAGCAGTTTTTAGCAGATGCGGACAAGATGAAATTGGCTTAGTTATTATCCAGTCTGCAGACATGGGGCCTTTTTTATTGTATGCCTTCTATAAAGAGAGCGTAGCATTTATTTCATTTCAACTATATGGTGCAATTGAAAGACAAATCGAAATTGTTGAGGTTGTAATATTTACCAAAAGGAAACACCTGAAATATATAATATACAGTAGATAAAAGCAGGAACTGGATGATAAAAGAAATATTACAAATGCCGGACGGTTTAGAAACCATCCGGCATTTGTATTTTGTACAATCAAAGGGCACAGCCATTTGTTGGACCGTGGCGTCTTGGAACAGGTCGTTGCTGAAACAAGCCGTGGCCTTTTCCTTCGCATCCATTCCCAATTTCCTGCATGGAGCCAGATGTCATATTAAAAGCCTTCTACCTGTATATTTTCTCATCATCGTTTCACCAAATTGCTCCGGTTGTTGCCACAGCTCTTAGGAATGACGTGGCGAAAAAAATAAATTGCTACATTTAATTCAGCGTTTCTACACTCATCAATTGTGGCATGTTTTTTTAACTGTTTATTTTACACAAATTCTAATTGATTGTAAAAAATGATCAGCAAAAGAAGAGATTATCAACAGTTGCCATATAGTATTCGTTTATGTTTCCAGCTTCTGCTGGTTATTTTAATTGCGTATATCATTACAGCAAGTAGCACCGTATTGGTGCCGTTGTATTTTTCTGTACTTATCTCCATATTACTTTTATCATTGACCAATATTTTTGAAAAATGGGGCATGTCCAGGGCACTCGCTGCTATTTTGGTTGTGTTGATGGCACTTCTGGGGATCGTATTAATTATTTATCTTTTATCCGCACAAATTGTTGCCTTTCTAAATGATATACCAGCTATAAAAACGCATTTGGCTGAACATTACGAAACTTTTCAGCACTGGGTGGAGAACAAATTTAATGTGAGTGCAACCCAACAAAAAGTTTTGGTAAACAATGCTACCTCCGGGTTACAAGACAGCGGTATCGTATACATTAAAGAAACCTTTTTCACTGTCACCTCTATAGTGGCATTTATAATATTTACTTTTATTTACTCTTTCCTGATTTTGTTGTACCGGCATATTATCAAAAGCTTTTTATTTGCCGTATTTAAAAGTACCCACAAAGGAAATGTAGATGCTGTGATTGATGGCACACAACAAGTGTTGAAAAGTTACATGGCGGGTTTGTTAATTGAAATGGTTATTGTGTCTACCTGTAATTCTATTTTATTTTTGATCATAGGGATTAAGTATGCCATCTTTTTAGGCGTACTTACAGGCGTACTGAATATTTTACCGTTCATTGGTATTTATTCAGGAATGATTTTTACAGCCTTGATTACATTGACTACTGCTGCCAGCATGAGCCAAATAGTGTGGGTTCTCATTGGTTTATTAAGTATTCATTTTGTAGACTCTAATTTTTTAATGCCTCGAATAGTTGGATCCAAGGTGAAAATCAATGCCCTGATAACAATATTGGGCGCTATTTCCGGCGGATTGTTGCTTGGCATCCCTGGCGTGTTTTTAGCATTACCTACAATTGCGATTTTAAAAATCATATTCGATAGAATTGATGAATTAAAGCCCTGGGGTATCTTACTCGGCGGTGATACAAGGGTGGTTGTAAAAAAGAAAATGTTTAATTTAAACATGCGCAATGGTGGAAAGGCCACAATAACTACGGCTCCATCCCGTGATACGAATTGAGGGTACGTTGCATCTGAATAATGCACCTTCACCCTGTTTAAAATTAGCAAATTTTAATTTTTTTAAACCGAAGTTGAATAGTATTTGGAAAATCCACCCTAGACCAGCACTTTCCGAAGTCTGGTGAACGATCTTTTTAGGATGGTCTTAACTGTTCCTTCTGGCATATTAAAAAGGTTACTAAGTTCTTTGCTGGTGTATCCCTTGTTGTATAGATCAATTATCTTTCTGGATCTTTCTGGTAACAGGGCTAGGGAAATTAATAGATCAATACGATTAATCCGTGGATCCATAAATGTTTTTGAGGCAATCTGGCAGTCTTTAATTTCGGTGGTAACCTTAATTGATTTAGCATGTTTACTACGGAGGTAATCGATCGATTCATTTCTGGCAATGCGGATCATCCATGTAAACAAACTTCCTTTACCTACCTGATACTGCTCAATATTCAACCATATCTTTACAAACACATTTTGCAAAATATCTTCGGCAGAAAGTATGCAGAAAACGTTTTTTTTTATTCCATTAAAGAGCGTTGGCGCATACTGATTGTATAGATAAGTAAATGCTGTTTCATTTTTCAATTGTAGCTGATAAACTAATTCTGTTTCAGAACTTTTCATTGACACTGCATTTTCTTCCATACTTTAGCATCTAAAAATATTATGCCAAATAGTATCCATTCTTACAATCCGGAACAATCTCTACTCATCACATTACATCAACTGTTTATTAAAAATATTCTTTGCTTTGGGGAATTAATTGCCCGTTTATTTTAATAAACAACTTCTTATAAAAGCGGCAGTTAATGCTGCATCATTTTGGTTGAATTAATTTTACCTCAATACTCTAGGTGGTTTATCCGCATGGCGGAATGCAACCCGGAATTCGAACGATTTCGAATAGATGAAAAGTCATTGTGTAGTAGAAGGTTTTTGGAACGAACTTTGGCTATTGGTTTTGAAAATTACGTAGAATAAAAAAATTTACGAGCAGGCATTTGGCGGTAAAAGCTCTATGTCATAAAAATCAAATTCATCCATTTATTAACAATTTAAAAACAACTGTCTGCGTATCAAAAAAGTTATAAGAAAAACCGGGAAAGTGCTGGCCTGGATATTGGCCAGCATTCTTTTGTTAATAGTGTTGATTGTAATATTGATACAGGTTCCCGCTGTTCAGGATTTTGGTA
>JBGSMI010000338.1:0-31706 GCA_041740215.1 Ferruginibacter sp.
GATCAACGGGTATGATGATATCGATTACTTGTTGAGTATGAAGGAGAAGATTGAAGTATTTGAACAAAGAGGCATTCTGTAAGTAACGTATGTCCACCTTTGGAGGGGGCCAGGGGGTGGATGCCGGATGCCGGATGCTGGATGTTGGATGCTGGATGCTGGATGCTGGATGCTGGATGCTGGATGTTGGATGCTGGATGCTGGATGCTGGATGCGGGATGCTGGATACTGGATGCTGGATGCGGGATGCGGGATGCTGGATGCTGATGCTGGGTGCTGGATGCTGATGCTGGGTGCTGGATGCTGGATGCGGGATGATGGATGATGGATGCTGGATGCTGGATGCTGGGTGCTGGATGCTGGATGCTGGGTGCTGGGTGCTGGATGCTGGATGCTGGATGGCCTGATTGTAATGGGCTGATATTAAATATTGAATATGACTAATGAAATAATAACAACAACAACGGAAGAGGATTTACAGGAATCGGAAGAACTGTATGAACGCCTTGTAATTGAAATACCCAAGGGACAGGAACCGCTGCGTATTGATAAGTTTTTAATGAGTCGTATTGAAGGCGCCACCAGAAATAAAATACAGCAGGGCATCGACAATGAAATGGTACTGGTAAACGAGAAGCCGGTTAAAACAAATTATAAAGTGCGCCCTTATGATAAAATTGTCGTTTTTAGCAACCGCCATCCAGAATCGAATGACATTGTTCCCGAAAACATACCGCTGAATATTGCTTTTGAGGATGACGATGTATTGCTGATCAATAAACCCGCCGGACTGGTAGTTCATCCGGGAAGTGGCAATCATAGCGGCACTTTAATCAATGGGGTGGCTTACTATTTAAAACAGCAAAATCCGGATATTGAAGAAAGCGGATTAGCCCGTTTTGGTATGGTACATCGCATTGATAAAAACACAACCGGTTTGCTTGTACTTGCAAAAACACCCAAAGCAATGACAGATCTTGCCAAACAATTTTTTAACCATACGGTACACCGCAGGTACATAGCGCTGGTATGGGGCGACTTTGAAGAAAATGAAGGAACCGTCACGGGACATGTAGGCAGGCACCAGCGTTTTAGAAAATTATTTACTACCTACCCTGATGGAGAACATGGCAAAGATGCCATCACGCATTACAAAGTGCTGGAAAGATTTAATTATGTAACCCTGGTAGAGTGCAGGCTTGAAACCGGCCGTACACACCAGATACGGGTACACATGCAATACATCGGCCACCCATTGTTTAATGATGATTTTTATGGCGGCGATAAAATTGTAAAGGGCACCATCTTTAGTAAATACAAACAGTTTGTAGATAATTGCTTTTCAATTTGCAAACGCCAGGCATTACATGCAAAAGAGTTGGGCTTTATTCACCCATCTACCAAACAGCCGATCCTTTTTGAAAGTGAAATACCGGATGATATGTCGGCGGTAATTGACAAATGGAGAAAGTACAGTGCAGATAAAAATGATGTAGGATAATTTTTTGTACCGAACAATTGATTGCTAAATAGGGTAATAGACTGGCGCCAACTAATGATAAAATAACGCACTTATTTGTAAATGGTGAATTATCATTGGTAAAATATTTATCATTCTCCATAAAGGTTATAAAACATTAGCATCCATAAAGTGTTATTGCATTAATTATAGCCAGATTAGGCAACGCAAAGTTTCATGAGCGCAGGTCGACAAAAAAAGTTATAAAAATTTTTATCTTAAAATATGTTTAAAAACTCACTATCCCGTTTCAGATTGGTGGCCTTTTTAGAGGGGTGCTCCTTTTTATTATTCGCCATCACGATGCCGTTAAAGTATATGATGGGAATGCCCAAACCAAATTACGTGATTGGTATGGCACATGGTATTTTATTTATGCTATACATTGCTTTGCTGTTGCAGGTTTCAACAACATATAAATGGCCGGTAAAAAAAATATTGCTGGCTTTTATTGCGTCCCTTATTCCTTTTGGAACTTTTATCGCCAACAAAAAATTATACCCGGAAGAAAGGCAGGCTGACAAATTATCAACTTAGATCCCTTTTTAAAAGTAAAATTCTATTCCAAAAAAGGAGCCCAAAATTTTAAATTTGAGGCGCTTTTTTAGGATTGAAAACAAACTATTTCGCTATTATTTTCAGCAGGATGCAATTTTTTGTAACAGCAACAAAACGCACGCTAAATACCATCCTGCATCTTACGCATTACGCAATTCAAAAAAGTTAAATAGCCGCCGCAGTTTCCTTTCCATTATTGATGGTAAACGTTTATTGTAGAAGATAAATTAAAACACATTATAAATTGTTTGCAAAAGCGATTCCAAAATACTTTGGCCGATAAATTAATGTCGTATACGAAATATTTAAAACGAAAAATAAATCTCGGTCGCACCATATCCATAAGAAGCATTGTATTGGTTTACAAAAGATTTTACTTCTTTTTTTAAGCGAAGCATTTCATGGATTTCATCTCGTAGTTTGCCTGCTCCTACCCCATGAATCACTATTAGCGATGGCTGACGATGCGCAACGGCCAGATCAAAAAATCGCTCAAATTCCTTTAATTGCAGGGTTAGTATATCAAAATTGCTCATATGCTTCCAGCTATCAATTAACTTCTCTATATGCAGATCTACCACCGTTCTGGAAGGCGCTAAATTTTCCCTCACTTTTGCCACATCGTAAATCCTGAATCCGGCATTGCTTAAACCGCTGAGGTCTACTTTTTCTTCATCGACTCTGTCTGGGTAAAAATCAAATAACATATACGAGAAAGTGGGTTCATTTTTTAATTGTATCTCCTCGATTTTTTTAAAAAGTTGCTTTGCTTTTAACTTCAGGGAAGTCTCAAAATGAGTGGCCTTTTTCTTATCCTCATTTACAAGAGAAAACTCCACATCAAAACGTGGGTTATCGCTCATGTCTTCGAAGTTTACATTATGCAGATAAAAATCACCCAGCGGATGAATGGTATTTTTTAATTCAAATGTACTTTCACCGCTGAAATATAAATTGTAGTTGAAGTTGTAAGCTGTTTCTGTTTGGTTGATTAGATATACCTTTAATTTTTCTACCACATCATCATCAAAAACATCTTTATCAAATATGGGCATAAAAGACAGAAATACCCCGTTGTCTACTTTAACCTTTGGCGCATTTTTTTCCTGCTTCACATTGTCGATGAAAATCTTCTTTTTATCAACCAGTCGCTTTTCTGAAAACATTTTAAAATAAGGGAAATCAATCTGGTCCATGTATGCCGGAAAACGAACCCCTTTCACTTCAATCATCACCATTTTTTCATTCATAATCTCTATCACTTTTCCCTCTTCATTGGTAAGCAACACAATTATTTTATCACCTTCCTGGTATTTCATAGTCTCCTCTTTTTCGGTTTGTATTTAATGCTGCAAAGTTATATTAGTTTGAGGGGTAAAAAATGGGGTATTTATTTGATCGGAATTCACGGGGTTGTAGGGAACAGGCCGCGGCCTGTTCCTACAAAGGCCTGTTCCTACAAAGACAATTATTAGAAAAAAATTAAGACGCCAGTTTACTTTTTTTATATCCATATAAAAAGTAAATCACCAATCCGATGGCCAACCAGCCCAGAAACCATGCCCAGTTATTTTTTGTCATTCCGGTCAATAAGTACATACAGGTGATGAGGCCCATTAGCGGAATTAATGAATACTTTTTAAAAAAGGTAATGATTGAAAGCACTACCGCTGATGCCCAAAAAACAATCAGGGAAATATTAGGTGTGGCCACCTCCATGAAACTAATTTTTCCAATGGCATAATCCGAATTGTTGCTAAAATCGAAATTAATCATATCTGTAAAATAACTGGCAGATAAAGACCTTGCCAAAAACAAGGCCCCAATTACAATCAATGGAAAAATAAATTGCCCGTTGATGTAAGGCAGGTGAAATTTGCCTGCTTGTTTTTCTTTTCGGGGTATCAGCAATACGCCTCCACAAACCAATACAAAGGCGAAAAGGGTAGCAATACTGGTAAAGTCGAGTACGAAAGTTTTATCGGTAAATAAAATAGGAATACCAACTACCAAACCGGTAACGATGGTGGCAAAAGAAGGTGTTTTAAACTTCGTATGAATTTTCTGAAATACCGGCGGCAATAACCCATCCCGGCTCATGCTCATCCAGATACGGGGCTGGCCCATTTGAAAAACAAGCAATACACTTGTCATAGCAACCACTGCGGCGATGGCTACAAAAAACTGCATCCAGCCTACATTCAGGTTTTGCTTCTCAAAGATAAATGCCAGCGGATCGCCCACACCTTCAAATTTGCGATAGTTAACTGCTCCAGTAAGTACCAATGTGAGCAAAATATAAACGATGGTACAAATCACCAGTGAAAGAATCATTCCTCTTGGCAGATCCCGCTGTGGATTTTTGCTTTCTTCCGCCAGCACACTTACCGCATCAAAGCCAATGTAGGCAAAGAATACACCGCTTACGGCAGCCATTACACCGCTAAATCCGTTTGGCATAAATGATCTTACATTGTCATCGTTTGCAGGTGTCCAGTTAAAAGTTAGTCCGTTTGAAAACACGAGGTAGCCTCCTACAACAATCACTAAACCCACCACAATCATTTTAAGGATTACCATCACATTACTAAAGTTTCGGCTTTCTTTAATGCCACGGTATACCAGCATAGTGATGAGTATGTTGATGACAAAGGCCGGTAAGTCAAAAATCATCCGAAGGCTTCCAATCAAAGGCGCACTATTCCAGGCATCCAATACATCGGGATTGGTGCTTCCATTATCCAACGCATCCTTTACTTCCATGTAACTGGTGCAGAGGTACTGCGGAATATGTACATTTAATTTTTCTAGGAAAGAAGTAAAATAATCGCTCCAGCTATAGGCAACGTAAATGTTACCGATTGAATATTCCATGATTAGCGCCCAGCCAATTATCCAGGCAAACAACTCACCAAAGGAAGCATAGGCATAGGTGTAAGCGCTACCAGCAACCGGTATGCGACTTGCAAACTCCGAATAACAAAATGCGGTAAAGGCACAGGCGATGGCCGTAATGATAAATAGAATGACTACTCCCGGTCCGCCGTGAAAAACAGCGCCGCCTAAACTACTAAAACTGCCTGCACCCAGTATAGCAGCGATGCCAAAAAATGTAAGGTCTTTTAAAGACAGTACCCGCTTCAACCCTCCCCCTCCGTGGGTATCATCATTTCCTTCTGCTAAAATATTTTCAATCTTCTTTGTTCTGAATAAAGAGTTGGACATGTAAGCGTTAGTTTTTTTAAGAAAGGAAATTAAGGAAAATATTTAGGGTTTAACAAAACGCTTTGAAAAAAGTGTATTTTAAGAACAGATCATACAGATTTTAAAGTAAAAAGTGTAGTCATGTAGTTGGTAAAAAAGTGCCCGGATTATAAGATTGCAGCAATACCACTTCAGCATCAATCAACGGAACCTGTGGGTAGAACTAACTTTCTCGCTGTATTAAAAAAGCAGCCAACGCTGCAAGCGGTTGTTTCCGTGCGGATCGAACAGCAGTATCTTCCAGGTGTTGCAGAGCAGTTGCTACATATTTTTCTTTCAACTCTTTCGCCCATTCATCTACTTTACAATCTTTGAAAACTGCCAACACTTTTTTTATCTTTTCATCTTTGTCAATACTGGAAGCATCAATCATTAAATTGGCCAGTTCCTTTTTTTGCAAATCTGTAGCAACCTCCATTGCATAAATCATCAGGAAGGTTTTTTTATTGGCCAGAATATCTCCGCCCACTTGTTTGCCAAATTTTTCCGGGTCACCAAACGCATCCAGGTAATCATCCTGTATCTGGAAGGCGATGCCAAGATTTTTTCCAAACTCGTATAAATGTTGCTGGTTGCCCAATCCAGAACCACCCAGTATGGCGCCTAATTGCAAGCTTGCGGCCAATAATACCGAGGTTTTCAAGGTAATCATGTTGACATATTCATCCAGACTAACCGACAACCTTTTTTCAAAATCCATATCCAGTTGCTGTCCTTCGCATACTGCTTTTGCGGTTTCATTGAAAACGTGAATGATCTTTTGCAAATAGTCACCCTTTATTTTATTGAGGTATTCGTAAGCCTGCACCAGCATCACATCTCCGGCGAGCAATGCGGTGGAGTCACCGTATTTTGTGTGTACTGTCTCCATCCCACGCCGAAGCGGCGCCTTATCCATAATATCGTCATGTATTAAACTAAAATTATGAAACAGTTCAATAGCCGTTGCCACTTCAAATGCATCCGGGTTTATTTCATCAAATAATTCGTTGCCCATCAGCACGCAAACGGGTCTAACTCTTTTACCGCCCAATTGTAAAATATATTGAGCCGCATCGTACAATGTTAGCGTATGAGTGGGAAAATGCCGGGTATTGAATTTTTCTTCAAATATTTTTGACAGTTCTATAAAAGAGGTCATAATGTAAACTGCAATAATGCAAAATTGCTGAGCCTTTATTCAGACTCAGCAACCTTGCGTTTAATAATTATTTTTTCTTTTTTGTATTCGCTTTTCCTTTGGCAATATGCAATTCAGGTTTACCTTCCTCCTGCACCCAATTGTAATCAAGCTGCCGTTTATCAAGGTTGGCAGCTACCACTTTAATCCTTACGGCATCGCCCATCCTGAATTTTGTGCCGGTGCGTGTGCCAACCAGCGCATAGTCTGCATCGTCTAATTTAAATTCATCAAAGTCACTTAGATCTCTAATTGTTACCATGCCTTCACATTTATGCAAAACGGTTTCTACAAAAAATCCGAAACTAGCCACGCCACTGATAATGCCGTCAAATTCTTCGCCCAGGTAATCCTGCATAAACTCAACCTGCTTGTATTTATTACCGGCTCTTTCTGCTTCCATTGCCTTTCGTTCTTTGTCGCTGCAGTGTTTGCATTTCTCCTCCATCTTCTTATCAATCTTCAGGTCTTTATCCAGGCATTCCTGCAAAATGCGGTGCACCATCACATCTGGATAGCGGCGTATGGGCGAAGTAAAATGGCAATAGTGTTCGAATCCCAAACCATAGTGCCCTACGTTTTTGGAGGTGTAGATTGCCTTTGCCATCGTACGAATTCCCAGTTGTTCCAACACATGTTGCTCCGGTTTACCGCTTACTTCTTTCAATAAAGTATTAAAGGATTTGGCTACCTCCGCTTCATTATGAATATCAAATGTATAACCAAATTTTCGTGCAAATGCTGCAAATGGTTTCAGCTTTTCTTCATCCGGTGTGGCATGAATACGATAGGGAAATGGTACAGGTTCCTTGTTACTTTTTATCCTTGAAACATACTCTGCAATGGTTCTGTTGGCCAGCAACATAAACTCCTCAACCAGCTTGTGAGAATCTTTGCTTTCTTTCACTACAATCCCAATTGGTTTGCCATTTTCATCCAACTTAAACCTAACCTCTGTTGACGAAAAATTGATGGCGCCGTTATCAAACCGCTCATTCCTGAAATGTTTGGCCAATGTATTTAATAAAAGAATTGCTTTATAGTGCAACCCATCTTTCGCTTCAATGATCTGATCTACATCCTCATAAGTAAAACGATGATTGCTATGAATAATGGTTCTTCCAATCCACTTATGTTTGATCTCGCCCCGATTAGTAATTTGAAAAATTACGGAGAAGGTATATTTATCTTCATTAGGCCGAAGAGAGCAAAGTTCATTGCTGATTTTTTCTGGCAACATCGGATTTACCCGGTCCGGCAGATATACGCTGGTAGCCCTCTCGTAAGCTGACTTATCCAAGATGCTGTTTGGTTTTACAAAATGACTCACATCTGCAATGTGAACTCCAATTTCATAATTTCCATTGTCAAGATTGCGGATAGAAATGGCATCATCAAAATCTTTTGCATCTAACGGATCAATCGTAAACGTAAGAATATCCCTGCAATCTTTCCGCTTCTTCAATTCCTCCCTGGTGATGGTTTCCGACAATTTCATGGCTTCATCCATTACGGCTTTATCAAAGCCCAATGTGAAGCCTGATTCTATCAAAATCTCTTTCATCGCCATATCATTCACGTCTTCCGACTTTAAAATGGTAACAACTTCACCTTCTGGTTTTTTATCGGTTTTATTCCATTTCAACAGCTTTACTACTACCCGGTCGTTATGTACAGCACCGTTTAATTTTTCGATTGGTATATAAAAATCCGGGATTGGTTTTTCTGATGCGGCTACAAAAAAGGCTACATTTTTATTTACCTGTACATTTCCAATAAAAGTATTTCTTAGGCGGTTTACCACTTCTGTAACCTTGCCTTCTGTGCGGCGTCCTCTTCCACTGTCTTTACTGATTTGCACCCTTACCGTGTCGCCATGAAAGGCATGCTGAAAATCATTTGGTCTCACCACTATATCCTGTTCCAATCCTTCCACAATTACAAACCCCATACCGCTGCGGGCTATGTCTAATTTACCCGTTACACTTTCCGTATGTACTCTTTTTTTATCAATCGCTTTTCTTTCTTTACTCATAATTTTTTTTATTGATTTAACTTTCTCCCGGCATTTTTAATGATCTACCAAATTCTGTAGCGCATTTTTTAAGCCCGTTTAATTTGCGTAGCCGCTCGTTTCCAATGCCAGACGAAGCAACGCTAAATACTTTAAGCCGGTTGCCATTCGTAAATTCTACTGATTGAATCAATGAGCCAGTTCGCTTTCAAGCCTTACCAGAGATTGGAGGCATTATTATGATTACCATGCAAGATTTCTCAACCGATTCGTGACTATCCAAAACCGGCCAATGTATCGGCTGAACGATAGCAAACTGCAATACAATGCAATGTACCAACTTATTGCTACATTCGACAAAACCAACGATAGTGCAAACACCCACAAATTCTCCACATAGGATCATTACCCGTACGATTTGGATACTATCCTTGGTGAGTCTTTTCACCGATACGGCCAGTGAAATGTTATATCCCGTGATGCCAGTTTTTTTAAAACACATAGGATATTCAGTAATCTTCATTGGTATTTTAGAAGGTGTGGCAGAGGCGGTGGCCGGCCTAAGTAAAAGCTATTTCGGCAATTTGAGCGATAAAACCGGTAAACGTTTACCCTTTGTACAATTTGGCTATGCCTTAAGTGCGATCAGTAAACCCATGCTGGCGATATTTATTTTCCCGGTTTGGATATTCCTTTCACGTACCATTGATCGCATTGGCAAAGGCATACGCACTGGCGCAAGGGATGCCATGCTGAGCGATGAAGCCACCGAAAAGTCTAAAGGCAGGGTGTTTGGGTTTCACAGAAGTATGGATACACTTGGTGCTGTAATTGGCCCTGCCATAGCGCTGATTTATTTATATTTTAATCCAAATGATTACACTACGCTCTTTTTGATTGCCTTTATTCCCGGTGTACTTTCCATCATTTCCACTTTACTCATCAAAGAAAAAAAGAGATCCCATACAGTTGGCATTGGCCTGTCGGTTGCTGCAAAACAAATCAATCCATTTTCGTCCATCGTTGCATACTGGAAAACGAGTCCTGTTGCTTATAAGAAATTAGTAATGGGATTATTGGCATTTGCATTATTCAACAGTTCGGATATTTTTTTATTGTTAAAAATGAAGGAAAGCGGTTTGAATGATTCAGCAGTAATTGGAGTGTATATTTTTTACAACCTTGTGTATGCGATTGCCGCATATCCGCTAGGTGCTATTGGCGATACATTTGGCTTAAAGAAAATTTTGATACCTGGCCTAAGTCTGTTTGCATTGGTATATATTGGATTTGCATTTAACCAAAATTTCTACTTCTATTTTGTGCTGTTTGCTTTATATGCGATTTATGCAGCCGCTACAGAAAGTATCTCAAAAGCCTGGATCAGTAACCTGGTGAATAAAACCGAAACAGCCACAGCTATTGGCACCTATGCCGGTTTGCAGAGTATAGCAACCTTAATAGCCAGCAGCCTTGCAGGGTTACTTTGGTATAACTTTGGAGCGATGGTTACTTTTCTAGTTACTGCGGGCATTACCCTGCTAGTGGTAGCTTATTTATCCGGCTTAAGTCAAAAATCAAGTATATCCTATCAATCATAAACAGGATTAATTTTTATAAATACTTAATTGACGATTGCATTCCACTTAATTCCTAACTTTATTCAAAATCATTAATATGGAAAATTACGACACAGTTGTAGCAGCCTTGAGTGGTTTAAAGTCAAAAGGCTACTCGCTCGACTTTAATATCGCCTTTGATAAAATCATCTGCAACGAAAACGGAATGTGCTTTAATCCAAACGAATTTGAAATTACTGAAGTGTATCGTTTTGAAGGTGATAGCAATCCTTCAGATCAGGACATTGTATATGCTATTGAATCCAAAGATGGCAATATTAAAGGAAGTTTAACCAGTGCTTACGGCATGTATGCAGATACCGTAAGTACTGAAATGCTGAAAAAATTAACCATCAATCATCATCCGTAATCGAACAAGTACCTATGTCAAATCCTTAATTTATAGGATGCGTCTACGAAAGGTAGTTGTAGAGAACACTAACCACCACCGGTGACGCCGGTATCCCCGCCGGGCAAAAAAGGAAGCAACAATCTAACATCACCATCTAACGATAAAATTAATTTAACAAATATGGCTGGCAAAATTGACAGAAGAAAATTTTTACAACTCTCCGCACTCTCTGCCCCTTTGATTGCTTCTAAAAAAACCCTTGCAAATGGATTTAACTTACCGGTTTCGCCCATCGTAATATCTACCTGGGATTCGGGTATGAAAGTAAATGCGGAGGCATGGAAGGTTTTAGTAGCCAATGGCAAATCGATTGATGCCATTGAAGCCGGAGGCAGACAAATGGAAGACACCCTCGACTGTTGCGTAGGATTGGGTGGCTACCCCGATAGAGATGGAATTGTTACGCTGGATGCCTGCATTATGGATGAACATTTTAACTGTGGTGCAGTAGCTGGCCTGGAGCAAATTAAACATCCAATATCGGTAGCCAGGAAAGTAATGGAAACTACGCCGCATGTGCTATTGGTTGGTAATGGTGCACAGCAGTTTGCCCTGGAACATGGCTTTCCAAAAGAAAGCGGCAAACTATCTGAAAGTGCAGAAAAAGCCTACAAGGAATGGCTGAAAAGTTCAGAATACAAACCCATCATGAACATAGAAAACAGAAAAGACGGCGGTCCTTTTGCACCCAGTTTTTTCCCTGATGGCAGCCCCAATCATGATACCATGGGATTGCTGGCAATGGATACAAATGGAAACCTTGCAGGAGGCGTAACCACTAGCGGAATGGCATTTAAAATACATGGCCGTGTAGGCGATTCTGCGGTGATTGGTGCCGGTTTGTATGTTGACAATGAAGTGGGTTCCGCAACGAGCAGTGGTGTAGGCGAAGAGGTAATCAGAATTTGCGGAACCCACCTGGTAGTAGAATTTATGCGACAAGGCAATAGCCCGGAAATGGCTTGTAAAAAAGCAGTGGAACGTATTGTAAAAAGAAACCCGCAGAAAGCAAAAACGCTACAGGTAGGTTTTTTGGCCATGAATAAGAAAGGGCAATACGGTGCTTATGCCATTCAAAAAGGATTTGTATTTTCTGTAAAAACAAACAATGAAAATAAAATTCATCCTTCGAGGTATTTGTTGAGTTAAGGTGGATGGATGGATGGTTGAATTGATATATTGTTGAAGGTTGATATTTGATCTTTGATTGCGCTACTATTTTCCTAAAGCATTCTTAACTATTAATTAGCGCTTAATTCCAAATTCTTAATTCTTAATTCTACCTATAAATTATGCCCCAAAACCTCGAAGTAATTGGTTTTAATATTGAAAGCTGTGCCATTGCGCAGGTTGCTGGCGCCCACCGCATTGAGTTGTGCGCTAATCCTTATGATGGTGGCACTACAGCCTCATACGGTTTTATAAAAGCGGCAAGGGAACTTTTAACCATACAATTGTTCCCCATCATCCGACCACGGGGTGGTGATTTTTTATACAGCGATGCGGAGTTTGAAATTATGAAAACGGATGTTCAACACTGTAAAAATCTGGGCTGCGATGGTGTTGTCATTGGCATGCTGCAGGCAGATGGTTCGGTGGATATGGTTAGGTGTAAACAACTTGTAGCGCTTGCTTATCCGTTGGGCGTTACATTTCACCGGGCATTTGACCGAACTAATGATCCTTTTAGAGCACTGGAAGATATAATATCCGTTGGTTGTGAACGGATCCTCACTTCGGGACAAAAGCCGACAGCTATTGAAGCAACAGAATTGATTGCCAAATTAGTCGAGCTGGCTGACAGCAGGATCATCATTATGCCCGGCAGCGGAATACGCTCTGAAAATATCCTTGAAGTGGCTGAAAAAACCGGGGCTACTGAATTTCATACATCTGCAAGAATTTCAATTGCCAGTAAAATGGAATGTATAATTGAATCAATGCAGGAATTTTTAACGGCGGTAGTTACGGATGGAAACGAGGTTCGAAAAATTATTCACTTGTTAAATACGCACCAGATCAATCAGGAAAAAAACATTTAATTGTTGCAGAAAAATTAAAAATGAAGTGGATAAATTCAACCTTATATCAACCATTTTACAGGAGCATTCCAAAGCCCAGTGTAATAAAATAATCGAATGGGTGGGTGATGATCAGCAACGTTTTGATGAATTGTTCAGCTTTTTTTTAAACGGAGAATACCGGGTGTCGCAAAGAGCTGCATGGCCTGTCAGTTATTGCGCAGAGCAGCATCCTAAACTTATTAAAAAGCATTTTGGAGCATTGGTAAAAAACCTCCGCAAAATTGGTATTCACAACGCAATCAAAAGAAACACCCTTCACATTTTACAGGAAATTGAGATACCTGAAAAATTTCAGGGCGAAGTAATGGACCTTTGTTTTCAATATGTGGAATCGCCAACAGAAGCGGTTGCCATTAAAGCATATGCGTTGACGGTGCTGGGTAATTTTGCAAAATTGTATCCTGATATTTTACCCGAAATAAAATTGCTGATTGAGGAACAGTTGGTTAATCAAACAGCAGCATTCAAAAGCAGGGCCAAACACCTGTTGAAATCATTTGAAAAACTATAGATTTCTTTTGTGTAGAATGCTGATGGCAGAACCTTTTGCTACGAATACAGCATTGGGAACTGCCGTTTGCAACATCGAAAAATTACTACCATACAATGCGTTGAAATCGCAATCGATGGTATAATGCTTTACCGGGTAAATTTCCCAGCGTGGATGCTGCACCGCATATTCTACCGTAGTGTTATCATTGTATTTAGAGTAGCCCCAATAATGCTCTGCTATAAACTCTTCTTCGCTGCCGGGCAGCATGGGTACGGCTTTATTTTGTGTGATCGCTTCAATGCGGTTCCATTTATTTTTATATTTCCAATGATAGCCCAATTGAAACTCCTCTTTGCTTTCGGCAAAAAAGTGTTTCATCCGCATTGTGCTGTATTGCTCTTTGTACAAGGTATTGGCAATAAAGCTAATGGCAAATTTCGGCACAATCTCTTTTATAAAAACGGCACCCCTCTTCCACACTCCGTTTTCAAAATAGCGCACATAAAAACGAAGATTTACTTCCTCAAAATTTACGTGAAACGGTATCTTCATCCCGAGCAGTCTTGTGTTTTCAAACATAAAACCAATCAGGCTTACATATACATTTCCCTTGTAAACATCCAGTTCAGTTTTATTAGGCAGATAAGGTAGCAACAGCTCAGGATCAATAATGTAATTGGCCATGATCAGGTTGTTCCATTCCGCTCTTAAAAATGCTTTTGTAGGCATGGTTTAATTATTTGCGGGCAGCAGGCTGCACTTTTTGTACGACTGAAATATTAATTTTTAATGAGTTCGCTCTGTGGTTCAACGCATGGGGGTACACGGTAAAACTGTTTAAATATTAACCTCAAGTTCTGATCATAGGTAAAGTAATTGTATAACCAGTTGGAGAACACAAAAAACCGGTTCTTCACACCCAGTATCAACATCAAATGCAATCCCATCCAAATCATCCAGGCAAGAAAACCGCCAAAATGTAATTTAGGTTTTGGCATATCCACCACGGCAAGGTTGCGGCCTACTGTTGCCATACTTCCACTGTCTTTGTAAACAAATTCCATCATTTGCTTTTTGCTACTTTTCATTTCAATCCGGCGAAGATTTGCGAAGAGCATATCAGCCTGCTGCATGGCAACTGGTGCCACCTGCGGATGTCCGTTTGGCCAGTCTGGTTCTTCCATATAGGCTACATCTCCAATTGCATAAATATTGGTAAACCCATTTACAATACAATGGCGGTTTACCTTAATTCGATTGCCCCGGGCTATAAGCTCCTGACTAATTCCAACGGGCACATTTCCTTTAATACCTGCCGCCCATATTACCAGAGAAGTATTAATGGTTTCACCGTTCTGCAGTATGGCTTGTTGCCCGTTGAAGTCCTTTAAAAATACATTGGTGAGTACTGTTACCCCCAAATTCTCAAGATATTTCAAAGACTGTTCGCTTGATTTCTCACTCATATTTCCGAGTGTTTTGCCGGTACCTTCCAGCAGGTAAATTTTCATTTTATCAAAATCCAATTCGGGATAATCCTTTGGCAACTGGTATCGCTTCATATCGGCAATGGCACCACTCAGCTCTACACCGGTAGGCCCGCCACCAACTACCACAATCGTCATTAGCCGCTGCAATTCCGCTTCATTTGCGGCAGTGAGTGCATCTTCAAAATTATGCAGCAACCGATGCCGCAGTTGTAACGCCTCCACCGTACTCTTCATTGGAAATGCATGATCCATTAAATTTTGATTGCCGAAAAAATTAGTATCTGCACCGGTTGCAATTACCAACACATCGTACTCAAATTCACCAATATCTGTAATTACTTTATTCTGTTCAGAAATAATTTGCTGTACCTCAGCCATTCTTAATCGAATGTTCTTGCTATTTTGAAAAACCTTGCGTAAGGGAAAAGAAATATTACTGGCATCCAGTCCGGCAGTTGCCACCTGGTAAAATAAGGGTTGAAACTGGTGATAGTTAAATCTGTCTATTAAAGTAATCTCAAACCCTGGTTTATTGCTTAGTTTACGTGCCAGCCTCAATCCACCAAAACCCCCGCCTATTATTAATAATTTCATATTGTAAAAATTTAAGACTGTAAAGATATAGTATTTTCAATAAATATTGAAAGTTAAGAAATAGTAAATCCGTTTACAAAATGTAATTCCCAACGGCCTATGTGTGGAAATCGACAGACCTGATTTGAGAAAGGCATATTGACAACTATTTTTTGCATAATAAAAAAGATTAAATAAAAGCGCCGAAAGTATTTTGGGCGCTTTTATTTAATCTGATTAACGTTGAACTGTATCTATCGTTTATAGATATTGCTGTTTACTAAATTGACGGAATCTTTGTACCAATTGGTATTTGCTGTACCCGATGACAATACCCAGGATTCAAATTTTAGAAATGCGGTATTGATTGCAGTTCTTTCAGTAGGATAACTGAAATTTTCATTAAAGCCTAATCCCCATGGCAGATTGCTGGTAGTCTTATAATACAATCCCTGGGACGGAATGGTATTGTCTACACCAGTTTTGAAGTATTTGGTATCTACTTTATCCGTAGGCGCATATCCGGCAAGATGCGCTTCCCTACCTCTTGTTCCGTTAATGATGATAAATGGATTGAAAGGGGCTGTTCCCAACTCGGTTTGCAATAATGGCCGGGTAAAAGTCATTTTAACTTTAATGGTATCTCTGGAAAGATAATTGCTTCCGATAACCGTATTGAAGGCTGCATTGGTTTTCATTGCTGAGTAGGCGTTATCAAATGGAATAATCACTGCCTTGCTTTGGCCGGCTTCACAACCATTGCCAGCCAATGTTACCACCTGGCTATTGGTTACCAAACTACCGGTGGCACTATTTACCAATGAAGGAAGAAAAGGAAACTGTACACCAAAACCATTTTTATAACTGGCACCCGATGCTTTCAAAACATATTGACCAGTCATTTCTACTGCCTTGTTAACTGCATTTGAAATTACAGCGTACCGGTAATCAACTACTAAGTCATTCATATCATAATCTCCCAAAAATGGCCAGTAATCTTCAAAAGCAACCGTACCCATTGTTGTTGCACTTGGATAGAAATTAATATAAGCACGGGTAGGATCGTTGGGGAAATCATCATATACATCATTTACACCATCCCCATCTGTATCCACAGGCTTATCAACAGGATTCACATTTACAATAGAAATAGCATTTACAGGATTTGACTTTATATAAAAAAGACAGTCATTGAAATCATTGTCACTACTATAATCTCTGCGGATATCTTCCATTCCCACCAAAAATAAATTCTGTGTGTTATCATGTAAAAAAACCGAATGTCTTTTCAACGTTGGGTCAGATTCAGGATTCAATTTATCAACTGAGTAAACAATCCAGTTTCCACTTCCAACTTTATTGCCGTTCCAACCATCAGCAATCAATGCAAAACCAATTGAAATACCGGCTGCAAATCTTCCTAATTTTACGGTATTGCCGGTTTGCAACTGTCCACCACTGCCATTTAAGCTGGCATTTGGTAATATGATTTTTAGTGAATCAATATCAGCCGGTGTTTTCGGTGGATTTTTGGTTGGGTAAGTAAAATAGGCAATACTGTTTTTATACCCGGCACCTTCAGTAATAAAAGTGAACGATACGTCACTTAATTCAGTGATGTTCGCATTGGTTTCAATATCGTTTAATAAATAATCCGGATGATAGGTCATCAAGGGCCTGCTTTCTGGCAGGGAGGCATTGATATTTGCTAAAAACTCTGCAGATATCACCTGGTTTGTGGGTTCAAGATAGTTTGGTTTCCCCTGATTATTGTAGGTTCCCATGTAACTATAAAAAGGCGCACCACCAACCGGCCTATTCATACCTGTACCCAAATTGCCGGCCGGACGGCCACCAGTTAACGGGCTGTTTAAAACAACGTTGCCAGAGAATCCTTCGCTGCCACCCAGTGTACAAAGAATGGTTGTATTTACGATGTTTACCGCAGCATTTCTGATAACACCCAAATATTTCGGATCAATCACTACCTGGTCAATCGACGTAGATAATTTTACAGAACCGGATATTTTACCATTCGCATCTGTCAGGCTTTTAAATAAAACAACGCCGCCCAGTTCTTCTGACCGGGTTAATATACTAATGGGTATATTTTTTATCGGCGTATTATCAGGCGCCAGAATGGTGATGTCTACATTTATATTCTTTTGCATATCATAATTAAATGTTGACGATGCTTTTAATGCGATTAATTTATCTACCGCTGCATTACCAGAGGATGGATCAGGTGTAGGGGCAACACTATCGCCTTTTTTGCAGGAGCTGAAAATGATCAGGCCCAAGAAAAACATCCATGTAAACTTTTGAGTACTAATTTTCATTGTTGTTAATTTTATTGGTGGTTTATTGTTAAGGTAAAAAGTTTAAATACTATTTATTAACCGAAATCATTTATTTTTTCTGTGGAAAATGCTGCTGTGTTCCTATACTATTTTAAAGTTAAAATGAGTATCCTTTTCTTATTTAAGCATCGAAGCAATGTTTAACATCCCGTGTCTTTTATTTAGCTTAAACATTCAAATTTTTTTGATAGATATTGAACATTGCTAATAAATGAAACTCTATATCGAAGAAAATATTTGATTCGGTTATACATTTTTACACACTCACCCTTTCTTAAATAATGCCAAACCCTTAACACATTGATTGTCAATAATTTAAAGCTTATATACGGCATCTGAATTTCCAATCGGGAGAATGGATTACTGATTTTGGAACGTAGTGAAAAATGTTAGCTATCAAAAAATAAACCAGCTATAGTTTTCCTACAAAGGCGCCGAACTAGGTCCATCTTTGTATAGAAAAATAACTACCAGCAGGGTTGAGTTCGCAATGGTGAGCAGTCGATGGTGAATTGGAATGGCGTGAATGGTGAATGGTCAATGTCAATGTTGATGATGAACCGATAGATTGGGTGGCCAACGGTAAATATTTTTGTACCTGTAGTTAAGGATGGTAATTTATCCTCCAGATACTTTCGAATTACTGGTTAAACCATCCATTCATTTTAGCATAGCATCACGATACTTTATGCAGCATGCCTACCCAAAAAAAACAAGGGATGGATATTTCTGCAAATTAAAGAGACACCAAAATAAAACTTTGTTGACTTGTCTTTACAAATTGGTTCAAAAAAATTATTGATTAAAGTCGGCTGCAACCTTTACTGCATTCAACGCATTCACAATGCCACCGCTGCTGCAAAGCTGGCTCATGGGCACCATTTCTTTTGTACCGGGCTTTAATGTATTTTGGGAGGAACGACTTACGGATTGTTCTAAAATTGTTTTAACATCTGTTGCATGTAATTCTGGAAAATAACTTCTGATTAAGGCGGCAACACCGCTCACAACCGGCGATGCCATACTAGTGCCATCCCATGACATGTATTTGTTGCCGCCGTGAATGGTAGAATAAATGGCAACACCAGGGGCAAACAGGTTAACCACCTCGGCTCCGTAATTACTAAAATCTGCAGCCATACCGGCTGAATCGCTTGCGCCTACCGTGATCCAGTTGCGTGCCAGTGAATCGGTCATTATGTATTTTGGATTAGGGAAATTATCAAACGCATTTATATTTCTTTTGCTGTTGCCTGCGGCCTGCACCAGCAACACATCTTTTGCCAGTGCATATTTTACTGCATCATCAATCATTTTTTTATCCGGGCTCAGGCTTTTACCAAAACTCATGTTAATCACTTTAGCACCATTGTTTACAGCATAGCGAATACCGGTGGCTATGTCTTTATCATGTTCATCTCCTTCGGCAGATGTACGAACCATCATAATTTGCACGTTGTCGGCAATGCCCTGTATACCTACTGCATTGTTGCGGTCTGCTGCTATTATACCTGATAAATGCGTACCGTGCATTAACGGCGCATTGTTAATAATTGCATTTCCATAAAAACGGTTGGCCTCATTTTTTTCATCATCGCCGGTGATGTTTTTGCGATTGTCTTCGGGCGGAACTTTATCGCCACTCGCCTTTCGTATTTCTCCAAGCACATATTGTTGCAACTCGTCTATTACAAAAATGTTGGTAACATCCGGTAAAGTAAACTGTTTAAATACCTCCAGAAAAAAACCTTTCACTTCCTTTGCCATTTTGGTGGCAGGTTTGTACTCATTGAGCTGTTTAGCAGTAAACTCATTTTTGGCAAAATAGGATTTCAAGATGCTATCACAATAGATTGCATTTGCAAGATAATTTCTCAAATTATCCAACTCCGCTTCTTTCAATCCCTTTCCCACAACTCCACTTCTTGCCTTTTGCCAAAGTGCATATTCATACTTCTGCTCCGGTGAAAGTTGGTTGGCATCAATCAAATTGCCCTCGTATTTTGTTTTATACCGCCAATATACCCTGATCCATTCACTGCTGTTGGAGGCAACAATTCTTCCATCTTTACCCCCTAAGAAATTCCACCCATGCAGGTCATCAACATATCCATTTTGATCATCATCAATACCATTGCCCGGTATTTCATTTTCATTTATCCAAAGCACTTTTTGCAAATCTTCATGAGCAGTATCAATTCCATCATCAAGGATAGCAACGATAACGGGGGTACTGTTTATATTTTTTTCACGTAAAAACTGATAGGCCTTTTCAAGGCTGATACCCTGATAGCCGGAGGATGCAAAATCTTTAAGATGCCAGCCGTGCAATGAAGTATTTTGTGCAAATAAAGTGACAGCAAAGAGGAAGATGGATATAATTAAGGTAATAGCTTTCATAAATTGATTGACTGAATGAGTGAGTGTGCGATATCCAAAAATAAGCAAATCACATCACTAAAAATGTGTGACGATTTGTTTGGGCGTAATTAAAATTGTCGCAGCTCAATTGAGGGTTGCCAACCTTTTTTAAAGTGTTTTTAGCAGAAAAGAACCTGCACAAGGTTGGCAAACCTTCCGACAATTTTTAAAAATGCACCCATTTGTTTTCACTTTTACTTTGCGTAATCGAAATTCAGTACATGATAGACTATACCAGACGTATACATTAAAAGGGAAATCTTCAATTGACAACATATTTGGCGCAAGCAATCAACATATTTTTGGATGCATCCCAAATTATTGCTACTGATTTCGGTTGGAGGAGATACCGACTGGGGCCGGCCGTGTTCGTTGTTTCAACCGACTACATATTTCTACGATAATTTGGATGCACCGTACTAACTTCCTTATTTAAATCCTAATACCAACACCTTTGGCTTGCTGTAGGTATTTAAATTCGCCTTTGCTTAAGTTCTATTAATAACTGCTATTAAAAAGCCAGACACAGACTGTAGTTGAGGTAAAACCGCCATTAGTGACTTTCATTCTTAATCAATCTGCTGCGTTACCCACTTCACCAACCGCTTACCGTTTCTCCAAAGCTTAATCCGTACTTTTAATTTAATTCAACTGTATAACCGTAACAGCCCATTAGCAATCCGAAGAGCCAAATACCATAAAATCTTGCACAATATTTCCTCCGTTACCCGGCTGTTGTGCAATAAATATCGTTTGGTATAATTTTCGCTTTACAATTTTTCTACCAAAAAATAAGAAAATGAAAACGATTAAAATGTCGCTAGATCTTTCAGTTGCAGTATTAAGTTATTTGATTACCGGCAGGTACGCTATATCCGGCAACATCCTTTAATAATCTTTATGCCTTTATTGCTTTTGGAATACAGCAGTGGGTTTGAGTGAAGACATGCATTAATGTTCAATACACTTACACGTCTGTTTTGCTTTACCAGCTACCATTAAAACTTTTCATAAATTCAGGGAAAGTTTTAGATTTATAAAATCTTTCTCCAAAAAACTTCAGGGGAGATTCAATTTCTTTTGGCTTTAAAAATCCTGGTAGTGGGGCAGGTTTTGCATCCAATGAAGTTAAAAAAACTGTAGACGGATAACTCATTTGACCATACAATAAATACACCGCCAAGTCATTTGCCTTATTTTGTGCATTGTAAGAATAGGCTATACCATTCCATTCTACTTCAGCTTTGCTTTCGGCATCAAATTTTACTGCATAATATTTTTCATTGATATAGGCTGCCACTTTTGTATTGCCATAGGTTTGCTTATCCATCACCTTGCACCAACCGCACCAACTGGTATACACATCTACCAAAACAGGCTTTGGATTTTTACGATATTCAGCCTGCATTTCCGTTATTGTTAACCAATTTACGCTTTCTTTATCGGGTGCCCGGTAAGCGGCAAACACCAATAAAAGTATTGAAACAATAAAAAAACCGATAACCTTTTGCATACAATTTTTGTTTAGTAGCTTACATTTTCTAACTTAACAACAAAGTAATGAATAAAATTGTAATCGCCATCACCGGAGCTAGCGGATCAATCTATGCAAAAATATTAGTAGAAAAATTGTTGGGCATACCAGAACAGTGGAATGAGTTGGCAGTTATTTTAACTGAAAATGCAAAAGAGGTTTGGAGAACAGAATTAGACAATACCGAATATTTAGACTACCCGGTAAAGTATTATACACAGCAGGACTTTATGGCACCCTTTGCATCTGGTAGCGGACAGTTCAATACCATGATCATAGTTCCATGCAGCATGGGTACTTTAGGCCGAATTGCCACCGGCATCAGCAATGATCTTATTTCGAGAGCAGCCGATGTAGTGCTAAAAGAAAGAAGAAAATTGATTTGTGTAGTAAGAGACACGCCTTACAACCTCGTACATATCCGCAACATGGAAACCATCACGCTGGCTGGCGGTATCATAGCACCTGCCACTCCTTCCTTCTATAGCAAACCTGCCACTATTGAAGCAGTAGCGGCTACTGTTGTAGACCGGGTGATTGATTTAGCCGGATTGAAAATAAACACCTACAGATGGGGACCTTCTTCAGGTAAAACGGCAATCTAAGCGAAAGGTGTGTTCAGCCAAAAAATTAACTCAACCTAAATCCACGAATTTGAGGCTGGCACGATGAATCAAGCACCGTATTAATTCGTGTAGTTCATCTAATTCTAACAAACAAAAATGATGCGTTTGATTCCCAATTGAGCAATCGAAACGCACCATCCGAAATTTCATTTATTTAATTTCCCGACTGAACTTTTACCGCAAATCAACTACCTCAACACCTGGGAATTTTTTAGCATCAAATACAAACTGTGCATCATTCACCACAGAACTGGTATTCATTTTTGAAACGGAATAAGTGTATATGTTTCCTGCCTTTTCATATACTTTGGTGCTAACAATGGTTTGAGCTTTCTTATCTACATTCACCAATACTTTAAAAAATGGTTTGCTTTTATCCAAAGGAGTCAGTTCTATTTGCTGGATTGTTTTTCCGCCCACTTTTGATTCACCGTTTAGTTTATATAAAAAATCTTTATCGTAAAAATTTGTGAATATTTTTTGCGGTGTAATGGAACTTGCCGACGGATCTACTTTTGTAATGGTTAATTCGTTGGCCGATTTATCAAAAGTAGAAATATTACCTCCATCACAAAAAATTTCCTGTCCAGTCACACTTACCCTGTATTTGGTTCCCTTCATATAAACTGTGCCAGACTTGGTGCCCAAATTTTTACCGGCACTATTTTCAATTTTGAGTGAGAACGCAGCCTGCACTGATTTGAAGGTTTTGAATCTGGCACTTACTGCATCCAATACCATTTTAGCATCCGGATCATTTTTGCCCATCCCCTTTGGCTGGGCATTTACTGTAATGAGGACGACCAAAGACAAAACAACACTAGTTAAAAATTTTTTCATTTGAATTTAATTGAATTTTTTAAGCAACCCTGTTTTTAAAGGCCGCAAAGATAAGAAAATAGACCAGTTTACATAAGTTCAGTTTAATGGCCATTTTAACTGAACTGTTAATGTGAAGCCAACAAAAAATAAATGCGTTTACAAAACGTTCAAACTTGCTGGCATTGTGTATTTTGCAACCACTTCAACATGCAACACCCTTAGCCAAGTATTGATCCAACTTTAGTTATCATTAATACATTTTTAACACAATGGAAAAGAATATCGCTATCTCTCAACGGGAAAATTATATGCCCTCAAGATTTACTGAATTACTTTGGTGGTTATCTACCGCTGAAAAAGAATTATTGGTGGATGCCGTTGTAGACCGGAATAGGTATCGAATAGTTGGGATGACCGTATTAGCTACATGGGCTTTTGCAACATTGGCCTGGACGTATTTCTTTAGTACTGTTACAGATACAAGCTGGCTCGCAATTCCGCTTGGTTTTTTCATGGGTTTTATTATTTTAACAATCGACAGAGCCTTGATAAAAGGAATTAACAAGTTTAACAAAAACAGGATGCTGCCATTACTTTTCCGGGGATTGCTGGCGGTAACCATTGGGGTATTTATGGCCCAGCCTGCGTTATTATATATGTTTAAAAAAGAAATACGCCTCCAGACATCGCTCGACAATGAAAAAAAGAAGCTTTTTAAGAAACAGGAACTGGACTCGCTGTATAAAAACCGAAAGACTGAATTGCTTTTGCAGAAGGACATACTACAAAAGGAAAATGCGTCAAAATACAATGACGTAGGTGCTGCAAGAAATAATTTTCTGGCAGAAACTGACGGCAGCGGCGGAACAGGTAAAGTTGGTATCAAGGACATTGCCATCGCCAAAAGAAATGAATATCAAAAACTGGATGAGGAATACAAGGCTTTACTAAAAAGCAATGAACCCAGAATAACAACAATTGAAAATGAATTGAACAATATTGAAACGGCTATTAAAAAAGAAGAAGCTGTATTTACCAATTATTTTAATGATGGATTTTTAACCCAAATTGAAGCATTGAATAACCTCATTAAAAATAATAGTGCTTTGCAATACCGTTATTATTTGCTCGTAATGATTTTGCTGTTGATAGAATTGATGCCGGTGATAGCCAAAACTCTTTTGCCGGCAGGCACTTACGATGAAAAAGTGGTGTTGAGAGAAGAAACGGAAAAAGAAATGGCGAACAGCAATATTAAAAAAGAAAAGGAATTAAAGGAATTGTACAATACACTTGCCCATCAAAATGACTCGGAAGCGATCACTCAATTCTTCAATTTAACAAAGGAAGATAGAATGGAAAAGATAAAAGCCTTCAGCAAAAAATGGAAAGAAGACGATCACCAAACCTTTGATGGACTTTGGGAACAAATGAAAAAAGAGATTTTGACCAAGCAGGAGAATTAGGTTGATGGTTGGTGGTTGATGGTTGGTGGTTGATGGTTGAAGTTCAAGGTTGGTGGTTGATGGTTGATAGTTGATGGTTGATGGTTGCTGATAGTTTTGCCATTTTTGTTTGTTGCGAAGTGTACGTTGTTTATAAAAAGCTTATGACCAAAAATGTCTCAAGCAGTATAATTTTGTTATCCTTAAACTTTTATTCAGTATTGCCGTAAACCTCATTGTCCATCCTTTCGTTGCTTTAAATCATTTCACTCTGCAGTAGCGGATTTTTAACCGCAACCCTTCTATCCGCAAACTCTTTAGCTGCTTTTATAAAGTTTACAAAAATTGGTTGAGGATTTTCTACCGTGCTCTTTAACTCAGGGTGATATTGTACACCAATAAAGAAGGGATGGTCTTGCAATTCAATAATTTCGACCAAACCAGTTCCTGGGTTTTTTCCACTGGCAATCATACCAGCCTGTTCAAATTGCTGTAGATACGCATTGTTAAATTCCCAGCGATGCCGGTGGCGTTCGCTAATGGGCGAGTGACCATAAATATCGTAGGCAAGTGTACCATCCTTTAAAACGCATGGGTAAGATCCTAAACGCATAGTACCGCCTTTTGAAGTTACCTTTTTCTGTTCTTCCATCAAATCTATCACAGGGTTGGTGGTGTGCTCATCCATTTCGGTAGAATGAGCATCTTTTAATTTTAATACATTTCGTGCAAATTCAATAGCTGCCATTTGCATACCAAGGCAAATGCCAAAGAATGGCAATTTATTTTCCCTTGCATATTGGACTGCAATTATTTTACCTTCTACTCCCCTTTTGCCAAAGCCAGGCGCCACCAGTAAACCATCAAGGCTTCCCAATTTTTCATTTACATTCTCTTCGGTTATAAATTCACTGTGTACATTTACAATTTGCACTTTACACTCATTCATAGCACCTGCATGCACAAACGATTCCAGTATAGATTTATAAGCATCCTGTAGTTCAATATATTTACCAATTAAACCAATTGTTACTTTACCGGAAGGATATTTGAGCTTATCCAAAAACTCTTTCCACTTGCCCAACTGTGGTGCAGAATAACCATTGATGTGTAATTTTTTTAATACAATCACATCCAAACCTTCCTGTAGCATTTTAAGTGGAACCTCATAGATAGAGTTGGCATCCATTGCTTCAATTACGGCTTCGGTTTTCACATTGCAAAACAAGGCAATCTTTTTTTTCAGCTCCAGATTAAGTGATCTTTCCGTTCTACAAACGATGATATCCGGATGTACACCGTTTTCGCTCATCAGCTTTACACTATGTTGGGTGGGCTTTGTTTTTAATTCTTTGGCGGCTTTTAAATAAGGAATCAACGTTAGATGTATCACCAGGCAATCTTCTTTTTCCATTTCCCATTGTAATTGCCGTACGGCCTCCACAAAAGGTAAACTCTCTATATCGCCAACGGTACCACCAATTTCGGTTATCACAATGTCATATTCACCGGTTTCACCAATCAGCTTCATTCTGCGTTTAATCTCATCGGTAATATGTGGAATTACCTGAACCGTTTTACCAAGGTAGGCCCCTTCTCTTTCCTGGTTGATAACCGTTTGGTAAATCCGCCCGGTGGTTACATTATTGGCCTGTGAGGTGAAAATATTCAGAAACCTTTCGTAGTGGCCCAAATCCAAATCAGTTTCAGCGCCATCTTCCGTTACGAAACACTCTCCATGTTCATAAGGATTCAACGTTCCGGGATCAACATTAATATAAGGATCAAATTTTTGGATGGTAACTTTCAATCCTCTTGATTGAAGGAGCTTTGCCAGAGAGGCAGCTATGATGCCTTTACCCAAAGAAGAAGTAACGCCACCGGTTACAAATATGTACTTTGTCATTGTATGTATTTATACGTTTGAATACCTGATTAACTGGATTGAACTAAAATATTAAATAGTTACAAAGCGATTTTCATTCACCATATTGGTAGTACAGGTGAAATTCTTCTTTTTACAACCAAATCTATTTTGATAAGAAACAATACAGGTATTGACCAGCGGCTTTCAGAATGCTAAAAATTGTTGATAAAAAATCCGTGAGGTCATGCAAATTTACAGCGAATATTTGGGAGCATGAAATTTAGGTTACCATTTGTTAAAACTTTTAGAAATATCTATTATCATTTTACAATTTTTTAAAAATGGATATGGTAATCAAGCCCGCCAAAACACTACGCAATAGCGTGAAAAACCGTTTTAAATTTTGAACTTATTTTTTAAATAGACATAATATAAATATCAAAAACTTTTGTTTTGCAGTTTACCACATCGTAATTTCATGGCTCATTTAATATTGTTATTTTTTACATCATACATAAACCCGATATATGGATTTAATAAAAAACACCTTTAAAGCAAAATCGGAAATTCTCAGTGCTGAAATTAAGGAATTGCTAAAGGACCATGGTAATAAGGTGATTGGAGAAGTAACGCTAAGCCAGGTTTATCAAGGCATGAGAGGCATCACCGGTCTGGTAACGGAGACTTCGTTGTTGGATGCACAGGAAGGTATTCGTTTTAGGGGATATACCATCCCTGAATTACAGGAAAAATTACCGAAGTCGAGTAAAGGTGGCACAGAGCCACTTCCCGAGGGCTTGTTCCATCTGATGCTGCTGGGTGACCTTCCCAACCGGGAAAATGTACACCACATGACTTCCGTACTGCAACGCAGAAGTCACGTGCCCAATCATGTATTTGCAACCATTGAAGCAACGCCTATTGGCACGCATCCAATGACGCAATTTGTAATTGCTATCATGGCGCTGCAAACTGAAAGTAGGTTTGCCAAAAGCTATACTGCAGGCATGCATAAAAAAGACTATTGGGAAACCACGCTGGAAGATTCGCTGACATTGATAGCCCGATTGCCGAGGGTAGCCGCCTATATCTATCGCAGAAAATATAAAAACGGGGATCATATTCAACCTGATGGATTAATGGACTGGTCTGGAAACTTTGCGCACATGCTGGGCTACGAAGACGAAAATTTTAAAGAACTGATGCGTTTATACATGACGATTCACGCAGATCATGAAGGTGGAAATGTATCGGCACACACTACTCATTTGGTTGGCTCGGCGTTGACAGATCCCTATCTGGCTTTTGCTGCGGGTATGAATGGTTTAGCAGGTCCTTTGCATGGGTTGGCCAACCAGGAAGTTATCAGATGGATTTATGAGATGCGGGAAAAACTGGGAACCGATCTTCCTTCAAGAGAACAAATTGCGCATTATGTGGAGGAAACTCTGGCCGCAGGAAAAGTGGTGCCCGGCTATGGTCATGCAGTATTAAGAAAAACAGATCCTCGATTTACTGCACAGATGGAGTTTGGTAAAAAGCACATGTCGGAAGATAAATTGTGCCGCACAGTTTGGAACATTTACGAAGTAGTTCCACCTATCTTACAATCGATGGGGAAAATTAAAAACCCCTGGCCAAATGTAGATGCACATAGTGGTGCATTACTGGTACATTATGGAATGGTGGAATACGAGTTTTATACCGTTTTGTTTGGTGTATCAAGAGCTTTGGGTGTACTGGCAAGCCTTTGCTGGGACAGAGCTTTGGGCTTTCCACTGGAAAGACCAAAATCAGTCACCACAGACTCGGTAAAATCATGGCTTGAAGGTGAAGGCGACATTTGGGGCGACTAAATATGAAACATTGAAATTTTTAATATTAACCCCGGAATTTTTCGGGGTTTTTTTATTGCTTTAAAATGAGTTTACCATCTATTTAAATTTTATTCTGGTGATTAAATCTTTAAAATATTGGGCGCACCAGGTATCCAGCACTTTATCATCACCCCGTATACAACGGACTATATCTTTGCGGATGCTGTTTAATGAAACGGTGGTTATTTTACTTTTCAATAGCTGTATAAATTCTTGCTGGGATATTGTCTCCTTCCTACAATCGGCACCGTCAAGTACCCTAATTACGAAATGATACAGGTGTAAAGGAATACCCTTTTTTATATACCGTTTCATATGGTACCAATCCCTGCCTTTCACCCGCTGTTTCCATTTTCCCTGAATTCCATCATTTTTAAAAATTAGAAACGTAGTTCATCTTTTTAACAATTAAACGCAAGTTTTTCATTCAGTGAAAATATATTTTTAACATCTATCGAAAATTTTCCGATAAATAAGTAAATTATTTAATAATTGGTAAACGTATTTAAAATGAATTTGGCAGAAAGAGTAGCTAAATTCCACCAATTAGTTTTAAAACGGTTCAAAAATTTCCAAATATCGCTTAACACCAGCGACCAACATTTAAATTGATTTTGGAAGCAACCTTTGAGGCCACTATATTTGCACTCCAAAAGGGGAATTAGCTCAGTTGGTAGAGCGCTTGCATGGCATGCAAGAGGTCACCGGTTCGAATCCGGTATTCTCCACAAAAAAAGCTTTACGAAATGTGAAGCTTTTTTTATTTAAAATAATTACCTCTCTTACTCTATCTGGATGGCAGAGCGTCCCGAAAGCATTCGGGAAGGTCATCGGTTCGAAACCGGTATTCTCCACAAAAAAAGCTTTCCGAAATGTGAAGCTTTTTTTATTTAAAAGAATTACCTCTCGTAATATATATGGATAGTAGAGCGTGCCGAAAGCATTCGGGAAGGTCACCGGTTCGAATCCGGTATTCTCCACAAAAAAAGCTTTACGAAATGTGAAGCTTTTTTTATTTAAAATAATTACCGCTCTTAATATATCTGAATGGTTAGTGCATTCCGAAAGTATTTATGAAGGTCACCATTTCCAATGCGCTCGTCACTAATAATCTCCGCCGCTCCAGATTGGCTTGCTGACACAAAATACGATTGACATCTCCATGCATTTGCAGAAAAAATATCGGTTACAACCATGTAAAAACATTTACCATCTGCTCAGCCAAAAATGTACAGCCCAAAAAACCTGTGGGTTAGGCTGAGATGGGGAGTGTGACAAAAGGATTAGGTATTGGACTGTCAACATCAAAATAACAAAACTATATTTGAAAGCATACCGGGTTGAGTATTGACTGAGATATTTGACGAAGCCGTAAAGAATGATTGTAGATTGTGCAGGAAATTGGCAAAAAAAGATGAACCATCTCTTATAAGTTTTGAAAATTAAGAATGAGCATATACAGTAAAGAACTTTTTTAAACAAGATAAATGCAACCTTTTGGTGGCTCAATTAAACAGACAGATATGAAGCGTTTCGGTTATGTTTTATCAGGTGGCGGAGCAAGAGGTATCGCCCATCTGGGTGTACTTAAACTGCTGGAAGAAACAGGCATTCAACCCAATGCCATTGCAGGCACCAGCTCTGGTGCAATCGCCGGTGCGTTGTATGCATCCGGCAAAAGCCCTGAAGAAATTCTGGAACTTTTTAAGCGGAATCATCTATTTGGATGGAGCAATATTGCCTGGCGCAAAGACGGATTTTTCTCCATGGATGTCTTGAGAAAACTATTGCATGAAGCCATTGGGCAGGAGCATTTTGATGGCTTGAAAATAAAATTATTTGTAGCCGCTACCGATTTGATTAAAGGCCGTTCAGTCATTTTTTCAACCGGCAACCTGGTTGAAGCGATTGTGGCATCCGCCTCTGTGCCAGTGGTTTTTGAGCCGGTGAAGTATGATGATATGTTGCTTGTGGACGGAGGCATCCTAAATAATTTTCCTGCGGAACCATTGAAGGATAGCTGTGATGTAATCATTGGATCTTATGTAAATAAAATCGAAAAAGGGATTCCCAATCACTCTTTTTTAAAGACAAAGAATATATTGGACCGCTGCTTTCACCTGGCCATTGCCAATTCTGCCTATTTGAAGGTGAACGACTGCGATGTATTTATTGAGGTACCGCTCCATGGGTTTGATATGTTTGATGTAAAACAGGCAGATAAGATTTTTGAAACTGGCTATCAAACTGCTTTGCAGCATAAAGAAAAACTGCTTGAACTAAAGGAAAAATCTGTAGTTATCGATTAATTGTAAACAGCCAGCTAAAAAGTCAAACGAACGTTATCAATTTCAATTTCTCATCATGCCTGTAAGGAACCATTGGCAAACTGAACTCGTTGCAGACCTTCCTCCCCTGTTTTTAAACATCCCAATTATTTCAGGATGGAGCGAGGAACTAGCGGAGGATTCTTCTCTTGATTAACTTTTTTTCAAATCTTTAATTTTATTAATTGATATGTTGTACTTTGGTTTTGTTTTTTGATAATACCATTCCGTACCATGTGACTGAGGGAAGGCAACGCCATGAAAAAATACAAGAGACGGCTAAACAACGATATCTTCGAAAACCTTGCTAGTACTACATATGCAATGATAATACCATTCAGCTTAATTCACGGGTTAATCATTTTATTATAGATACAATTACTTTAAAACCGTTTGTACGCCATCAGCAGGAATGCATTGGTATTTACTTCAGCAACCTGCCGGTGTTAAACCATTCGGTGAAAAAAATATGCGGCGGCCGGTGGACCAAAACTTTTAGATGCTGGCAGCAAAGATGGCTACCTACTGATTGAAGAAGCATTTAAAGCAGTTGCAGCAATCGACAATACGGCGCTGAGATCATACCTGGTTAAAAAGAAAAAAACAACGCCTGCTGATAGGGTGACTTTACCAAAAATTGCAAATGAGCCTCCAAGCAAGGCGCCTGTTTTACAGCAAGCAAAACAGGTACGCAGGTCTGCGAATCCGAATAAACCAGTGATAATAAATACCATCAATCCGCATATACTACCCAAAATGAGGGAATTGATCATTTTAAAAGGTTACAACGATGAAATTGAAAAAACATACCTGAAGGAGATGAGACAATTTCTACAGCTACCAGGTAATCAAAAGGCAGATGAATTTACGTCGGACCGGTTAAAAAAATACCTGGTATCTTGTTTTGAAGTGTTAAGGTATTCGAATAATACCATACTTAGCCGCATCAATGCATTTTATCATGTTGGATTAAAAAATTAAGCTTAAAGTATTTTTATGTTTATGTCTTGCTTAGTGAGAAAGACAAAGAGATGTACACTGGTTATACAGCAGACCTCTAAAGCAGAATGAAATACCGTGAAGAAGGATTAGTTACTTCAACAAAGAATAGGCGTCCGCTTCAGCTTATTTATTTTGAAGGTTGCCTCAATCAACAAGATGCAATTCGCAGAGAGAAGTACTTATAATCTGGCAACGGCAAAATCTATTTACGAAACAGGC
>JBGSMI010000348.1:0-5542 GCA_041740215.1 Ferruginibacter sp.
AAAAAATATTTTTAGTAATGTTGCCTGAAATACCAATGGGCAAAGCACAGTTGTATCGCTAGTAATTATATAATCAAACACCATTATTTTTTATGGCTTCTACAAACAACAAGGATTTATTGCCGGAATTTGAAAGTATTAGGGATGACAATGAGGCAATTCTTTGGACAGGAAAACCGAAATTTATTCCGTTTATTTGATTCAAGGCATCTTCCTACTTACAAGACTAACGCTACATTTTTAATAACTACGAATCAATGCTTGCATACATCAATCATCAAGATATTTTAACTCCCCATACCCCCCAACCACCAACTTTATTCCCCAGGCATTTGTCTTTTCATTATTTGTTACTATATTCATTACCAGTTTTTAATAAGCTGCGGCAAAGACTTACATTTACCGCATGCTTTGTAAACAACCCGGTCGTTCAAACTAAATTCCCTTTCACGCTAATTTGATTATTATGATACAGTTTCGTTTTTTCCTGACAGTAGCAGTCACCCTGTTATTTAGTGCCAGTTTGTTTGCACAAAATACCACCGATACCCGGTTACTTTGGCAGCCCACAATCAGTAAAAATACCATTGCATTTATTTATGCAGAAGATTTATGGGTGTCCAATAGAGATGGATCTTACCCAAGAAGAATCACCGTGAGCGAAGGCACAGAATCAAACCCGGTATTTTCTCCGGATGGCAGCATGATTGCCTTCACCGGCCAGTACGATGGCAATACAGATGTATTTGTAGTGCCTGCTGCTGGTGGAGTTCCAAAGCGGCTTACCTGGCATCCCGGCGCCGATCTTGTTCGTGACTTTTCGCCCGATGGTAAAAAAATATTGTTTGCTTCGCAACGCAATAGTTTTACGAGTCGGTACTTTCAATTGTTTACGGTTGATATTGCCTCAGGAGCTGAGCAGCAACTCGCCATTCCGAATGCATTTTGGGCATCGTACAGTCCGGATGGAAACAGCATTGCTTACACAACCATCCCAGACAGGTTTGAGCAATGGAAAAACTACCGTGGCGGCACCATGAGCCGGATTTGGTTGTACGATATTAAATCGCACAATGTTATTGAAATACCTAAACCTAAAACCGGCAGCAATGATTCTAAACCGGTTTGGAAGGGTAGCAAAGTTTACTTTCGCAGCGATCGGAATGGAGAGTTTAATTTATACAGTTATGATGTTGCAGCCAAAGCCGTAAGCCAGCTTACAAAAAATAACGACTTCCCCGTTTCCAGTCTCGAAGGATCTTCTGATGCAATTATTTTTTCGCAAGGCGGATACCTGCAGGTTTATAACCTATCCAGCAACAATACTTCAAAAATTAAAATAGGCATCGCTGCCGATTTGTTAGACCAGCGTGAAAGATTTGTAAAGGGCGATGAGCATATTCGTGGTGGAGGTATTTCTCCCACTGGTGCAAGGATGGTTCTGGATTACCGGGGCGATATTATTACACTTCCGGCTGGAAAAGGCGATGCATTTAATTTAACCAATACAGTTGGCCTGCACGAAAAGGAACCTGCCTGGTCACCCAACGGAAAATTGATTGCCTACTTCAGCGATGCTTCGGGTGAATACGAACTGCATATAAAAAACCAGGATGGTAGTGGCACCACCCGGGCCATCAAACTAAACGGTGCCGGTTTTTATGCCAATTTGCATTGGTCGCCCGATAGTAAAAAAATTGCTTTTGTAGACAATGGACGCCGCCTTTACGTTACAGATATTGCGGCGGGAAAAACGGTAAAAATTGGGGAAGATGTGCATTATGTTCCTGGTGCGTTTAGGGAACTTTTTGGTAGCTGGTCGTCTGATGCCAACAACATTGCTTATACGACGATTACTGAAACCAATTTTGAGCGTGCCTTTATTTATTCGCTGTCAGAGAATAAATCGTATGCCCTTACAGATGCATTATCGAATGTAACAGAACCTACGTTTGATCCTTCGGGAAAATATATTTACTTGCTTGCCAGTACGGATGCAGGCCCCGTTTTAAACTGGTTCGATCAATCGAGCAATGACATGGAGGCTACCAACGAAATATACCTGGTAACCTTGCAAAAACAGGTGATGTCGCCATTTGCAAAAGAGAATGAAACAGAGCCTGCAACAGATACTGCAGGCAAAGCAACCGCTAAAGCAGACACTGCCAAAACCAAATTAAAAATAGACTGGGATGGTATCCAGAACAGGATCGTTCCTTTTCCACTTGCAAGCGGGCGCTATCGTTCATTGTCTTGTGTTAAAGAAGGTGAGTTGTTTTACCTGGCGGATGCGCCACGTAATGCAGGCCCTGCCAACCTTCAACTATATTCTTTCAAGAAGCGAAAAGAAGAAGTGATTATGCCTGCAGATTGGTACAGCATTGCAGCAAAAGGTGAAAAAACTTTGTTTATGATAAAAGGCAAATGGGGCGTTGCTGCTACCGGTCAAAAGCCTACTGCGGAATCGATGATTAATACCAGTTCTTTACAGGTTAAAATATCTCCCAAAGAAGAATGGAAAAATATTTTTAACGAGGCATGGCGTGTGAACCGGGATTATTTTTATGATGCAAAAATGCATGGTGTGGATTGGGTGGCGATGAAGAAAAAGTATGAGGTATTATTGCCCGACGTAGCAAGTGCCAATGATTTATACCGGGTGATGCAATGGATGTTTAGCGAGCTCTCTGTGGGTCATCACCGCTTTAATGATGTGGGCGACCGGCGTGCCAATCCTGATGTGGTGCCAGGCGGTTTGTTAGGAGCTGATTATGAAACAAAAAATAACCGCTACTGCATCACTAAAATTTATGGTGGCTTGAATTGGACTCCCGACCTGCGTTCTCCATTGACAGAGCCGGGTGTAGATGTGCAGGTGGGAGATTATATTCTTAAAGTAAATGGTGCTGACGTTACTGCAGATAATAACTTTTACAGTTATTTTGAAAACACGGCCGGCAAAATTGTAACCATTGCTGTTGCATCCACTCCAGACGGTGCCAATACCCGTTGTGTAAAAGTAGTACCGGTGGCCAGTGAAGTAGCGTTGCGCAACAGAGATTGGGTAGAAGGCAACATGCGAAAAGTAAACGAAGCCACCAATGGACAAGTAGCGTATGTGTATGTGCCGAATACGGGTTCCGGTGGTCATGAATATTTCAAACGTTATTTTTTTCCGCAGGTAAACAAGGCAGGAATTATCATTGATGAAAGATTCAATGGGGGCGGGCAGTTGGCAGATTATTATATCGACTTGTTGAAGCGCCCCGTACAATCTTACTGGCGGTACCGCTATGGTAAAGACCAGAAGGCTCCCAATGCTTCTATCCAGGGCCCGAAAGTAATGTTGATAGATGAAACAGCAGGCTCGGGCGGGGACTATCTTCCCTATCTTTTTCGCCAGGCAAAATTGGGAACGCTAATAGGCAAAACCACCTGGGGCGGATTGGTAGGCGTATTGGGGTATCCGGAGTTGCTGGATGGCGGCGTAGTAACAGCACCAAACCTGGCCTTTTTTGATGAGAACGGATTTGGAATAGAAAACGTGGGCACACCACCCGACATTGAAGTGGAGCAATGGCCGGCAGATGTCATCAATGGCAAAGATCCGCAACTGGAAAAAGCCATACAAATTGTAATGGAAGAATTGAAACAGCATCCCGTTAAAAAGGCACCGGCACCAGTGGCACCTAATAAGGCGAGGCAATAGGGTGGCGGCTATTTTTTTGAATGATGGGTATTTTTTATACAAGTTTTTGTGTTGGATAAACGGTAGTTTGGTTAGGTAAGATATTTTTAATGATTTTGTTTTTGATACAGACGATTTAAAAATTAGGCTTTTAAAATTGATTGTTGTTGGTTTGATTTTATAGGATTAGGTATTGGGTTGCCCGGAATAAGCTAGATTGGTGATGCAGGATTTTCTTGTTGTACATAAGAATAGTTTGTTGAAACTTTCGCATACTAATGGTGCATTTAAAATTGTCGGAAGGGTTGCCAACCCCGTGCAGGTTCTTTTCTGGTAAAAACACTTAAAAAAGGTTGGCAACCCTCTATTGAGCTGCGACAATTTTAAATACGGCCTATGCTAAATGTATTTCTTCTTAGATACTTTTAGTAAATAGTTTGCGAGCCTTTTGTTTTTAAATATTTTTTTCAAATCTTTAAAAAGTTCAAACTGGTAGAGACGATTTATACATTTGGGTAAAGCCACAACATTAGCCTAATTATGATTTTTTGTGCCATTTGTTCGCTTTCTAATCATATTTTACTTTTATTATTTATGGACATTGACTTCAACGACAAAGACTTCAGCAATTTTTTAGAAGAAAGGTAAAAGAAAATTATAACTGCAACAGAACAAGACAGTAAAAAACTTGCAGATTTTTATAATACTTCAAATTGGATTCTAATTCTTTCTACGGTATTTTTTGTATTCTATACAAGAATTAGTTTTTTACCCAATAGTTCTTTTGAAACCACCCTTTCATTTTTATCAAAATTATTCTTCATATTGCTGACTTCGATTTTAATTATTCATAAGATACTTCGTATAAAATATGAAGATTTTAAAGGAGCATATTGAGAAATTCTACGTTCATATTTTATAGACCTAAAATACGCAACCAAAATATATTCACTTATGCCCGTTTAAAAATTGCTTTTATAATAGCAACCAGCTTTTTTAGTTTTCTTGCAAAATCACAAGATACCGATAGTGTGCGTGTAGCCATAAATAATATACTGGCGCAGATCAATAAAATACTAATACCAACAGGCATCCTTGCCGAGAACAGCTACCCGCTTTTAGACCTCAGTGATTACAATTACATGTTATAGGTTCTACACTTAACCTGAAAAATTAAACATACATTCACATTATACAAACCTCCCAACAATGGCAAAGCCCCGCCACACAAAAGGAAACAGAACAGATGCTGACATAAGCCTCAGCATACGCAAAACTATTTTACCATTACTACATTGCCACCCCACTCATGATAATTCAATTAATTGCTTTAGAAATCGTCATTTTTTATTTAAATAAATGAAATGCTATGCCAGTAAATATTTTTTATCTAAAAACATACAAATGAAAAATATACTAATCATTACAATGCTTATGTTGCAATGCGCAGCAGGTTGTAAAAAAGAAAAAATCGCGGAAATAGATAAATTACCATCTGCCACACAAACAGGAGCAAATACCTTTGGTTGTCTGGTAAATGGTAAGGCCTGGGTGGCACAAACTGATTGTAAGTTTCTGTGTGATGCGCCTTTTGGTGTTTACTATGATAACTCTAATGGAGGGTATTTAGCATTAACGGTCAAATACCAAAATGCTAGTCAAAATGCTAATGAAGAAGTTAATATTGTCTTTGATTCTACAAATACAAAAACCCAATTTTCTTATATTAAAGGCGTACATAGTATGGGAATACGCTTTCTAAATTTTAGAGGAAATACTTATAATACTGTTATTGATTCAACAGTCAATGGTAGTTGTATTTTAAAATTATCACGATACGATTTGTCTAGGGGT
>JBGSMI010000354.1:0-6803 GCA_041740215.1 Ferruginibacter sp.
TAAATGTTTTGTTTGAGCTGACTTTAGTATTTTCTCTATGAAAAAAAACTTTGTCAAATCTTAATTATTATTTTGACAGGTTTACTGTTTTCGAAACCGAAGTTTCATGCTGTTGTTTCCAATCTTTCAAAGAACTTTCTGACCGTTTTATCTGCCACCCGATTTTATCGGAGTGCAAAAGTAAGGGTCCGTATGTATTTAGCCAAATTTAATTGCAGAATCTTTTTAAAAATTTTACACTTAACGTTATGATAATGAATTAATTAGCCTAATAATTTAAAGAACAAAACCCGATTATTATTTCGGAGTGCAAATGTATGTCTGTTTGCACTACAAACCAACCTTATTTAAATCTATTTTAGAAATCTCTGTATAAATTTTCAACTGGCTTGCTAAGAACTATTCGCTTTTTTAAAGGCGGGCGGCAAAGATACCGTAATATGATTTACGAGCAAATTTTAATACAAAAATAAGAGCTATTTTTTTGCTTTAATTACAATTTAAAACGTAAAAAGCACTGCCATACTGCGTTTCATCATCTTTTTTTTTGAGGTAATCTAAAATGGCAAATGGTTTAATTATCAACTCATGAATCAATAACAATATCAATATAACCTGGAGTTTATAAATAAGCTGCAATGCATTCATCAATCAACACAGATATTCCCTTAAAAGCTACGTTCTAATAATTTTAATGTGCAATTTTAAACTTCGATCTTTTTGATCGCCTTATTTTAACTTAAAAATCCAGCTCGCTATTGCATGCCTGGCATTTTAGTTTGAAAACAATTAACTTATACATCCACAACATATAGGGAAGCCAGCAAAAGGGTCACTGCAACTTCTATACATTCTAAACTGATTGTTGCTTTTTACCATAGTTCACCTTGATTAAAAAAAGCCCCTGAGGCGGCACGGAAAAATCAGCTTTTGTATTATCCTTTCCTTCGATGATTTGCTTAAATTCATCAGTACAAATTCTACCTGTGCCTACCCGCAACATCGTACCAACCAGGCCACGAACCATGCCACGCAAAAAACGATTGCCTTCCACATGGTAAACAATTGAATCCTGACCACTTCGCCAGTTACTTTGTTTTATCTGACAAATAAAACTTTTAACCTGTGTATTCTTTTTTGAAAAAGTAGTAAAGTCTTCATACTGCAATAATAAATCAGCGGCTTGCTGTAATAAATTCAGGTCAAGCGTATAGGGGTAAAAAAAAGAACGATCTGCCGAAAAAGGATTTTTATCCTGGTAGATATAGTAATTGTATTCTCTGCTAGTGGCATCAAAACGGCTGTGAGCATTTGCAGCTACTTTAAAAATTTGTTTTATTACAATATCATCAGGGAGCATTGCATTGAGATTATACACTGCTTTTTTTAAGGCATCTTCATCAAAGGAAACAATGGATGATTCGGAATCGAAATGAAAAAAATTACTAAGTGCATGTACACCTGCATCCGTCCGGGATGAGCAAGTCAACTGAAAAACATTTTTAAAAAAAATTTGAAGAACCATCTCTATTTCCGCCTGAATAGAATTGGCATTCTGCTGAATTTGAAAACCCGAATAGTTGGTGCCTTTGTAAAAAACTTCGACGAAATAGCGTTGCATAGCGGTTGTCCATAAATGTAATCAATACCGGAGGAGTATATTTTAATGACGAATCATTGCCCGAAAACGATCTATATAATAGGTTTCTGTCAACTGGTTTTTGAGAATATGAAAGTTGTGTGAATCTGCCACGAAAGGATATGCCATATCAAAGAAAGCGTACTTACCGGAATCTTTTAAAAATAGCACGCTCAAATTTTTCACCTGCTCTACCGTAAAACATTTTACCTTAAATACCTTCTTTGCAATCTGCACCATCTCATCCTCCTCCTCTTTTGAAACCATTTTTTTACGCAGCTTTAAAAAATCATCCTCCATTGCAAAATTCTTACAATCAGAATTTATCATGGGCGCTTTTTGAATTGGTTGTTCAACCGCCTTGTCAACGGGTGCTTTAGATTCTTGCTTTTTGATTTCCTTTACGTCAGTAAAAGTGTTTTCAACAGGCTTATTTTCTACCGGTATTTTCTCTTCAGCGTTTTTTTCAATCGGTTTGTTTTCCACTGGTTTGTCTTCAGCAAGCTTATTCTCAAGAGCTGCTTTCTCGGCTACCTTTTTTTCTATCGGTTTGCTATCTGTTGGCTTTTGATTTGGATTGGGAAGTTCAATTTCAAGAAACCTTGCATTCTTTGCCTTTTCCTCTTGCTTTACAACCGGCTCCTGCGTGATAGCTTTTTCTGTTGGCTTTTTAGCAATGGCCGCTTTTTCTTCAACAACTGTTTCTGCATTTTTATCCGCCGGAATAAAAACCCGAACGGTATCTTTAATGCCATTTACATCGTCTACATAAATCATCTCTGTACCGTCGGCATTTTTATTGAACAAACTGCGGATAATCGAAGACTTTGGTTCATTGATCGCAATTACTTCTTCCTTCGCTGTTACTGCTTTTTCAATTTCTTTGGCCACAACAGGGTTTTCACTTTCGTACTTCAGCTCTGTTGACTTCATTTCCTCTTTTGGCGCTTCTGCTACAACCACAGTCATTTCTTTTACATTGACTTCAACCAGCGGCGCTTTTTCTACTTCTTTAACAGGATCAATTTTAACTTCCGCCTTAGCTATTTCCGTTTGCCTGATGGTAGAGTCGTTTACAACACTTGAAAGCATATTAGAAAAAGCATCCGTTTTATTCACTATTTCAATACTTTCCGTTTCCCCCTTGTTTTCGGCCATTAAAACCGCCAGTGATTGCAGGTTGAATAATCCCCAGCCTTTATCGCCAAAGTTTTTCAACAGGTATCCAATATCGTTATCGGCAATGGTGCAAGCCATATTTTGTTCAGGCCATTCATTTTTCGGAAAGCCAATTTTAAGGTTATAGCTACCGTCCTTTAATTTGGGCACAATCAGGTAACCGGAGATGGAAGAGCTGTATTGTTTGTTATCCAGCTTTAAATAAAATGGTTGCTTATTTTCAGTTTGAATGTAGATGTAATGATTTTGTTGAGCTTTTATGCCATTAAACGAAAAAAGAAATAGCGTAAAAAGTAAAACCTGTAGATGCTTCATGCCTTGCTTGCTTTGCTTACAAAACTACTTATTATAGTTATGGATTTGCCATTTATCATAAAATTCGTTTTGCTTTAACAAGACTACACCTACTTTTACAGCCAAATAAAAAAAAATATGAAGAAAATTTTGTTGTTTATTGTTATTCTGATAGGAATTGGAAGTGCTGAAGCACAGCCAGGAAAAGTTGTAAAGGACAGCTCCTGGAAAAAAATATATAGAGAAAGCTACACAAAAATTAATGACCTGGTGCATACCAAACTGGATGTAAAATTTGATTACACAAAGGCATGGATGTATGGAAAGGCCTGGATAACCTTAAAACCACATTTCTATTCCACCGACTCATTAACGCTTGATGCAAAGGGTATGGACATTAAAGAAATAGCGATGATAAAAGGTGCAGCCAAGGTTGGTTTAAAATATACCTATGATGGAATGCAGTTGTTCATCAAGCTGGATAAGATGTATAAAGGAAGCGAAAACTACACCATCTATATCTCTTATACCGCCAAACCGGATGAGTTGAAAGTACAAGGAAGTGCAGCAATTACGGATGCAAAAGGTTTATACTTTATTAATCCAACCGGGGAGGATAAAGACAAGCCCGTGCAAATTTGGACGCAAGGTGAAACCGAAGCCAACAGCGTTTGGATGCCTACCATTGATAAGCCCAATCAAAAATCAACGGAGGAAATTTATATGACGGTGCCTGCAAAGTATGTTACACTTAGCAACGGTTTATTGATAAGCCAAAAGAAGAACACAGATGGCACCAGAACGGATTACTGGAAAATGGATTTGCCGCATGCTCCTTATTTATTTTTTATGGGAGTGGGTGACTTTGCTATAATCAAAGATGTTCCATACAAAGGCAAAGAAGTGAGTTATTATGTAGAGAAGAAAGAAGCGCCTTATGCAAAAGGTGTTTTTGGCAACACGCCCGAAATGATTCAATTCTTTTCAACCAAACTAGGAGTTGAGTATCCATGGGCCAAATATTCGCAGATGGTAGGAAGAGATTATGTAAGTGGCGCCATGGAAAACACCACCGCAACTTTACACCAGGAAAGTGCTTATCAAAACTCAAGACAGTTAACCGATGGCAACAGTTGGGAAGGTACCATTGCACATGAACTGTTTCACCAATGGTTTGGAGATTTGGTGACTGCAGAAAGCTGGAGCAACCTTACTGTGAATGAAAGTTTTGCAAACTACAGCGAATACTTATGGAGCGAATACAAATATGGTAAAGATGCTGCTGATGCCCATAACCTTGAAGATATGCAAGGCTATATCCAAAGTGGTAGTGATAAAAAAGATTTGGTTCGCTTTAGATATTCTGACAAAGAAGATATGTTTGATGCCGTTAGCTACAATAAAGGCGGACGTATTTTACACATGCTACGCAATTATGTGGGCGATGATGCCTTTTTTAAATCGCTCAATAATTATTTAACTACCAATAAATTTAAAGCAGGCGAAGCAGGCCAGCTCAGATTGGCTTTTGAAGAAATTACCGGCAAAGACATGAATTGGTTTTGGAACCAGTGGTATTATGGCAGCGGTCATCCAAAAATAGATATCAGTTATGGTTATGACGAGGCGGGTAAAAAAGCATTCGTGTACATTAAGCAAACCCAAAACACCGACAAAGTTTTCAGGTTACCAATGGCAATTGACATCTATACCGGAAAGGATAAAAAACGCTACCATGTAATGATGGAAAACAAAGTGGACACATTTGAATTTGCCACCATCTCAAAACCAGACCTTATAAATGTAGATGCGGATAAAGTATTGCTTTGGGAAAAGACCGATAATAAAACTGCTGAAAACTTTGTTGCCCAATATCAATATGCACCCAACTATTTAGATAGAAAAGAGGCACTTGATTTTTTCAATAAGAAAAATATGACTGAATTGTTATTAGGCTTAGATGATAAATATGAAGGTTTACGAAGGCAGACTATTAATTTATTGGCCAAATCAAAATTTGGTAAAGATGCGAAAGTACTCACCTCTATTGAGTCAATCGCTGGTACTGATAAAAATAAAAAAACAAAAGCGGCTGCATTGAGTTTTTTAGCCGCCACAAAAGATGTAAAATATCTATCACTGTTCAATAAAGCCGTGGGCGATTCTTCGTATAGTGTGGCAGGTGCAGCGCTGGAAGGATTGAGTACTTTGGAACCAACGAAATCTTATGAGTTGGCAAAGAAATATAGCTCAGATGCAAAAGGAGCATTGGGTGATGTAGTAAGTTCAATATTGGTTGCCAACGGAACAGAAGCTGATTTTGATTTCATTGCCGAGCGCTACGAAAATGCACCTCCCGGACAAGAGAAACTTGAAATGACCGAAGCATTTTGTGACTACCTTCTAAAAGTGAGTGATGTAAGCAAGGTGAAAAAAGGGGTTGATTATATTATTGAATTCAGAGGCTTTATTCCCGAGCAATACAAGAGCTTTACGGATCCCACATTTAAAGCTGGTCTTGGTAAAATTGCCAAAGCCAAACCAGGCGAAGTTGCAGGTTATATCGAAAAGATTTTTAAATAAACTTTTGCAATGATTTATAGACAAAATCCCAATCGCTGAGCGGTTGGGATTTTGCTTTTATAGTGCATTACTAGCATTTATTTTTTGTCCGGGCGGTGAAACTTTGGGGGCATTGTTGCATCTCTGTCTGCCCGGGCAATCAGGCTGGGCCCTCTTGTACAGTGTACCGTTAATGAACTTTTATCGAAGGGAATAGTTCGATTATCCGCAACACTATTTGAACGTTGTAATATATATGACTCGTCCTGAAATAACTTCTCAATCGAGTAGGAAGGTAGCGATTAGTTCGCTACCTGTCCTCTCACACTACCGTACGTACCGGTCTGGTATACGGCGGTTTGTTAGAATAATTTTAGTTGTTGCGCTGTTTTCCAGTTGTAATGGTTATAGAATCCCACGTATCCAAGTCTCTGAAAATACTCATTATTCAGCGTTGTACACAATATCGGACCATGTGCTACCCGACAGTAACCAATGGTGTTGTTCCCCCATTGATAGGCGTTACAATGGCTTACCCCCAACTTGACCAAATCACTGATTTTCGTCCTTGGCTTTTTCCATTGTTTCCATATACACATGCTCAATCTTACTCGTAACATTTCATCCAGCCGCTTCATCAAACTCTTTGCTGTAGCTATTGAAAAGTAATTCACCCATCCCCTAACCATCGCTTCGATCTTCTTTATTTTCTCCGCCGCATTCGATGGATCATTACGCTTCGTTTTACTTCTCAACTTTTCCTTTATCCGTTCCAAAGATTTCGGTGCTATCCTAATCTTCCATTCGCCCTCGTTGCGATAAAAAGAAAAACCCAGCAGCCTGCTTTGATACGGTTGGCTGATCTTCGTCTTTTCCCTGTTTATTTTTAGCTTTAGTTGTCCTTCTATTGACTTCGTGATACTCTCCAACACCCGATGGGCTTACTTCTCACGCTTCACATAAATGCTGCCATCATCCCCATAGCGTGCAAAGCTATGACCTCGCTCATGCAACTCCTTATCCAGTTTGTGCAACAGGAGGTTGAAAAGCAACGGGCTTAACGGTGATCCCTTATATGTTTGTATTTTTTAAGTTTATATATTTTTTTAATAAAGAGAGTTTGAATGTT
>JBGSMI010000388.1:0-36105 GCA_041740215.1 Ferruginibacter sp.
TTTTTTCATCTCGTTATTTTATAGATTTGAACATCTTACTGGGTATAGAAGGCAACGTTAATATATGCTGCTTACAGCCTGCAATAATATCGCCTGTCCACATCAACGTCAATTACTTTCAAGATTTACTTTGGCCGGTAGTAAAAACTCTTTCGTTATCCTTGTCTTCAACCTGACTTTCGCAAGCTGCTTATGACTATTTACCAATCGCCTAACGGACTGGTGCTCTATTTCATATTGTTTAATCAAGATGGCTACCTGCTGCAATGACTGTTGGTAATTAACATACAACTGTTTTAATTTTTCTTCTTGTTCAACGATAGAATTTCGATGATGAGTAGGGAGTTCGTAAGCTTCAGATTCCTGTTGTAACTGATACAAAAATTGCTGTAACCGATTGTAATGATACCGTTGTATAGCCTGCATAATTAGAAAAAAGATGGCCCCATAAAAGAGCATTTTAGAATTGCCCAGAGACATTTATACAACGTCACTGATTGTAAATCTTTATTTTTACTTTGATATTTTACTTTCAATTGATTGATGGGCTTAGCCACTTTTTTAATAGAATTAGCATTGATAACAAGCGCTCACCCAGTCATTTGCGGTAAAGAAGAAATAGAATATTCCAATTGCCCCCCGCTCTTTAACTGAATAACTTGATCAAAAGTTTCAAATAAAGTTACTTCCCCAAACCACAACACATGTTAACTAAATATTACATTAATGTTAAGTCCTTCAATAACTTTTTTATCTACAGCAGCTTTTATTTGTTCTTGGTTTTTTTAGAACTGATCTCCCGGTCCGTCACCGGTTCTACAGTTACATGCAGCCGATTATGTACTTCTTCTTTTCTATTTGGAAGCAAAATGTAATGTTTTTTAAGGGTTGTTTATAATCGTTGCAGGTCGATAATCTTTCAGGAACCTGTATTATGCGGCTGCAATTCCCATTTTCGATGTACATGCAGGTTGAATAATCAGGAATAAACCCCTTAAAACATTCCAAGATCCTCTACCAAATTGAAACTATTTCCCTTTTTAAAAATAAACCATTCACGCTCCTGTAATTTTAACCCAACAGTTGATTGGTAGTCGGGTTCTTCAACGGTAGGGTGTAAAAAAATATTTTTGAGACCTTTTTTAAATTGTTCTTTTTATTTTTACTGTATTTCTCATTTTGCTTTAATCAATTTCAAACAACGTCAAATACTTTATGGATAACATCAAAGAAAATATTTTAAGCTGCCTCAAAGGTTTAAAAGGAAGCGGTAAGTTTATCAGTGTACACAAAGAAGCGTTTCAGTTTCCGGGGCTGGAAGTAAATGGCGTAGGTGAGATTGCTTATCCCATTACTGAAATGCAAGCCAAAGCCCTGATACATGTGGCCCGGAGGGCGCCTTTTGGAAAAGGTAGCCAAACCATTGTAGATAGTACCGTAAGAAGTACCAGTGAAATAGATGCCAGCCAATTATCTTTTAATGGCAAAAGTTGGGCTGTTTTTTTGGATAAAATTATAAGGAACATTAAGCCGGATCTGGGCCTGGAAGATTATACCATCTCAGCACATCTTTATAAAATGCTTATTTATGAAAAAGGTGATTTTTTTCTTCCGCACAAAGATTCTGAAAAAGAAAAAGGGATGTTTGGTACGCTGGTAATTAGTTTGCCGTCAAAACATACGGGTGGCGAATTAGTGGTAAGTTTTGAAGGAGTGGAAGAAGTGGCCGATTTTGCAGAAGACTCCGGTGACTATAGAATCAACTATGCGGCTTTTTATGCGGATTGCGATCATGAAATAAAACCGTTAACCTCAGGATACAGAGTTTGCCTCGTATATAACCTTGTGCAGCAAAAATCTGGTGAAAAAATTAAGCTTACCACGGTTGAAACTTATGTGAAACAGTTAGCTGAAATATTAACCAGAGAGCAAAAAAGCGGCAATACAAAACCACATATTGTCTTGTTGGGGCATCAATACACACCAGAAAATTTCTCGATAGATGCGCTTAAGTTGAACGACCGGCCCAAAGCAGAAGTCTTGTTAAGCGCTGCACAAAAAGCGGGATGCTATGCAAAAATGTGTTTGGTAACTTCTTACCTGGCGGGCGAACCGGATTGCGGAGGCGGATATAACGGCTACGATGATGATGATGCCGTAGACGAAGATGCAGAAATGGTCGAAGTGTACGACCAGTCGCTGTCAATAGACCACTGGCTCGTCAATGGTATTCCTCCATTAAACAATTTGAGCTTTGACGAAACTGATCTTATTGCTTCATTTGCCTTAGATGAGGACGAACCCATTATGAAAGAGGCTACTGGTTATATGGGTAATTATGGCCCGGACCTTATGCATTGGTATCATTATGGTGCCGTGGTGATATGGAGCCAACAGGCGAATGCTCAATTTCTGTCAGAGCAGGACACTAAAACAAAATTGGAATGGATTGGCTATTTCAACAATAGTATTCGTACAATAAGCGATAGCGAAATCGCTGCTGCCGGGCTTATATTGTCAACCGGATTGACCAATGAAAAAACCCGTGAAGATGCAAACTTTAATCTGATTGCCGACTGGATCATCAACAGAAAAGATGAACCATTTTTTCCGGGGCTCACTCAGGAGATTGCTCAGTTCTATTTTATTAAAATTGATACGATTCATTGGTTAAAATTGATTGATTTTTTTCCTGCTGTTGTCATCGAAAAAATATTTATAAAGGTTACACAAAGTATCAGTCTGCAGGTGATAGAGCAACTACTTGCTTTACTAAGATCATTCGGTAATGCTACATTACTCGATCAAATCGTAACAACTCAAATCAAAAACTTACCGGATTATTTCTCTCAATTGTCTGTAAATTCAGGCCGTAAACAATTTTCCGTAACCAGTGGTGCTTTGAACGATTTGTTTTGGATAGAAAATAAATTGCCCCAGCATGAAGCATGGATAAACCGAATGGCTGAAATACTAACAGGGACTAGTGATAGAAAATATATGAATCATTTGCTGGTACCACAATTACTGGCAGTAAGTGAAAGAACTAAGTTTACTGATAAAATAATGCTTGGCTGCCGGCAATACCTACAGCAACGGGTAGACAATCAACCGCAGCCACCAGCTAATTGGTGCAGACAAATGCCTTCAACAACCAGTTACGCTAAACAATGGGAAATATTAAGATCATTTTTAGAATCGCCTGACCAACAAGTTTTTAACTACCAGAAAATCCAAGGTCAGAGAAATGAAATGGAAAACGCCATCAGTAATGTGGTGATTGATTTAAAAACCGAAACAATTCGAAAAGGCTCACCCCATACGCTTAGGATAATAAAAACGCAGGAAGCATACAATAAGCAAATGAAAAAATGGAACGAGGATTTGGAGTTGCTCAATAAAATCATCAGGAAGGCAGAAGCGTAAGTTGTTAAAAAAGGCAGCGATATTGTAGGCTAGTTAACAATCCTTGAGTATTTTATTTTATCCGGTATTTAGTTTTGCAAAGCATTGTACTTGTCTTTCAATTACGAATGCATTAAAAATTACAATTTGTTCTGGAATAACAGACACTTACCCTTCTACAAAATACATATCAATCAGTCCTTTGTTTTTAGCTTCAATTTTACCACGATGGATGCAAGTAAATTTATCTTTTACTAATTCATACGTACTTCCGCTGATGTTTACTTTACCTATTTGTCCACTGCTTTCCATGCGGGATGCTGTATTTACGGTATCCCCCCAAATATCGTAAGCGAATTTTTTGATCCCTACAATTCCTGCAACAACGGGGCCGGTGTGAATGCCAAGGCGCAATTCGAAAAACGGTAGTTCCCGCTCTTGTCTGTCTTTTTTATTTGCTTCAATAAATTGTACCATCTGCAACCCCGCAGCTACTACATCAACAGGGTGTGTATTATTCGTTACCGGTAATCCACCGGCACACATATACGAATCGCCGATTGTTTTTATTTTTTCAATTCCATGCAGGGTAATGATGCGATCAAACTCGCTGTAACAATGATTGATTTCCGCCACCAATTCTTCCGGCGTTAATATTTCACTTGCCTGTGTAAAGTTTTTAAAGTCGGTAAATAGTACACTCACCATATCCAGACTTTTTGTTTTTGCGGCACCAGTTGCTTTTAATTCTTCTGCAGTTTCCTCCGGCAAAATATTGAGTAGCAATTCATCACTTCTCTTTTTTTCTTTGCTGATCCGGTTTCGTTGTTTTAAAAATATGCTGGCAAATAAAAGGACGACAGTGAAGCCGCCAATGAATCCATATTTTACCAGCTTCTGTCTTTTAATTTCCTGTTCTTGTATTTTTTTGTCTTTGTTCAATAAATTTATCTCAGACTCTTTCTTTTCAAGATCAAAAGTAAATTGCAGCGTGCCCAATTTTTTATCTGTTTCTCTGTTATAGATGGTATCCTTAATTGCCAGTAAAAGATTTTGATATTTAGAGGCATTGGCAAAATCTGATAGTGACAAGTATGCTGCTGACAAGCCCTCGTAGGCATCCTTCATTTCGGTAGCTGCATGAATTGGAATGCCCACATCAAGTGCTTGCTTATAGGTTTGAATGGCAGGTTCCATTTCTTTATTTGCAGCATAAGCCTGCCCAAGGCCGATAAGAGATTGTGTCATATCAAGGCGTGTATCCAGTTTTCTTGTGATCTTGTAAGCTTCCGTATGAATGCTTATTGCCTGCTCAAACTTTTTTTGTCGGGTAAAAACCCTTCCGATATAATTCAATGTGTAGGGAAGGTTTTCATTATCGTTGTACGCTTTTTTAGATTGATATAAGTAAACTAGTGCCGTTGAATCATCACCCATTTTATAATAGGTTTCTCCAAGGTTTGCAGTGGATGTTCCAATAGAGTAAGGATCTTTAATTTCCATACTCAACTTGTAGGATCGCAGAAAAAATTCGAGCGCTTTGTTGTACGTAGCAGATTTGTTTAAATAAATCGCCCCAATGTTTGTAAGTGAAGTAAGAATCCTCAATGTGTCGCCAATCGCTTCCGACATTTTTAAAGATTGTAAATGCAATTCCAGTGATTTGGCGTCATCCCCCTCATTAAAGTAAATGGCTCCCTGGTTACTTAACATATTGGCAACCCCTTTCTTATCTTCAATTAACTTATACACTTCGATGGCCTGTTGCCAGGTTAAAACGGCTTCTTTATATTTCCCCTGGTAGTAATAACCGATGCCTATGTTCTTAAAAGCAAGGGCTAAGCCGGGCCGATAATTGATCTTTTCGGCCAATTCTTTGGATGATAAAGCAACCGTAACAGCCGTATCCAGATTGATGCTATATAAACTCTTGCTTAAGCTGTTCAACACGTCTACTCTGGTGCTGTCCACTATTTTGGTAAAAAGTATTTTTTTTAGACTATCTGCTTCGTTGGTTTGTGCAGATACTTGAAAGCAAAATAAAATTAGAAATTTTGTTATAATGAAACGATGCTTTAGGCTGCTCATCCAGATATTATTTTTATTAGGTAAAACTTACAAAACGAATTTCAAATATACATTGTTGATGTTAGAAATATTTGACGCAATATTCTAATTTTTTTTAGTCCTTGGTAGTAGTGGACACCGTCAACGGCTGATAGCAAAATCTGATAAGTATCGGTTGCCAAATGCACTCGGGAAAGCTTCTATAATTTTCATATTTTTTCATATTTTTTCCTATTTACCACAGTCCGTATAAAAAGTTTAGCATGTGAGTGTTGTTAAAACTATTTCTTCATCTATGTTTTGAGCGTTTAGATAAACACCCAAATAACCAACCAATAAAAAACATCGGTTGCGAAAAAAAGAGGCTGTAAATTCAGCCTCTTTTTAAAGTTTGATCAATACGATTAATTTGTTTTTATTATTTTAATGACTTTGTTTTGTTTGCCCTGGATAACTTCTACAAGATAGATTCCGCTTACCCATGCTGCAGCATCAATTTTTAGCGTGCTATTTGCAATGGTCTTTTGAATCAACAGAACCTTTCCGTCTATATTGAGTATCCTTATATTAACAGGGGAAAGCTTGTCAAAAGAGTTAATGGACAGGTTAAACAAACCTACAACCGGGTTAGGGGTTGCCGTTACCTTAAATACTTTTTCTTCAGGTTCGGCTCTTTTGACTGGATTTTTTTCAGCTTTTGCAAAGGTTGTGCTCACCACTCTTAAACAAAATGCATCGAGCTTCATGGTGTTGCAGGTTGTTGAACTTTGTACTCTTGCTTTGGTGGCCCCTGTTGGTGCTGTGGCAGTTATAGTGTACATAGCCAACTGACCAAAGTTTGCATCTACATTCTGGGTGACAGCAACATCCGTTTGGCTTAGCACAATACCCGAGGCATTCAGGTATATCAAACTTATCGTTGGACTACACGTTATGCCACGTGTATGGATACCAGCAAAAGCGTTCAATGTAAGCGTAGTGCCTGAAGCAACATTTACATCCTGGTAAACCCTTGATAATCTACCGGAAGATGCACTATTAAATCCGTTTTTCCAACCACAGGCAACATACCCTGTACCGGCAAATACAGTGCCTCCATTGGCTATCCAGCCGGTTGTGCCACTTTCAAAACTGCCATTTGTTAGTAGGTTACCGTTCATGCTGATGCAATTGCAATCGGGCAGTAATCCAAAATCATACGTATTATTGGTATTGGTATTTGGCCTGATTCCATCAAATTCCCCGCCTAATGTGAGTGTTATACCAAGTCCTCTTATTTCGTTACCAACAACTACCTGTCCATTATCATCAAGACCTCTATTATTATCCGGGTCGCCTGCATTTACAGCACTGCTTATATAGCCTGCAGGAATTACAACACCAACAATATAGTTGCCCGGCGCAAGACCGTTAAACAAATAATAACCCCAGGCATCGGTATCTCTTGTTGCGATGGCTGCACCATCTGCCACGTTGTTGTTATCATTGTCAGTGTACAATCTTACAGTAACGTTTCTAATGCCACTCTCAAAAAAGTTGTTCATACCGTTGTTATTGGCATCATACCATACCCTGTTGCCTAGTGCAAGTATGGATGGGATAAAGCCTGCATCCACGCTTGTGTTTACCTGGCCCTGTGCCAAAATAATTCCACTAGCTGTTCCACCAACCGGGTCGCTGTCGATATTGTCATTGTTACCAACATTACTAAGTGTTGGCGTAAATCCTAAAGGTGTAGTAAAAGCAACTGAATAGGTGCCGGCGGCAAGGTTCGCAAAGGTGTAGATGCCGCTGCTGTTAGAGGTGGTAGTGGCAATTTGTGTACCGCTGCTGTTGAAAAGCCTTACGCCTACTCCAGCTATACAAGGCTCTCCAAAATCCTGAATGCCATTGGCATTATTGTCTCTGAATACAAAGTTTCCAATGCTTGAACAACTTGGGGCATTTACTGCAATTGAAGCAGCAGGTGATGTGCAACCTGAAGCTATATTCCTGGTGGTGAGGCTGTAAGTGCCTGGACGTAGACCTGTAAATACTCCGGTTGTATTTGCATAGTTAGTTCCGTTGATACTGAATGTTAAACCGGTTTTTGTTGAAGTAACCATTATGGTGCCTGTAGAAGTTGTGCAGGTTGGCTGTGTTACTGCTGCAGTTGGTGCTGCGGGAACAACAGGGTGGGTATTGATAACGACATTTCCAGATTTTGCAGAAATACAACCCACAGCATTAGTCACTGTAAATGTGTAGTTGCCAGCAACCAATCCGCTGATTGTTGCAGAAGCTGTGGTGCCATTTGTTGTTACATTGCCCGGAGTTCTTGTCAATGTCCAGTTTCCTGCTGGCAAACCACTCAATTGAACAGCACCGGTTGAAGAAGCACAGGTTGTTTGTGTGATGGCGCCAATAACCGGTGCGTTAGCTTTTTCAGGCACTGTTAACACACCGTTTTCATAAACGATGGTATAATTTGCAACTGTACCTTTTTGAACAAGGGATGATGGTACAATTTGATAAGTGCCTGCGGCAAGACTACCGGTGCCAACATTCACATTTGAACTATTCAACACTTTAAATACAGGACCATTTGCTACCACATTGCTATCCGCATCTTCAAATTGGTAAATGCTATTGGTAAAGGAAAAAGCAGGTTGCATACCGCCACATGCGGCAGTAGTGTCTTCAGCTTTTACGGTTAGTATTTCTGGTACAATGGTTAGGTGCCCTAAGCCATAATTGATGTCAAAGTTTTCAGACATTAAAACGCCAGGTCCAATCAGCCAGGTACCCACTTCGAACCCTGTAATCATATTCATTGATTCGAAGTCGCTTAATACACCATCATCGTCTCCAAAGACATCTAACGAATCTACAATCAGCATTACATTCTCATTCGTTTCATCATTAAAGGTATTGCTGTTTACCGCCTGCTTGCCGTTTACTGCCTGCTTGCCATTCACCATTTGTTTGCCATTTACTGCAGCTTTGCCATTCACCGCCTGTTTACCATTTACTGCAGCTTTGCCATTTACAGCTTGTTTGCCATTCACTGCCTGCTTTCCATTGTAGATGACAGCGTTAGCAGAATCTACCTGGTAATCAAAAACGGATTGTGGTGCTACCGGTATAAAGTAAGTGGTATCAAAAGCAATTCCGTTTACCGCCTGCTTGCCATTCACCGCCTGCTTTCCGTTTACAGCAGCTTTACCACTTGTCATGAAACTCATGTTTAGGAAATCCGCTGCACTTAGGCCATTGACGGCCTGTTTTCCATTTATTAAAATCACCGAATTAGACATGGTTGATTGGTGAGCAGTAGACAATGAATCTAAGAATGCAGTACGTTGAGAAGGAATGATATTTGTCGCATCATATACGTAATTAAAATTCAATGCTTTACCCTTAATAGATTTGCCATAAATCAACGTGGTATCACGAGGAGTAATGGTAACCGGCATTCTGTTAATCGTTAAGATACCATCCGCAAACTGGTAGTTATAGAATTCAGAAAGCGCAAGTGATTTCGGATTGTTCAAATCAGTAATTGCAGATGAAGCTCTTCTGAAGTACAGCCCGATATTGCTTAAACTATTGGCCGATGTTGTGAAGCTAATATCTGATAACCCTAGAGAATCCAAAGTGATTCCAGTTTCTGATAACGGCACATCATTGATGGTAACGTCAAATGTATAGGGCGGTATACTCTCGCCAAATCTCTTCACTGCATTGTTAACAATCACTTTTACATTCCTTACTGGTGCTGATAACAAATAAATGGAATCACTCATGCCTCCATCTAATCCACTATTGGTAATTGGAGCATTGTAAATGCTCAATGGCGGATTACCTGCGAAAGGAGGAATCGTTACCGTAAGTTGGGTTCCGGTTTGGTTTGTATTGACTGCCCGAATGGTATCATACTGGAAAATGACAGCCGTATTATTTCCAAAATATTGCCCGTCAATTACCACCGTTACCGGTTGACTGCCGTCAATACTACCTGGATTGACCAAATGGAAACTATCAATTAGTGGCAATGGATTAGAGAATGCAAGCAGCGCTTTATCGGCTTGTATAAATCCAAAACCAGTGCTTTCATCGTAACCCGGTGCCCCCATATCAATTGCACTCGATTGTAGCAACGATTTCATTTGTGGTCCGGTAAAAGATTCTCCGTTAAAATATTTTTTCTTAGCCTCCATGAGTAATGCACCCACTGCGGCTGCATGCGGAGCAGCGGCGGATGTGCCAAAGAAATTAGGCAAATCATCATTGTCAATATCCACCCCACCAAAATTCACTGTAGTATTCACACCGTTTGGTCCTACAATATCGGGTTTCATTCTGTTCACTCCATCCACAATTAAGCCGCCACGGGAGGAGAAAGATGCCACGGTGGGAGGTGTTACTCCAAAAGCTGGTGTATTTGTATAAAGCGCCGCACCCACTGCTATTGCACCAACAGCATTTGCCTGTGCTATGACCGTTCCTGTACCCTGGTTATTTTCGTTGATGGTACCCTCTCCCCTGAAAATGATGTATTTAAACCGCACATTACCAGTTCCTTTTTTACGGGTAATGATAACTTTTGCTCCTACAGTTGACTGTACAACAAAAGGCATTATTTCAAACGGATCGCCACCAATGTTATTCCGGTTAAAACCAAACAGGCTATCGCCACTGGGTGTAACAAGGTAGATATCAAAGTCATTTTTAGCACCCGTAGCTACGCCATCTATACCACTTACAGAATAAAAATCATCATCCCACTGCATGGCAATGGTATAAGTACCCTTCGTTAATGTGATAGACTGGAAAACACTATCGTTTCCAAAATTGTGGGCTTTTTCTGAACTTGCGTAATTAGCCGGTGGGTTAATGGGATTAAAAACGGCTTCATAGGATTTGACCCCAAAGTTGCCTGCAGAAGTAAAATAATTTACGCCGGTAGCGGTAACCGCATCTACCGCCATGGCAATCACACCATCCCTAAAGAATGGCTCGGTTATATAGCTGATGTCATCTACAATTACATTGCAACCAGAATCTCTAAGTACCTTAATACCATCTGCCATATTACCCGCACTAATAAAGCCAGAGCGAAAGTACAATTCTGCACCCGGAGCAACATCATGTGCAATCTGGAGCATGGCACGGCCTTCATCGGTTGCCCTTCCATAAGGATATTCTGCTGATACTTTCACCGGTAGCGGATAGGCAGAACCCGGCTTACCTGGTAAATCTCCCTGCATCACATCTAACGCTGCCGGGTCGCCAAATTTAGTATTGTAGCTGTCACTCATCACACCTAATTTCACTCCGTTACCCGAAATTTTCCACGCTTTTTTTGCTTTGTCAGATCCCATCGCTTTATCTCCCTGCGTAAGCGCTATACCTGTAACGTTGGAGGTGATGGGGGTAAAGTATGGCCTGGCATAGTTGATCAACAGGGGAAGCTGGTTCAGCTTAGCCAAATTTCGAATGGGCATGAAACCTGTAATAATTAATGTTGATTCGCCATTGTCAATAAAGTCACGCATACCATACTCATTAGTTGAAAGCAAATTGAGTACTTCGTTGTATTTGCCGGCAATAGCAATCACTTCAACCAGCACTAGTGTGTCATTGGTAATGCTATCTTTTTTAAGCAGGAAAATATTATTTGATGCAGTTGTATCTGCCAATGATGTTGGGAACAAATACAATTGAGTCAACTCTGCACCAATCAGGCTATCCGTAAAACCATTGACTGGTGGCTTATAATATGGAATGATACAATTTGCCGAACGCACATTCAAGTTAGCAGTGGCAGAACAACCATTCGCATCTATGACAGTATAAGTGTAGTTGCCCGGAGCAAGGTTAGTAGTTGGTGTGCCGCCAAATGTAAATGGTGCAGTACCGCCTGTAGTAACTAATGAAACGTTACCTAAGGTTTGCCCGCTTTCGATACATACGATTAATGAATCTGCAGCAGACGTGGTTAATGTTAGATTGCAACAAATGGTTCCTGTAACTACGCTGCCTGGTGCTATCCAATTGGAAGTTGGCCCGGCAAGTGCAAAGTTATTCAGCGTTCCGTTGTTTCCATTTCCGCTTCCATCTATCAAGCTCGTTTCTGTGAAATTGGTTACGGCGCTTATGCCCTGGTTAAAATGATAAGCAGCCACTAATCCTGGCCTTGTCTGAATTTCGCAATTCATATTTGCCAAAATTTGCGCAGGTGTACGTACTATATTCCATATACGTACTTCGTCGATGCTTCCGTTGTAAGACCCATCACCTGGAAAACCAGCGCCAGCTGCACCAATTCGCACTGGCAATGAATTATTTAATAAAGTTCCTGTGAATGTAGAGGAGCCGGATAAAACTCCATTTACGTAAATTTTAACCTGGCCATTCGTAGCGTCAACTGTGGCTGCGACATGGGTCCATGTGTTTAATGGCACAGAAACCGGTGCAGTTACGCCAAAAAATCCTGAGGTGGAACCTCCAATCAGACGCACACCACCATCCGTATTAAAGGTAAATGGCCCGTTGGAACTACCTACATTTTGTTTATCCAGTATTCCTTCATCACCCAACTCTCTTTTATTGATCCATGCTTCTAAAGTGTAGCCATTGGTAAATTGAAGGCTTGGGGAATTCGGAATGTTGATGAAATCATCCACCCCATCAAAGTTTAATGCAGCAGCCGGTGTTGGAGGGTTGCAATTACCTATAGAATTATTATTATCATCGCAATCTAAATTGTTTGCAAGAAATCCTGCAGGTTGTGAGCAATTGTAAACAGCATAACCCGGGTTTCCAAATCCATCACCATCTCTGTCACGATAATAGAGTGTACCTGCAGTTACTGTTATATTTTGGGTGCAGGTTGCCGTATTGTTTAAGGCGTCAGTGGCAGTCCAGGTTACTTGTGTGGTACCAATTGGTAGGCAAGACGGCGCATTATTGGTAATGGTAACAGTGCCAGTACCTCCAACAACAACAGGGAATGGAGGCCCTACAACCAATACACCAATCGCATTGGCTGGGTTATTGTTAAACCGCATTTGTTGACAGGTAAAATCTAAACTAAATTCATAAGTCAAATAGTAAACACCAGGGGTTGTTGGTGCCGTAAAATTCCCTCCCGTGTAGGTATTAGAGAATCCATTGTTTATAAATTGTTCGCATTGAAGTGTTTGAAAAGTGCCTCCAATACCAATATAAGCCTGGTAAACACAGCCAGGGCAAAACACCGTCCCAATGTTGAAATTAGAAGCAACATTATAGCTTAAAGAAACAGATGAACCAGGTGCTACCACTGCCGAATTTCCACCTCCATTAATACTCACACCGGTAAAAGTTACGTTCCTATCTGTAAAGGAAGGATTTAGCTGGATGGGTGTTGGGGGAGTTAATGCTACACTGCAGGCACCAGCCACATTATCCTGACAAACAGTAAAGTCTGCAGCACAGGTAATGGAAAGAGGTTGTGCTGAACAGTCAGTACTAAACGTTGCCCCCGCATCTTTAGAAGCACTCCATGTTGCATTCATGTACGCCACATTATCAACTTGAATACAAGTTAATGAGGGATTATTTAAAGTGCTAAAGGCGCCAAGATTGCTGTTGTTACCATTTTGAATATTTAAACTTGTAAGTTGATTAATATTACAAAAAAGATTATTTAGATTGGGATTCTGGCTTAAATCTAAACTTGTAATAACATTGTTAGTGCATGTTAAATTTGTCAAGCCAGGGTTAGCCGATACATCTATTGCCGTAAGTATGTTATTCGGACAATTAATTACAGCCAATGTATTCGTTGCAGGTAACAGTACACTTGAAATTTGGTTGTTACCAAAATTTACATTTACTAGATTGGTACAAGCAGAAAGGTTTAAACTACCGGTGAGTTGATTTGCAAAAATCTGCAAACTGGTAATATTTGCATTGGGTGTGAAGTTAAAGTTGTTGATGTTATTCGCAGAACAATTGATTGTTATCAAACTGGTATTGGCAGATGTGTTTAAAGCAGTTAATTGATTGTTCTCGCATTCCAAATAAAGGAATGAAGTTGCTACCGGAAGTGTTAATCCTGTTAATAAATTATTAGCACAATTAAGCGCAATCAATTGTGTGTAAGGAGCAAGGTTTAAAACTCCTGTCAATGCATTATTTCCTATGCCAATAGAGGTAAGGTTTACATTTCCAGTAAGTACTAAATTGCTAATGTTATTACCACTACAATTTAAATTTTGCAAATTAGTATTTGCTGAAAGATCCAGCGATGTTAAATTATTTCCGTCACAATTTAAGCCGGTAAGTAAAGGAAACGTTTCTATACCCGTTAAGCTTGTAATGCTTAAATTATTAACAGAAATAGCTCCGCTGTAAGCGGCTGCTTCAGTACATTGAATTTCTCCATCGCTGTTTGTATTGATGGCAGCATTTGCTACCAAAGCATTTTTGAAATTTGCATCAGGAATATTTACTATACAATTCGCCTCACCTACCTGAAACTCTGTTCTTCCCGTACTAGTAGTTCTTACTCTTGCTGAGGTAGCATCCTGGTTTATAATTGTGGCAATATTCCAGTTTCCACCAATTAATTCACGAACCCCAAAATTATTGGTGTTGGCGCCAGCATCCACATCGCTTGCCAGCCAGTTAAATGTAGTCCATACATCTGTATTGCCTATTCCAACTTCTACACCCCAATATCGGTTTACACTTTTTAAAGGGTCAATACCTGAAGTAGCGATATTTGGGTGATCAGGATTGGTGGTTGAAACAGTAACACCACCATTACCAAGTGAGTTAAATACAGTAACATTCATAGGCCTGTATCCAAGGGCATCACCAACCCGGTAGGTTCTTGTACCTGTCCCAATAGGAAAATTCGTTTGCAGGTTACCAATTACATACCAATCAGTGCCCGAATTATTTTGAACAGATGCGGACGAGGCAATAATAATTTTATTAGCCCCTGTTATTACATTACCAAAATTAAAGTTCAATAAAGAGCTAATAATTTGATCTCCGGCGAGAAACACGCCATTATTATTGGAAGTAGTTAACGTGCGGATAGTACCGGTACCACTAATTGTAGTAGATGTTACATCGGGGCGTGGATTTAAGTCTGCATTAATTGTACCATTATTAATCAAGGTTAAACCTCGGTATGCCAAGCTGGTAGTAGGTCCATCAATTAATGCACCACTGGTTACATTCAATAAACAATTGTTTGCCCAAACTGTGCTACTTAGCCCATTCAATTGAAGGTCTGTACCCGGTCCATCATTTATAGTAAGTGTAATACCTGATACGGAAGGTTGAATAGTAGCACCGTTTTCTACAATAGTTTGATCTAAAGTTAGATTGGTGTTTATTCGAATATAAGTGGGTGTTCTTACGGTAATTACGCCACTGTTAACATCAGGTGCCGAAGCAGCAGGTTGCCAACCGGCGCCTACATTAAATACTTGCCAGGTGGATGCATCTTCCCAGTTAACTGTTGTTGGAAGACCTCCATTTATAATACTTCGGTAATCACCATTTGATTGGGCATTTACTGTTGAGGAACTCATACCCAGCAGGCATAAGATTGTAAAAAGCAATGGAAATAAATTTTTCCAGCTTTTTTTAGTGGGAAAAGCACCCGGTAATTTAGTAGTAAGACTGGCATAAAGGTTTAATAGCAGCATGGTTGGCATGTTTAATAGATGTAAACTTATGAATTACTGTTTGTGCTTTTTTGGGAGGATATCAAATAATTGGTTGCCTGATATTTGGCATAGCTTTAAGCACTACAGAGCATAGGGTATTAGGATAATGCAATATATAGAAAATATTTACTGAAAGTCCTTTTTTGTTTTTTTAAAATAATAAAGGACTTTTAGCCAAAAATAATTTTCACTTTTAACGGTTTAAAAATACATTTTATAACTCTTGGATTTGGAGCTGGAAGGACGAACTGCGCCTAAAACTGTCCGAAGCTGTTTCTTTATTTATCGGGTGTGTTGAATTATTTTGAAAATATTGGGAGTCCGTAAAAATACCTACTTAAAATTTTTAACACTGAACAAAAGTTACCGAAGCAATAAGTTTAAAGTACAACCACCAATGAAAGCGATCTTAAAAATTGAAAAGCATTTTGCGAATCAACCTAATGGGTATATTTTTAAACAATGAATGACTTGATTACCTCAAAATCACTGGTTGAAAAATTCAATCTGCTACCACATCCGGAAGGCGGCTTTTTTAAAGAGAATTACCGATCAGTTGAAATAATTCAAAAATCATCGTTGCCTAAGCGCTTTGATGGTGATAGAAATTATAGTACTGCCATCTATTTTTTATTGGAACAGGGTAATTTTTCAGCCTTTCATAAAATCAACAGTGATGAATGCTGGCATTTTTATGCAGGAGGTTCACTCTTGATCTACCTTATACATTTGAATGGAAGACTCGAGACTATAAAACTCGGAAACAATTTCAATAGGGGAGAACGGTTTCAGGCTATTGTACCAGCAGAATGTTGGTTTGCTTCCGAGCCAGCCATGGGTACGGATTTTTCTTTTGTTGGTTGCACCGTAGCACCTGGTTTTGATTTTACTGATTTCGAATTGGCTAAGTCAGATGAACTGTCAAAACATTATCCGCAGCATCAAGTACTTATTCGCAGATTAACCCGATAACAAATCGTATTTGTTAAAAGACCTGAAAGATCTAATCACTTAAAAGATGGGGTGATTTTTTATAGCAATGACGAGTTGTTCACATTTGTGTAAGCAGGAGGGTTCATTCCCACACATCTGCCTAAATTTTCAATAGTTACAGGGCGTTGTGTAAATTGTTCTCATGCTATCTGCTGGCATAATTTAAAGCGGAATTATCTTTATTAATTTTTAATCATCCACTAAGGCTTGCATAATTATTCCTTTTTGAAAACGCATAGTTTTGCTTTATTGTCCTTTTTCTTTGATCATCCGCATGCTTTGAAGTAATTAACTTGCTGGTAACGATAACAAAACCTTCCGTGTTTAAATGTTACAATAAATCATTGAGGCATTTTGTGTATGCTTATCGATGATCATGAATTTTCCGCACTATCCACCTGAGCCACCATTGCACCTGCTGCATCATCGTTGAAGGTAGCATAGAAATGTACAAATACGCTGCTACTTGACGGCAATCTAACCCTGTAAAGAAACACTTTATCATTTAACGCAGCACCTGTTGTGTACTTCAAAATGCCTGTTGAATAGTCCCTCCTGTAATTCCGAAAACCATCTACAGTTCGAAAATTTGTAGAAATAATTCACCAGTATTTTCCGGTGGTCATTATAACATGCTTCACCAAAAAAGGGTATATCATTTGTATTTGTACACTAAAATTTAAACCATGGTAGTAAAGGATTCAGAGATTAATTTCATTTCGGCGAAAATAGATGAGATAGGATATGCCCTTTTCAGCAGCGATTTAGAGCCTGAATTTTGTCTCTTCAATAACATAATCAAAACACTAAAAACGAGCAATGGAACGATCTGGTTTTTTACTTCATGTAAAGCAGAATGTATAACAAGTCTTAAAGGTGAATTCTTCGCTTCCCTCAATTATTATCAAAAGGGTAAAAATTTCCGCTTACACGTTACCGGAAAAGCTTCCATTGCTGAATCCATGGATGACATTGCGTACACCGGAGTCACCAATACCCAGACTGTTCTCATAAAATACAAAATTGATAAGGCTGAATATTTCGAATACAATACAGGACGTGAAATTTCATTTACTAAAAAATTGAAAAAATGTTTTGACAGTTTTTTATTTCCAAATTCTCACCGTTTATATGACTTTACATCTTTTGGACGAGCTCGGTTGGCTTAATGATATTTACAGCAGCAATTGCTTGGTTCTGCAAAAAAGTATTTCATCAAAATGAAATAAAACTTACAAATTATAAAAGCAGCAGTAATACATTGCCCGGGAAAAATCACATACGATACCATTGATGTTCCCATTTTAAAAATGAAACTGGTATAATTTTAAAAGTTACTGCTACAGCCATTTGTGGCTCCGACCTCCACATTTATTCCGATGGATTTCCCCAGCCAAGGCCAATGGTAATCGGCCACGAGTTTATGGGCATTGTGGAAGAAAACGGAAATAAATGTAAAAGTTTTTGGTTCTTTTTTGTTTCTTAATTCAATTGTGCTGTTTCTTGCTGTTTCACCTGGTAACTTTTGATAGATTTATTCAAATTCATCATTAAAAAAATTGATCATTTTCATCATAATCAATTGAATCACATGCAACATCATGCAGGTAAGTAAATAATAAATGTTGAACCAATGCCAGGTGTGGATTCCGTAATAATAAACCCGTTATGATTGCTCACAATTTTTTTTACGATAGCTAAACCAATACCCGTTCCTGAATATTCGTGCTTGCCATGAAGCCGTTGAAAGATTTCAAAAATTTTTCCAGCATATTCTTTCTCAAAACCTATTCCATTGTCTGCAATTTTTATTACGTGATAACTTTTTTGATTCGCCAAAGGATGACTAGTCTTCTGTCCATCAACAATGGAACAAGTGATGGAAATCTGTGGTTTTATATTTGGTTTACTGTATTTAATTGCGTTGTCGATGAGATTTGTAAAAAGCTGTGAAAGTTGAACGTATGATCCATTGATTGTTGGTAGATTAATATATTCAACCACAGCTTGTTTTTCAGCAATACTCAGTTGAAGGTCAGCCCTGGATTCTTGTATAATGGCATTTAAGTTACAGGGTTCAAAAACCAATTCGGTCGCAGATGTGCGGGAAAAATCAAGGAGTGATACAATCAAATTCTGCATCCGTTCACCTGCTGCAATGATACGGTTAAAATTCTGCTGTGTTTTTAAGGAAAATTTTTCCGTTTCTACAATATGCCTGCTAAATAACTGAATTTTTCGCAAAGGTTCCTGTAAATCATGGCTGGCAATATAAGTGAATGAACTTAGCTCCGCATTGGTATGTTCGAGCTGTACATTTTTTTCATACAGTTCGTGTGTACGTTCTTTTACTTTCTCTTCCAATGCTTCACTAAAACTTTTTTCCGCAGTAATATCTGTATTGGTTCCTATCCATCGGTCAATAACTCCGTTGGCATCTTTTACGGGATAGGCACGGGTGAGAAACCATCGATAGGCTCCGTCATACCTGCGTAACGGAAAGGTTAGCTCCCATGCTTCACCTTTTTTCCACGCTTCGCCAATAAAGGCTGCGGTTCTTTCTTTATGGTCGGGATGATGCACTTTTAGCCATCCCCAACCTTCCATTTCCTCAAATGTAATTCCTGTGTAATCATACCATCTTTGGTTATACCAAAAAATCCACCCATCAGCATCGGCAATCCATGCAAGGTTTTGAATGCTGTCGGCAAAAGTGCGGAATTGATTATCACTTTCCTTTATTTTTTCTTCCGCGGCTTTTTGTTCGGTGATATCAACACTAATTCCAGTAAGTGTTTCGGCTTCTCCAAAGTCATTATAGTAAAATTTCCCGACCGAACGAATACAACGGAGTGCCCCGTCATTTGCCCGGTGAATGCAGTAATCCACATCGTATATACTACGATTGTCTTTTGCCTCTTCTACTTTTTTAAAAGCCCTTTCTTTATCCTCCGGTAGAATAAGTTTATGCCAATCCGTATATTCAAGGCTTGTAAATTGTTCGTCATATCCCCACATTTTTTTATGCAGATCGCTCCATTCTATTTTTTGTGTTTTAATGTTTAAAGACCAAACCCCCGCATTTGCGGATTCTGTAGCAAGTTTGAAAGTCGATGCTATCTTTTCTATATGTTCTTGCGACTTTTTTTGTTCGGTAATGTCTGTAAAAAGTATACCCACTTTTTTACTCGACTGATCTCCCAACCTGAAAGCATACACTTCAAACCACCGGCCCATTGCTTCGCTGCCTTCAACAAAACGGATAGCGTTGCCGGTTAAAGCAACTTCACCATACATTTCAAACCAGCGTTCTTCAATATTGGGTACCAGTTCTTTCATAGTTTTACCGATCTCATTCTTAAACCCTGTTTGTTTTGCAAAAACCGGATTTGTTTCAATAAAACGATAATCGACAGGCTTGTTGGTGGTATCAAAAATCATTTCAATAATGCAAAAGCCCTGGTCCATTGTTTCAAAAATACTTCGGAATTTTCCTTCGCTTTCTTCAATTTTTTTACTTGCCGTTAATTGGTCTGTTACGTCAACTGCCACTGCCAGAATTCCGGAAATAGAACCATCAGGTTCCCGATAGGGTTCGTAAACAAAATTTACGTATGCCTGTTCTATCACTCCGTTTCGTGGAAGTGTTATAGGAACTCCATCCGCAGAAAAGGTTTTTCCTGTTCTATAAACGCCCTGTATCATTGCCTCAAATCCCTGGTCTTTTGCTTCTGGCAAACCTTCAAAAATTGGTTTATGCATAACGTCTTTTGCAGTCTTACCCCACAACTTAAACATTCTTTCATTGGCCAGGTCAACAATAAAATGCTCACCTTTAAAAATACACATGGCAACGGGGGCTTGTAAAATTGTGTTTCTTAAATTTTCTTCGCTTTTCTGAATGGTTATTTTTGCCAAATTAAGATCTGTTACATCTGCGGCAGTATTCATTACACCGTAAATTTTTCCATTTCCATCAGCCAGTGGTGTAAAGCTATAGTTCAAATAAAAACTACTGGTTGCTCCATCTGTAACGATATCAATTTGTTGATTTTTTGCGTGGTAGCCAATACCTGTTGCGTAAACAGAATCGAGTTGTTTAAAAATTTCCTGGCAACCTAGTTCGGGCAATATTTGTTTTATTGATTTACCAAAAACATCATTTCCCTTACCCCATATATCAAGTATCGACTGATTGGCAAACTGCACCGTCATTTCCTTGTCAATATACACACCAATAGGAAACGGTGCAGTCTCCACCATTGCCCGCATTTGTTGTTCCCTTTTTAGTAATTCTTCTTCTGCCCTGCTGATCTCTGTAATATCCCTTGCAGTACCGGCAATTGCCTCAACGTTGCCTTCTTTGTTTAGCACCGGAGAAAAAATATAATCGTATTTTCTTTCTCCCAATTCAGTATGAGGAAAAGAACCAGTACCCCTTATTGTTTTTTTAGTTAAAACTATTTCGTCAATCTCCCGCTCATGCATCCCTGCATGCCAAAGCTCGTAACCATTTTCACGTAAATTTTTTCCAATAGCTTCTTCCCATGGTTTTCCCCACATGGAAAGCAGGGCCGGGTTGGCGTAAGTAAAGCGGTAATTCAAATCGAAAATATAAATAAGATCAGGTGTATTTCCAGTGACCGCTTCGTAAAGCCGCTGTAGTCTTTCTGTTTCTACTTGTTGCGTATGCAAAGCCTGTTCTGCTTTTTTTCTATCCGAGATATCTATCCCAACCCCAATCATCCCATTAAATGCACCCTCTTTTGTAAGGCGGGGAACACCTTTCCACAGTACCCAGCAATATACACCGCTAGCATTTCGCTGGCGTATTTCAAAATCATAAGGTTTTTGATTGGCTACTGCATCAGCATACGCAGTTGTCATAGGCTCCAGGTCATCGGGATGGGTTACATTCTCCCACGCTTTACCCATGCCTGCTTCTGCTTCTAGTCCTACAAATTCCAGCCAGGCACGGTTTACAAATTCTACATTGATATCAGCATCTCCAGTAAAAACAAACGCAGCCATATCATTCGCAAGAGAGCGAAATCTTTCTTCACTTTCTTTTATTGATTCTTCTGCTTGTTTGCGTTTTGTAATATCCTGAACCACTCCGGTATATCTGATGGGATTATTGTTTACATCATAAGTAGCTATTCCCTTTGATCGAATCCACCTGAGGCGGCCGTCTGTTATACCGATTGTTCTGTATTCTAAATCATACAATCCTCCATTTTGCAAAAGGGAGGATTGTAGTACGAGTTCATTCGACTTATTTCTGTCATCAGGATGCAATGCCTGCATGTATATCTCAATATCTACAGCGGCATCGGGCAGCAACCCAAACAGCTCTTTCGTTTTGGCAGACCATAATAATTTACCTTCAGCCGGGAAAAAATCGAAAGTGCCCAATTCTCCGCCTTCCAGCGCAATGCGAAGCTGCTCCTCATTTTTTTTCAACGTTGTTCTTGCTACTTCCTGTTCCGTTATATCCTGCATGGTTCCGTTAAGCCGGTAACCAATTTTGTTTTCATCAAACCATGCCCTGCCTTTTGTTCTTACAATTCTCTCCTTAAATGTTATCGGATGAATAATGGTAAATTCAATATCATATTTTCCGCCGGCAGCATAGTGTAATGATTGCTGAATCTCACTGGCAACCCGTTCCTTATCTTTTTCAGCAATTGACCGAACGGCCTGCTGAAGGTCAATTTCATTCTCATCTTTTAAACCAAACCATTCTTTTAAACGATTATTTGAGGTGAACTTATTTGTAGCAGGGTTGTAATCCCAGGTTGCAAGTTCAGAAGATTCGATAGCAAATTGTAACTGGTCTTTGCTTTCCTTTAAATCATCTTCTGCCTTTTTTTTATTGGTAGTTTCAATAACGGTAACCAGTACACCGCCAACTTCACCATCGTCTTTTTTTATCGGGCTGTAAGAAAAATTAAAGTAACAGTCTTCAACAAAACCATTCCTGTTTAGGGGTAACATAAAATCAGGAAATCCTACCGCTTTCCCTTTCATTACTTCATCAAACATAACACCGATAATATGCCAGATCTCTTTAAATGTTTCAGTGGTGCTTATCCCAAGCGCTGCCGGGTGTTTTGACATTCCCAAAATTGGGCGATAGCCATCATTATAAATCTGTGTATATTCTTTACCCCAGGCTATGTACATCCCGAAAGGATTGTTTAACAAAACTGATACCATCGTTCGCAGGCTCTGCGGCCATGTTTCAGGATCGCCAAGTGGAGTAGCGCTCCAGTCTTTTGCCCGCATCAGTGCACCCATTTCGCCACCTCCTTCTAAAAAGTAATATCTATCTGATGAAACTACGGAGCTGTCTGAATTTTTCATAATAAAATTGAATGCAAATTTGGGAAATGCAAATGTTTAATTGTAACCAATCATAAATGTATATTACAATTTTTAAAATCCAAAATTTTTGATGTGTCTAGTGCGGCAAAACGTTTGCTCAGCTCGCTGAACAACCGTTTCATTTTGCTTAGTTTAATTTTTCATCTCGCAAGTCCATGTTTTACCACCCGAAATAAGTTAGCTGAACCGCAGATCTTTTGCATAGTAATACCATCCAAAAATAGAAGCCTTTCCGTTTCAACAATACATAGGCTTGTAGATTTATACGAATACCTAAGTCAAAATAAAGGCAGTTGTGTTTTAATTTAAGCCGGGAAGATTTCAGGAAAGAAAAGCTATCACCAGTTGCTTCCACTGGATATCCGAGAAACTCAGGATTGCGCCATTTGCAATTACTTTGTTTCTTACCGAATCAATCATGCTTTCCGCATCCTTATTTGGTTTTTCGTTTCGTCCATGGATTGCTGCATTTACCAGTGTTCCTTCTCTTTTAATTAAAAAGGTACTTGTAGCATCGTCAGAAAAAAAATGCGCTATAGATGGTTTATTATTTAGCGGACATGTAGCTGGACGTGCCCTCATACTTATTAAATCTATATCGTTGGCTTTATCACTCTCAATTGCAATACTTTCAATTTTCACCCAGTCATACCCTTCGCCAGCAATGGAACCTGGTCCTGGGATATCAATTTTAAAATAGTCATTCAGCCTGGCCAATCGGTGTACTTCCTTCCCCTGCTCATTACACAATGTAAACGAAGCTTTAATAATTCCAGCGCATAATTTTTCCCAATTATTTACGTCTCTTAAACGGCGGGATGATTGCTGAAAAACATTCACCGCATCTTCATTAGTAGTACAGGTTATAGAGTACGAATTGTCAGATTTGCTGCCATCTTCTTGCGATGGAATCATTTTATTTGCCATTGCGTTTGTAATTTATACTTAATTTTCAAAAATTATACCTCTCTTTCTGTGGAGATAAATACACAACCGGATATAACCAAATGATGATTGATGCGGTATAATATTGTTTTGCTAATCACAAAAAAAATTCACTGATGAAGCATTGGCCGGGTTAGCAATTTGGCAGCATCAGCAACAGGTTTGATGGCAGGTGAAAGGCTTTTAATAAAAAAAGTGAAGGCATGATGCCGGACCCAGCCGCCAATATTTTTCAATAACACCAGATTTTGGTCCGCTAGCTTAGATGGTTAATGGTAAAAGGGCGATTTCTTATGTGCAAGAACAATAGCGATTGAACCTTTGGATGAAAGATTTTTTACAGCATCGTTACCAGCCATAAAAAAATTACAGCGAGAAAATCTTTCCGCTACAATACTCCTTGTTTTTCAACAACGGGTGTATTGTTACCTGTTGCAAAACGTTTTCTAATGCAATTTTAAATGGCTTGGCGGATGGTTCAAAAGATATTTTTTGGACAAATTTGTACAACCAAAAATTTTCCTCAATTGTACGGCGGCAGATTGGGCTGCATTTTTATTTTTTTTATTTAGCAGATTGAAAAAAATAAATTCGCCCTTTATCCCGTGGGTTCCAACGGGTGCAGTTAAATTTGTGGGAAGGGTTGCCAACCTTGTTCAGTTTTTTTTCTACTAAAAACCAATTAATAAAGGTTGGCAACTCTGCACCGGGCTGCGACAATTTTAAAATACGCCGGTTCCAACGATATTGTTCTGGATTTGATTAAAGTAATACCGGTTTGTATGTTGAAGTCATGAAAAAGCAAGACCACAAACAAGGCGTAAGGAACGATTTTGCTAAGACAAACGTGAAATGCCTCCTAAACTAATTGATCCTGTTTATCAATTCGTTTTTAGTTATTTTGCACAAATAAAAATACACATTATTCAAAATCAAATAAAAGGCTATCATGAAAAAAAATATTTTAATCCCAATCTTATGTACCTTTTTATTTCAACTTGTTTTTGCTCAGAAAAAAGCGGAGGTGGATGTGGAAAAGGAATTTAATTTTGCCGCCCAACAATACGAAGGTATGTTAGCCAGTCATTCCGATACTACAAAATTTCCTCAGTCAACTAAAAAAAACGGAGAGCCAGATAACAGAACGTCGGAATGGTGGTGCAGTGGTTTTTTTGGCGGGTCTTTATGGCAAATTTTTGAATTTACCGGAGAAGATAAATGGAAGCAAGCGGCTGATAAATGGACAAGGGCAGTAGAAAGGGAAAAGTACAATACCCGTACTCATGACCTTGGTTTTATTCTATATTGTACTTTTGGAAACGGATACCGGTTAACAAAAAACAATGATTATGTTGAACCAATGACGACTGGTGCAAATTCACTGGCTACCCGTTTTAATCCGGATTATGGCCTTATCAAATCATGGGAACGCCATGCTGATTGTAACTATCCGGTGATCATCGATAATATGATGAACCTTGAGTTTTTATTTTGGGCGGCTAAAAAATCGAATGATAAAAGACTTTACAACATTGCGGTTACTCATGCCGATAATACGATGAAGCATCATTTCAGAAAAGATTACAGCAGTTATCACGTAGTGTGCTACGAGCCAGGCACAAAAGTGTTTCGGAAAAAAACACACCAGGGCGCTGCCGATTCTTCTGCCTGGGCAAGGGGGCAGGCATGGGCATTGTATGGCTACACAATGATGTACCGGGAAACAAAGGATAACAAATACCTGAAGCAGGCAGAAGGCATCGCCAAATTTATGATCAATCATCCCAATCTTCCGGCAGATAAAATACCTTACTGGGACTTTGATGCACCCAATATTCCCAATGAAGAAAGGGATGCTTCTGCTGGTGCAATAATGGCGTCGGCTTTGCTGGAATTGAGTACTTATTCTTCTGAAAATAAAGCTACCTACTTTTCAATTGCAGAACAGGTTTTAAGCAGTCTGTCTTCCGATGCCTATAAAGCAAAGCTGGGAGAGAACAATCATTTTATACTGAAACATTCCGTTGGACATAAACCGGGAAATTCAGAAATTGATACGCCCATAGTATATGCCGATTATTATTATCTGGAAGCACTGTTGAGGTATAAGCGACTGAACACAAAATAATAGGTGAAAAGGCTGTTATTCAATACCACGTCACCAACAAAATACTGGTAAAGCAAAGCTTCTTACTTGAAATCTCTGCTTCCGGGAAAAATATTTTCCTGTGGTTTTCCCTTTAACAGTGTTCGTTTATGCTGTGGTCGAGGAATTGATTTTTCATCCGGTCGTGCCAATGTTAACACTTGTGGCGTTTCATCCTGTGATGGTGCTAAGTGCCGCAGTAATTTTGAAAAGTTGTGACAAGTTTTTACGATCACATGAATTACCTCTCCCTCAATTTGCAACCGCCCTTCTACCATGATGAGCTTTGATTGTAAAATTTCTTTCCTGAATTTTTCAAACAAGCTTTCAAAAATAACCAGGTTGGCAAATCCGGTTTCATCTTCAATGGTCATGAAACAAATACCGGCTGCTGTTCCCGGCCGTTGCCTTACCAATACCAGACCTGCTACTTTTACAAAAGCACCATCCTTGCCCGAGGGTAAATGGCTGGTAGGTACAATGTGAAGCTGGTCAAGCTTTTCACGTAAAAAACTTACCGGGTGCGCTTTAAGCGAAAGAGAAGTGGACGCATAATCCTGCACCACATGTTCGGATGTTTTCATGGTAGGTAAGGATACATTTTCACCTGCTGCATCGGCTGGTTGCTGGCCACGAAACATGGCCACAGGACGATCTTTGGTAGATACTTCCCACAAAGCTTCCCGGCGATCTAGCCCAATGGATCTAAACGCATCTGCATCGGCCAATTTCTCCAGCGCTGCCTCCGGCACCGCAATATCCCGAAGCGCATTCAAACTGCTGAAACTGGTTTTTCTGGCGGAAAGCAAAATTTCTATATCAGCCTGTCGTAACCCTTTTACCTGTCTGAAACCCAACCGCAATGCACAATATTTGCCGGAGCGTTCTTCCAGTTGATTATCCCATATCGAATGATTGATATCTATTGGTCTTACTTCAACGCCATGCTTTGTTGCATCGCCAATCAATTGTGCAGGCTGATAAAAACCCATTGGCATGCTGTTGAGTATAGCACAGGCAAATACATCGGGATAATAACATTTGAGCCAACTGGATACATATACCAGCAAAGCAAAACTGGCGGCATGACTTTCGGGAAAACCATAGCTGCCAAAGCCTTCCAGTTGCTTAAAAACACGACGGGCATATGCCAACTCATAGCCTCTTTCTGTCATGCCTTTAACCAACTTTTCTTCATATTTTGTAACCAGACCCTTTGCTTTAAAAGTAGCCATACTTCTGCGAAGTCCATCCGCTTCTGCCGCAGTAAAACCTGCTGCTACAATGGCTATCTTCATCGCCTGCTCCTGAAAAAGGGGCACGCCTAGTGTGCGGCCTAAAATGTTTTCCAGTTCTTTGGAGGGGTATTCAACCGCCTCTTCCCCATTACGACGACGTAAATACGGATGCACCATATCGCCCTGTATTGGCCCAGGTCTTACAAGGGCTACTTCAATCACCAGATCGTAAAAACAGCGGGGTTTTAGTCTGGGTAACATACTTTGCTGTGCACGGCTTTCTATCTGAAAAACACCGATCGTGTCAGCATGACAAATCATCTCATATACCACCGGATCATCTTGTGGGATATTCGCCAGTGTTAGATCAGGTCCGTAATGTGCTTTTGTAATATCAAAGGCTTTGCGGATGCAGGTTAACATCCCCAGGGCCAGCACATCTATTTTCATAAAACCCAGTGCATCGATGTCGTCTTTGTTCCATTCAATGCAGGTCCGGTTGTCCATGCGGGCATTCATGATGGGAACAAGGTCGCTCAGTTTTCCCCGGGTAATTACAAAGCCGCCTGTATGTTGACCAAGCTGTCTTGGAAAGCCCATAAACGCTCTCGTGAGTTCTAAAACCTTGTTTAGGTGCTGATCTCCGGGATTCATGCCTTGTTCTGATAAGCGCTTACCTTCAAACCATTCGTCGGTAAATTCCCAGATAGAACCCGACAAACGATTAATGGTATCTACAGATAATCCCATCGCCTTGCCCACATCCCGGATGGCGCCTTTTTGATGAAGCTGTGTAACCGTTGCTACAATGGCTGCCCTGTCACGGCCATATTTTTGGTAGATGTATTGTATCACTTCTTCCCGGCGTTCATGTTCAAAGTCTACATCAATATCCGGCGGTTCGTTGCGGGCCGAAGAGATGAACCGTTCAAATAATAAATCGAATTTGGTAGGATCAACTGAAGTAATGCCAAGGCAATAGCAAACGGCTGAATTAGCGGCGGATCCTCTGCCCTGGCATAGAATTTTTTGCGCTCTTGCAAAGCGAACAATATCATACACGGTGAGAAAATAAGGAGCGTAATTCATCTCCTCAATAAATTTCAATTCATGCTCAATGGCTGCCATTATTTTGGGGGGGAGTTCATTTCCATAATGCTGATGGGCACCCTCCCACGATAGAATAGTAAGCTCTTGCTGCGGGGTACGACCTTCCATAGTAATCTCTTCAGGATACTCATATTTTAGTTCATCCAATGAAAAGCTGCAGGCCGCTGCAATTTCTGCGGCACCATTTATTGCATCCGGATATAGCCGGAATAAGCGCAGCATTTCTTCGGGCGGTTTAAGGTATCGTTCGGCGTTGGCATGTAACCGATAGCCTGCTGTATAAATGGTACATTTTTCACGCACACAGGTTACAATATCCTGTAGTTGTCTGCGGGTGTGTTCATGATAATGTACATCGTTGGTTGCTGCAAGTGGAATATTAAATTGAGCCGACAACTGGGCCAGCCGATACAGGTATTTACTGTCGTCACCCTGGTAGCGGCGACTGGCAGCAATGAACAAATCAGTTCCAAAAATGGATCGGTATTCGATCAATGAATTGGAGAAGGATGGTTCAAAATCAAACAACTCATTTAATTCATCCGGTGGTAAAACCATAAATTTAATAGCACCTGCATATGCATATACATCGGCTTTGTACAAATGGCAATCACCTTTTTCTGCCCGGCGATTACCTGTTGTAAGCAGGTTGCAAAGTTGCGAATAAGCTTTGCTGGTAGTAGGGTAGGCGAGCAGACTAAGTCCATCTAATAAATCTAACCGACAAGCAGGTATGAGTTTGATGCCCTGGTTTTTAGCTGCCGCATGTGCCCGAACGATACCGGCAAAACTGTTCCGGTCTGTTATGGCGATGGCGGTATAACCCAGTGCTATAGCCTGTTCTACAATTTCTTCGGGATGAGATGCTCCGCGGAGAAAAGTGAAGTTGGATGTTATTTGTAATTCAGCGTACTGCATGGGTGGTATGGCTTGTCAATGGCAGTTGATCAATGTATGAGTGAATGATTTAGGCAGGTAGTAAGCAGTGAATGTGATTTATATCTTATCGCATCTTTTGAATGTTTGGTACCAACGACTGTTAACTATAGATTTTTATAAAGCTATTGAACAGGACAAGTATTAGCTATTTTACAAACAACAAGTGCTGTGTTAACCTTAAAAGGAGTACGACTAATTTAAAATTCGTATAATCCGAAAGCTATAGGACATGCAGTAAATTCGAGTAATTCCTGTCAATAATTCGTGTAATTCGTGCCAAAAAATTCGTGTAATTCGTGCCAAAAAATTCGTGTTTAAAAATTCGTGTTAAAAAAATTCGTGTTAAAAAATTCGTGTTAAAAAATTCGTGCCAAAAAATTCGTGCCAAAAAATTCGTGCCAAAAAATTCGTGTAATTCGTGTTAAAAAAATTCGTGCCTACGCAAAAAATCCATGTATAAACCATTGATACGATTTACCTGCATCATAATGCCCCGATCGGAATAACCAGTACCGGTGGCCTTCTTCATCTTCTACACTGTAGTAATCCCGGTGTAATCCTTCCTGTAGCCACCATTCCTGTTCGATGCGTTCCGGGCCATCTGCCTTTATTATTTTATGCAGTTTTCCTTTATAACGAAATAACATCGGCGGATAATCGGGAATGGGGGCCGTTACTTCTATGGGTGCCGGTTTGGATAATAATTGCAGCGGTCTTTGCCGGTCTGCTTTCCAGTTGGTGGTCGTTTTTTCATTGATTGTAACCGCCGTTTTAAAAGAACGCTCTGGCCAGTAATGTTCATCCGGCACATAGCGGTGAATTTGATCCGGACCAATCTTGCCGGCAATCCGGTCTAACAGTTCTGATAAACCGGTATCGTCTAAACCGCCTTTATCTTTCCACAACATCTCCTGCACAGGCGATGCATCTTCCACTTTGCCCGCTTCAAGTGTAAATAATTCAATACCCAATGCAGGCTCAATGCCCGATAATTTAAATTCAAATAGTTTGAAAATATGCGTGCTATTATTTGTGGGCCGGTTGGTACCAATCCCGATTGTTTCAATCTTCCCATCTACCCGATAACATTTGAGTAAAGCCGAACGAAGCCCTTTTTGCTCGTGTAAAAGCCGGGCACATAAACCCTCCAATAATCGTTTCAATGCAATTTCAATTCCGGTAGCAGTTACGATTGGATCCAGACAGGGGAGGCGTTGCTGGTAGGGTTCAATCGGTTGAACGGGTTCCAATGCTTCTACTTCAAAACCCTGTGCCTGGTCCAAACGTTTTAAAAGATCCTGACCAAAACGACGACGCAGGGAAGGACGAGGAATGCTGATAAACTGGCTGATCTGACGGAGCCCCAGTTTTTCTAATCGATCCACTGTTGCAGCTTCAATGCGAAGGGCAGCAGGAGGTAATGAAAGCAAGACATCGGTTTGTTTACCCGTTTCAGCAATAGCAAACTCATTTCCATAGCGGGCAATTGCCCAGGCGGCGCCAATGGTATCGGCCATAGCGGTTCGTATGCGATACCCAAAAAGATTAAACCGTTGATTGATATTCGCCAGGTAGTCAATTTCGCCACCCCAAAGATGAGCGCAACCGGTAACATCGAGGAGCAGTCCGCCCGGCGGATCGATGGCCACAGCAGGTGTGTAGCGAATCGACCATTCAGCCAAACCGGTCAGTAGTTTAATATTGCACCCCGGTACATCATCCAGCACTTCTAGTGAGGGAATGATAGCCCTTGCATCTGCTACTGCCATACCAATGTAAATTCCCTGTGCCAGTGCCAATTGATTAACAGCAGATACCACCATGCGCCCATGATCTGGTTCAGATAAAACAAAGGGAATGGCGCCCAATGCCGGCTTACGACGGATGAACCAATCCGTTTTAAGATATCGAAACCATATTGATACAAAACGTTGTTGCATATCACCCCGTTTTCTTGTGTTGTTCGGGAATAATCAAACCCAACGCTGCAAGATGCCTGAACTTTCCGGAAGTCCATTCTACCTGCCAGTTGCCGGGCTTGCCATTTCTTACTTTTAGCAGTTCTACCTTCCAGCGGGGATAACCCACGCCAGGCATACCGTCCGCTAACTGGCTGGCAAGTGGAGTGATTTTCCAACGTGTTACACAGGCGTTTGTATTTAAACTGCGGAAATTGTGCCGAAGAATGAAACCTGTTACCCGGCTTTTTTCAACCGCTAACTGCAATCGTCTTGAAGCCATAAAACTTAGTTCCGGCAGTTCCCCAACTACTGCAGCCAACCCTTCACATTTAAGTGCTTCTTCCATTGCCCAAAGGATTTCTTTTTCCTTTTTAAGATCAACGAAAATGATCTTATCCGGCGCAATCCCAAAGGATACCAGTGCAGGTGGAAAAATGGTTCTGTTGGCACTAAGCCAAATCGTGGCACCACCTTTTCGCATGAGTGCAGCTAGTACACCCGCAACAAAACCGCCGGTGGCTGCCGTCTCTTCCGGCATGGTAGCAATAAATTCATGCACTGCAGCCAAAGGGAATTCAGCATTCGGAAAAGCATATTTGATAGGCCCAAGCCCAATATCCGGCCCAGTATGATTGAAGCTAGATTTATACCCCTGCAATGGTAGTATCTCTTTTTGCAATTGAGCAATAATAGTTGCTTTGGATGTGTTCATAATTGCTGCCGGGATGATGTTAATGGCTCAGTGTTTTTGTAAAATTACTAAATAAATTAGCAAATAGCTGAAATTTATTTCTGTGTGGGAATAAAATTGTTGGAGCTTAACAGGCGGATGGCAGCCTTTTTTAAATCGTTTCAGTTGAAGAAAATCTTTTGCTGTTACTGCATGAACTTAAAAACATAAGCTATCCCGGCACGCCGCTATTGTGTCTCATACCAACAGCCGAAGCGCAAATCAAGAAAAGATGCTTGCTATTACTAACTACATCTCCTTCCTTGCCAGGTACCAATAATATCACTGGCCCATACTGCAAACCGGTTAGCGTTTAGCATAGGATCAATATCATTTGGATGTGGAAACTGTTGCTTGTAGCTGCCCTGGTTGAGAGCAATTACAACTATTGGCCTTGCTCCGCCGCCGTACCCAATTTTAATAGCCACGAAAAATGGTTTGCCTGTGGCTTTTTCAACAGTATTGTCTTGCATATGATAGATAGCCGGGTATTGCACACCACTCCATTTTTCCGGAGCCGGCACATCAAAGTAAACCGCTACATATTTGCTCCAATAATACTCAGGTGCATCAACTGTATTTGGCCGGGCATCATCCACGGCTTTGTCTATAAAATATGGGCATAGTTCAGTGTCTGCTTTGGTCAACTTCACGTAGTGATTGGTTATAGCGGGCTCTCCGGCCATCATCAAAGTTGGTAATGGATTTGGTAACAGCCGAAGATGCTGGATATGGGTATTGGCGGCAGTATTGATTTGTTCTTCCGGCGGATGGTTATTTCCACTCTGCTGAACAAACTTATTTTCATCAGGCAGCACTTTTGTTATAAACTCCTGAGCAACCGGTATAAATTTTTTATCGGTAAAAAGGGACGCTACGTAATAGGTGATGTTATCTTTTGTAAAGGCAGATACCGTAACGGCAAAAATTTGTTTGTTAAATGAGTCTCGTGCTGCACCCATTATCGTTTGCCATCCGCAGAGCGAATCCAGTTCTTTTGTTTCTGTACTGTCCACTTTTTGATCCGGATTACGGGCAAAGAAATTCCAGTTGGTTTCAAAATCTTTTTCTACATCTGCCAGCCCGGCAACTGAAGGATATAAAAAAGCTGGCAGTAATTTTTCTCTTCATATTTATAGTAATAGAGATAACCCTTTTTTTCTTTTAACTCAAAGCCGGCTGGGGCAGTGTAGTTAAATATTTCGAAGGTAGTTTGTGCGCCTGCCGTTTTGAATATCATCAGGAACAGTAAAGCGGTAAAATCTTTTTTCGTATCATTATTTTTATTTTTACTTTAAAAGTCTAATTCGGTTGCATGATCCATCTTCCTTTTTGTGTGTTTTATATTTCGTGCCCACATCGCTGATTCTTCGCCAGGTGCCGGCAATAGCTTTTGTTGTATCGGTGTACATACCGGTGCATTCATACTGCTGCACATCATTGTCCACCCGGTAAGTGAGGCTTAGTTTATTTTTCACCAGCGTGTATTTACCATGGCCGTACACATTGTTATAAGCGGTATATGTGATAACAGTACTGTCTGCTGCAAAGGCAAAGGAAAAATAGAGGGATTATTTTTTCATCATTGTTGCCATACGTGCCTATCCATCGGCCGGTGAGGGTTTGGTGGTTTGTTTGGGCTGATAAGTTGAGCAGCAGTAAACAGAGTAATATTGGCAAAGAGTAAAATTTCATAAAAAGGTTTTCAATTTTGCTTAAGATCAATTTTTTTATTTTAGGCCAATTAGGTGTTGTAATTGAATGATAGTTTTTAAATCTCTTAGCACCTAAACAAAAAGTTGACAGCTTAGTCAGCGTGCTACAGTTGTACTATATACTTTAAATTCACCAACAGTTGGTTCATTAAAAATGTTTCTCGCCTTAAATGAAAAGGTATACGAACCTGGTTGCACATCAAAATAATCTGGGCCAACTGTGCTGCTGGAGAATTCGGCAGAAAGTGGGCCTCCATAACTGACTCCATCAATTTTATAGTCGGTAAAGTATACATCGTTTTGATAGACGCTTAAACCCCATTTTGTAGCACAGTTACCTGCAACACAGGATTTGGCTGTTGTTATTTTATATTGAAGCATTATACGGGAAGGAACAGAAACTGCAATAGTGAAAGCAGAGTTAGTTAAATCCCTAATGGTCGTCCCGGTTAGACGAATCGCTAGTGTAGAACCGGAGAATGCTGTGTTAATAACAGCTCCTGCTGGCACCCATGAAGGACTTCCCGATGAACCATTGCTGGTGAGTACCTGACCAAGCTGTCCTGCATTTCCTCCAAATGAAACTGCACCCGTTTGAGTGTTCATCAGCAGTCCTCGTCCAGCCGGGCCCGAACCATAAAAACCCACCTGACTGTCGGAAAACATTCCAATGAATGCCGGCGATGCATTATTGGCATCATTGTTAAGCCAATGCCCGGCAGTAAAACCTGGCGTTGCTCTAATACGCATACGGGCTCCTACATCTAATTTGTATGCAGGGTCCGAAATGCCAATACCCACATTGCCATTTCCTTTAATACGCATCAGTTCCTGCGATGTGGTAGAAGTACTGCCAGAAAAGAATACATGGTCAGCATCAATACCAGATGTTTGATACCTTAGCGTGCCTGCATTGATGCACAAGCCATAAAATTGGTGATCGTTATTATTCACATCATAGAGCACAATTTTTCTATTGACAGTTCCATTCGACAATTGCAGCGGTGCGTTGCTACTGCTGGTACCAATGCCTACATAGCCATTTGGTGTTATCTCAATACCGGGGTTTAAGGCAGGAGAACTACCCGCATTTACAGAAGACCCGGATACCAATAGTTGCATGCCCCCGCTTACCGGGTTTACTCCAATATAGCCGCTGTATCCAGCAGCTATAGTTTTTCTTGTACCATCAAAATAGGTATTAAACCCAATGCCGGGGAAAGATGATTCAATAGCAACACCCGTTGTATTGCTGCCGAATACAGCATGTGTGGCACCTACTTTTTTGTTTACAACAAGACCGCCGAGTATGGGATTACTTTCCCCAATGCCTACAATTCCATTTCCTTTTATCCGCATATTTTCTGTAAAGGCAGCACTGCGTCCATAGCCCAATAAAATGTCTGAAGTATTGTGTGGCGTCATCAATTGCATTGATGCATTGCCGATACCTAAACCATAATAATTGCTGCCCTCCCGGTACAGTGAAATTTTATAACCACTCCAATCTCTAAAGGAAATGGGAAAGGAAGGATCCGGATTACCAATCCCTACATTACAACTTCTTCCATCAAAAACCAAACCCCAACCAACGTCAAATATTTCGCTGTAAAAACCAGCGCTCGAATCGGCTCGCATTCCGATAAATATTTTTCTAACAGCAGAGTCGGCGCCTGCTCCGCCCAACCATAAGCCAGCACTGTTATTGTAATCAATACTACCACGCAATTGAACCCTTCCACTTACTTCCAGTTTGTATTGAGGATTACTATTACCAATACCAACATTACCTGAATTATTGTTGTAGATACTATTGCCGTTGGTGAGCCATTGGTAGGTACCTCCGCTTGATAGTAGCCTACTCCACACAGTTCCTGTCCAGAAAAAAAATGCACTGCTGTCCGTATCAAACACCATCAGCGTTTTTGCATTGGTTGCAGGATTAATGGCAAGCCTTTGAACCGCCGTCATTCGGGGAACTAGCAAACCTTTTGTGCTACTATTTACATCAAGTATGGCACTGGCATTGGGGGTGATGGTACCAATACCTACATTATTCTGCGACAATACAGCTATAGCGGGAACAAGGCAAAGTAGAAATCCAACAAGTCTTTTTTTCATTCCGCTGGTTTTATTGTTTGATAAATGGAAGTGATTGAGTATTGCCTGCCTGTAGTAATTGCAGCCGGTAATAGCCCGGTTGCAACTGGCTGGTATTTACCTGTAGTTGAGTGGTACCTATGGCTACTTGCTGTTGTTGCATCACCTGCCCCAGTTGGTTGAAAATCCGGATAGTACTGCCTCCGGAGCTTTCGGGTAGCCATACCGTTAGTTGATTCCTGGTGGGATTGGGTGCCAGCACCATGGGCATTCCATTCTTCCAGTATTGCAGCACCACTATTTTTGAATAACTGTACCTGCCATCCTTGTCTGTTTGCTTAATGCGGTAATAATTGGTACCTGTTTTTAGCGAAGCATGCATCCATTCATACCGCCTTACAGAATTGCTGTTGCCGGCTGCTGACGTGTTATGGACAGCCACAAATGTCAATCCATCTACACTATGCTCTACTGTAAAGCTCCTTGTGTTGCTTTCCGAAGCGGTTGACCATTTGATAAGCGATTTACCATTGTTTATTTCTCCGGTTACAGAGAGCCAGGTTACCGGCAAAGTGGTGCTATTCGTAAATACAAGTGCTATTTCAGAAAAGCTGTTGATTTCAAATTCAAAATAATAATTTCCGCCAGGTCCAAAT
>JBGSMI010000360.1:0-32944 GCA_041740215.1 Ferruginibacter sp.
CGGTTGTTGGTCGGAGACACAACAACGGCGTGCCGGGATAGGTGATATTTTGGTTGTTGGTGAGAGACGCAACAACGGCGTGACGGGGTAGGTGATATTTTGGTTGTTGGTGAGAGACGCAACAACGGCGTGCCGGGGTAGGTGATTTCTTTTTAAAAGCATACTAACAAACGAGCTAAAACGGGTAATCGCTTTACGCTTTCACCAAACGAATTTGCAAATAATGGTGCAAGTTGTATTTACAAATGCAAACTGATTTTTTGGTTGAGGCTTCGGTTGTTGGTCGGAGACACAACAACGGCGTGCCGGGATAGGTGATATTTTGGTTGTTGGTGAGAGACGCAACAACGGCGTGCCGGGGTAGGTGATATTTTTAAACGCATACCTACAACGGTAAAAACATCGGCGAAACGGCGTGCCGGGATAGGTTATCTTTTTAACCCATATTAACAACTTTCAAATAGACATCAACAACGGAAAAAGTACAAACTACTCCATTGGTGTTCCAATAAAAACTCCCGTTACCATATACACTCAACATCAATTCAGGCTAAAACCGGGTACTACCTATTTACAGCCAAATCATAAATTTTGCGCAGGAAGCTCAACTGCATCAGTGCTATTTATGAATCACTTAATTGTAAACCTTACTCCTACATAAGCTTCCCTCCCTCTTGTTGGGCCCCAGGCAAATTGTGTGTCAAAATTTTTTCCGAAGGGATCCTGCCAGCTTATGATGGGTTGATTTTGGCGAAAGTTAAATACATTCTCTACGCCTGTGTAAAAGGCAAATTTTTTCAGGTTATACGTAAACTGCGTATTTACAATAATGAATGGTTTTGATTCGCCGGGCCGCTGGTAAATGACAGGATTTTTTTTTGTATCGGGCAATCGCTGTTTACCGTACCAATGCAAATTGGCATCCAGACTCCACTTTCTATTGATAGGCATGAAAGAGCCAGCGCTGTTAAACCGATGCCTTGGATTGAAGGGTAACAAATCTTTTACGCCATTTCTCATTTGATAAACATCTAAAAAAACATAGCCCATTTTTGCACTGAACCTGTTGTAAAATGTACCCCCTAGTTCTGCCTGAAAACCATTGGATCTTGATTTACCCGAAAAGTTTTTGATGATGGCTTTGGAAGGGTCTGTATCATAATCAGGAAAGATTTGATTTTGAAAATTAGTATGATAAAAGTCTAAAGACAAGTAACCTTCAAAGTTGGTACTCCTAAACTTTTGAGTAGCATTAAAACCGAAGTTGAGTGCCTTCTCGGGTTTCAATGGTTCTGCAAACAGGATATCTCTTGAGCTCACCAACAAGCCGATATTCTCACTAAAAATATTGGCTGTTCTCCATCCGGTGCCGATGGAACCTCTTAAAGTGGTGGTTGGCGCTACCTGGTATTTCAGCAATGTCCTCGGTGTTACTTGCCATCCAAATCGATTGTGATGGTCTGCACGAATTCCTGTAATCAAAGTGAGTTTATCACCTGCTATACTTAAAATATTTTCTGCAAAAATGCCAGGAATATTTTCTGTTCTTTTGTAACGCCCGGCATAGGTTCTGCTCAAACTGTTATTTGAGAATGAAATATTTTCTAACAGGTTCATGTGCCTGAAGCTGATACCTGTTTTAAATACACTGTTCGCCTGGAAGCTAAATTCATATTGGAGATTAGCATAGCCATTCGTTTGTTTGGCTTTGTAATTTGTAACGCCAAAATAAGATTGCTGGTCTTGCTGTAAGGCGGAAGCATATATTGCAAACCGATGCATTTCATTCATGCGGTAAGCTGTTTTAAACCAGATCTCTGGCTGACGGATATCAACTGCCTGGCCGTATGCATTTGTAGTACCTTTATCGGTAGCCAGGTTAAAATCCGTTTGCCCTCCTACTCTTTTTTCAAACAGATAACGCAATCCTATTTGTGAACTCCATCCCCATTTGCTTTCATCTCCTTTCTTCCACCGGCTCGAAATCATGTAACGGGTGAGCAATGGCAAATCCATAAAGCTATCTTCATCCTTATCAATACGATCGGCCGGTTGCACCATATGAAAAGCTGTGAGGTTACTCCATTTCTTTTTTTTGACTGCATATAAAACGTTCAACTGCTTTTCTGCAAAACTGTTGACGTATGCGTTGAGTAAAAGCTTGTCTGCTTTGTCTGGCTCTTTGGTGAGCACATTAATTTGTCCACTAATACTTTCATACCCTTGCAAAACAGAGTTGGCACCTTTGGCAACAAATATATTATCTACCAATGGTCCTGGTAAACTGCTGATGCCATAGGTGTAAGTCAACGCTTGTATTTGCGGAAACCCATCAATCAAAACCTGGTTGTAAATACCAGATAGCCCCAAAATCCGCAACTCTTTTGAATTGGTGAGGATATTAGTGGTTTGTGGTTGTACAGTGGTTTGTGTTTCAAAACAACCTGCCAGATCGCAACACGCAGCCTTTTTTAATTCCAAGGATGATATTACTTCTGTTTTAATTGGATTGGCATTGATGTAGGATGCCAGCTTTTTACTATTGACCGTTACAGCTTTCATATTGGAAGCCAATCGTAAAGAAACGAATAGAAACGAGGTGTCCGAAATATGCAACGTATCTTGTTGGTATCCCACAAAACTTACCAACAATGTGTTCGGACTTTTTTTGGGTAAGCTGATGATAAACTCACCGGCTTCATTTGTAACAGTTCCTTTTTTGTTGCCCAACCAGGTGATGGTTGCTCCCTGCAGAGGCGCCTGCACCTCATTGGTTACTTTGCCCTTTACGGGTTGGCCCATAGGTAAAAAAGGAACTGTTAGTATCATCAATACTATCAGTAATTGCTTCATTGTAATGGAGTTTAGATTAACCCTTTTTTACTTTGTATGGCCTGTCGTTGGGGTCGGTGCAACCGGGCGTGTCTTCCACCTGCCTGCGAATTTCTTGTTCCGAAACTTTAGCAGGATCGAATGTTATTTCAAAAACACTGGTGGCAGAAGCTTTTCCTTTTGCCATGCAAGTAGTCACGCCATTTAGTTTGCTCACTTCTTTCTGGATGTCTTTGCTATCTCCGGAGCAGGTAATGCCAGTCACTTTTAATTTGATGGTTTGATAGGTTTGGCCTTGCTGTGCAGGATTGCTTTGGCCGTTTGAGTTTTGAGCTTTGCTTGAAAAAGTAAACACGAATGTAAGAGCGCCTATAAATAATAGCGCACTGAAATATTTTGATTTCATCTTGAATTTTTTTTAAAATAAATAATAGCACAACAGTTAGATCCATCATGTTGATGATCTAACAAACTTTGAGAAAGAATTACGCTATTTTAGGCGGTTGCCAAAATTCAAGACTAATTTGAGGGGGAACATTTTCTTTGTAAGCCAGGTGTACACTGGAAAATATGGTGAGGGGAACATCCGCTAACACACTCATCTCACGTTGAACAAAAGAACAACATTTGCAAAACTGAAAGGGATTACAGGCATTGGGAATTTCATCGCTTTCGGAATGGTTGTCAGTCGCTTCTTTACCAAATGGCTCGCAGGCTGTATCGCTGCAACAGGCGATCGGTTGGCCTTTAATGATAGACACCACTTTTAACCCTGGCTCAATAGCAAGAAATAGGAGATAAAGAGAAAAAAGAAAAGCGACAAATTTCATTGAAGGCAAAACTAAGCATTTTTGAGTTCAGATGGGCACCGACCAGCGATTCAGAGCGTACTATCTTTTTAGTCCGGTTTTATTGTAGGTGTGGTTACGGTCATAGCTTCCCTCATCAACCCTCGTGGGCTGTTAGACATTCGGGTTAATTTGATTTTGTTGTTGGTAATATTATTTAGAGCGATTTTAAAAATTCCTGTGTTATAGGCGCAGGCTTTTCACCCGAATCGGATGGCTTCTTTATGGGCTTTAACCGGAGAATAATCTTACCTGATGGTTTTTGCTATCAATTACCTCGATGATATGTGGGCAAAGCACCTGTGATTTTATTGCGCTAAGTAATTCTACTTTGACAGATTAAAAATAGTGGTAAGACCCCTTTGAAATCTTAATTTTAAGTCATGTAAAAATAATGCATAAATATAAAGCCACATGAAGAGAATAAAAACCGCCTTCCGATTGCTGACGAGAGCCAGCTTAAAAAATATTTGCTAAAGTATTTTAAACATTTAAAAAGCAAAGCAAAACAAAAGACCAGAACAGCAATTTACTGTTGCACTTCATGGTAATCGCTTTACGCTTTCACCAAACGAATTTGCAAATAATGGTGCAAGTTGTATTTACAAATGCAAACTGCTTTTTTGGTTGAGGCTTCGGTTGTTGGTCGGAGACGCAACAACGGCGTGCCGGGATAGGTGATATTTTGGTTGTTGGTGAGAGACACAACAACGGCGTGCCGGGGTAGGTGATATTTTGGTTGTTGGTGAGAGACTCAACAACGGCGTGACGGGGTAGGTGATATTTTGGTTGCTGGTGAGAGACACAACAACGGCGTGACGGGATAGGTGATATTTTGGTTGTTGGTGAGAGACACTACAACGACGTGCCGGGGTAGGTGATATTTTGGTTGTTGGTGAGAAACACAACAACGGCGTGACGGGATAGGTGGTCTCTTTTTAAAGGCATACTAAAAACGGCAACGCGTTGTGCAGGCACAAAGAATTATTTTAAGGATTTAACAGTAACGACAAAAAAAGACCATATGTTACGGTTATTCCTGCCTATTTGTAATTAGCAATCCCAATCAATTGGTTCACTTCTTTGATGATTATTTTTCTACCCTTTGTTTCCAAAATTCCAGCGTCTTTAAATTCCGAAAGCATTCTCACTACATTTTCCCGACCGGTGCCCACCAGGCTGGCTAAATCTTCCCGGCTCATATTTATTTCTACCGGCATACCGGGTTCGAAATTTACTTTATATTTTTCCCGCAGCACCACCAGTTGCAACGCCAGTCGTTCCCGTACCGATTTCTGGGCAAAAATCGAGAGGCTGTTGGCCAATACCGCAAACTCATGACTCAAGGTTTTTAAGAGTCGTTTATTTAAAATGGGGGATTGATCCAGCACGGCTAAGAAATCTTCTTTCGGTATAAATGCAATGCTGCTTTCCTCCAATGCAGCCGCAGAATCAGGATATCGATCATCGGAAAGAATGGCATGATAACCTATAAGCTCTTCTGTGTTGGCTACGTAAATGATATGTTCTTTACCATCGCTATCCAACATGTATTTTTTTACCTTTCCTGAAAGGATGTAAAAGATACCTGCCGGATACGCCCCTTCCCTAAAAATAATCTCTCCCTTCTTGTACACCTGCATTGTTTGATGCGCATTGAGTAACTCAAAATCTGCTGAAGGTAAATCCGCTAAAATCGATTCGCTTTTGAAATCCCATTTTTCTATCGGAAAAATACCTTTGATGCTCATAGTAGCTGCAAAATTAGGCCATTAAAAATTGATAAACTGCACATTTTAAGGTGATAAAGTTTACCGCAGGGCGCTGGCAGGTGAAATAACTTTGCAATACAAATAAATATGACAAAATCAATCAGCGCCGCAACGTTCTACACCAAAGATCATGAATGGATCAGTTTTAGGGAATCACTGGCCTACACTGGTGTTTGCAGCTTTAAACTGTTAGGGTTTAAAGAAATTCAGGAGATATCTTTTGACCATTCGATTGGGCTAAAAAAAAGAGGTGAAGTATTTGCAACAATAAAGTACAAAGATTACCACATTGAAGCACATATGCCGATTGACGGACAAATCATCGAACTGAATAGCTCATTAATGAGAGCCGATAAAAGTATAATGCTTCGAAGCCCGGAAGACAGGGGTTGGATTGCGTTGATTTTACCAACAGAACCATCGCAACGCATGGACCTGCTGGCACTAAATGAGTATGAACTACGGAATAAAAATAAATTTATAATGTGAAGTCTTTGTAAACGGTAAAGGCATCAGTACCAATCTTCCCGTGCTATTGATTTGCAAATAAAAAACAGTCATTCAATAATCATACTGAACAGCTTTAAAGTAAACACAATACAGAACGAAATACATTCATGCTTTTGCCCGAAAAAGAAAATATTGAAAAAATATGGATTGGTTCTGAAGAAAGATTTAACCAGCTTTACCCTGCTTATATACAGGCGCTGGCGGGTAGGCACTGGACTCCCCTATTGGTAGCAAGAAAAGCGGCAGAATATTTAGCAGTAGAAAAAAATGTAAGGATATTGGATATCGGCAGCGGAGTTGGAAAATTCTGCCTCGCCGCAGCTTACAATCAACCTGAGGCATTTTATTATGGCGTTGAGCAAAGGAAAAGTTTAATCATTGAAGCAGATCTGGTGAAAAAAAAGCTACAGCTACAAAATGTATCTTTTATTCATGCCAATTTTACCCAATTGGATTTTAAAAAATACGATCACTTTTATTTTTTCAATTCCTTTTATGAAAACCTGAATGGTACCAATAAAATTGACGACAGCATTCAGTACTCACATGAATTGTATAATTATTACAACCGCTACCTTTTTAATCAACTGCAACAAAAACCTGCTGGCACAAAACTGGTTACTTACCATAGCCTGGAAGATGAAGTACCGGAGGGCTACCAGCTTGTGGCGGCTGAAATTGGAGACCTCCTAAAATATTGGATAAAGATTTAAAAAGAAATCTATGACAAACGATTTTGATACAGAAGCGAAAGAAATTACGAATGAACTAAAACTGGCAGCCGATTATTTAGACTGCGAAAAAGTTTTATTGCATCATTTGAAAAATCAGGTTAAAACAGGCGTGACCGATACATCTATTGAAGCTTTCATGAAAAAATTGCGCAGCTTTTTTGAAGCAAGGATTAAAACAACTCAAAACAGGGTGGATTGTGTGAATGATCGATATGCATCCGGTTTTTTAACTACGCTGATATCTACACCATACTGGCATATCTGGGTAAAGTCGGGCAATTTGTAGTGGTTGCAGCACCAACCTAAATATTACCCGTAAACCTATCGGTTATAAAAACTTGAGGTATAAAAGCAAGAATCGACTGGCGAATTTTAGGGTGCGAAGGAGACTGCTTGATGGAGTTTGATGCGCTTATCCCTTCTAACAATAAACTTTTACATATTTGAGCAGTGGTATATTTTAAATGCTAAAAAAATCATTAATAAATTAAAAAAGATTAGCCATGTCCGGAACAATGAATGAATACTCAGCAAAACTGATCAATAAAATTTTACCCGCTCTTTCACAGGAAGCAGTTAAAAAAATAATTGATGAATCGATGAATGGATTGGAGCAGAAAAAAATGAAAGATCAGGTGTGGATCAATTTTGCAGACCATATGGTAACTGAGTTGGAGCTGTTTAGCCCGATGAACAAAGATGCCCAACAGTGGAGTAATATACAATTGTCGAAAATTATCTTTCATCGCATCAGGCACCAGTTTAAGGAAACTGTTTATTAAAAACAGCAGTCGTTTTTTTGCTGTATGCCTTCACACTAAAAACTACCCCTGGTGCCAGTTTGTTTACATCAATAATTTTTCACGGCATTACTATAATGCCATAAATACGGTATAAAAACAAACGACCGTTTTTACAATGCTAAAACACCAGGGACTAAGGCGTACGCATATCCATAATGTAAGGCTGGCTATTTTGTTAAGCCTTGCAGCGGGATTGGTGAATGCAGAAGGGTTCCCCGGGTTTTCGGTTTTAACCACCAATGTAACCGGCCATGCAGCCATATTTGCCGAAAATATTTCCATTAAAGCCTGGACTACTTCCTGGGTGATTGCGCTATGGATGTTACTTTTTTTAGCCGGTGCATTTACTTCAAGTATTGTAATTGATATCATTGGCAAAAATCAACGGTATTCAAACCTGCTGCCACTTTCCCTTGAATTTTTGATACTCATTGCCATTGCTACAGTTGGAAATCATTACAAAAACAGTACCGCAGGCAGCCAAGTATTTGCCGGCAGTTTGCTGTTTGCGATGGGGATGCAAAATGCCCTGGTATCTATCATCTCAAAAAGGGTTGTTCGCACCACTCACCTTACCGGTACGTTTACTGACCTGGGTATTGAACTGGCAAAATTAAATTTTACAAAACCAGAAAAGAAATCTGATTTAAGATCCCATATAGGACTAAAATTATTTATCACCGGCTCTTTTATAACGGGTGCTTTATTGGGCGCTTATGTATTTAGAAGTTTTCAGTATTACTCCTTTTTTGCACCGGCTGCTATTTTAATTTATGCGTTATTATGTGATGTATTCCGGGTAAACGCAAAACGCTACTACCGGAAAATTGGCAATACAATCAAAGGCAATAAATTGATTGCTCATGATATTCCGGTACCGGAAGTAAAAAAGATCATCATTAAACGGACTATTGAAAAAGAAGTATAGGTGCCCCCAATCAATGAAATCCTTTGATAGCGAAGCTTCATTCATAGATTAGGCAATTAAAAGCGTACATTGAGAGAATCCATGGCAACCTATTCAATAGCGTGCATTCGCCCGGCTAAAGAATCTACAGGGCAATTATAAACAGATGTCAAATTATAATTACAAATGGAGTTGTTTTATTTAATCATCGGATCATTGGTTGTTGTTTTTTTTAGCATCCTGGTAATACCACTTTTACCGTCTAAATACAAATCTACCGGTGCATTTTGCATGGTGCTGGTAACTGCTGTCCTTTCCTCCATTCCCATTGTAAAAGTTTTATACCTGCAGCATCCGCTTGAGTTTAGCTTTGTTGCCGGGCCTTCATTGGGTGCTGTTTCGTTTCGGATAGATGCGCTTGCTGCCTGGTTTATGCTGATCGTAAATGTAATTTGTATTAATGGTGCTTTGTATGGAAAAGGCTACCTCAAAGCTTACCTGTCGCAAGTAAAAAATACGAGCATTCACTGGGTACTTTTTGTAGTGCTGCAGGTTGCGATGCTCTGGGTGTGTATGGCGCAACAGGCGTTGCTGTTTTTAATGGTCTGGGAGTTGATGTCTTTATCAGCACTGTTGCTGATTATGTTTGAGCATGAAAAACCTGAAACCTTAAAAGCCGGGCTGAACTTTTTGATACAGGCACATCTCGGCGTGATTTTATTAACCATCGGATTTATCTGGCTCTATACCTCGGAAGGGTCGTTTGATTTCAATGCCATCAAAAGTTTTTTCAGCCACCATTCGCCATTGGGATTGTTCTTAATTTTCTTTCTGGGATTTGGCTTCAAAGCTGGTTTTATTCCTATGCATACCTGGCTGCCGAAAGCACATCCCGCTGCACCATCCCATGTGTCGGGTGTTATGTCGGGGGTAGTTGTAAAAATGGGCATTTACGGCATATTAAGAATGACCACCTATCTTACCAGCGACTATCTAAAAATTGGTATCAGTATCCTCGTGCTATCATTGGTCACTGCATTTTATGGCATTTTAAATGCAGCCGTTCACCGGGATTTTAAACGAATGCTGGCCTATTGTACCATTGAAAATATTGGTATCATCGGAATGGCCCTCGGCGTTGGTTTAATTGGGAAAGCAACCGGTAATACACTGATGGCGTTGCTTGGATTTTCGGCACTGCTGCTGCACACTTTCAACCATGCGCTTTACAAGGCACTGCTATTTTTTACCGCAGGAAATATTTATCAGCAAACGCATACCCGTGATATGGAAAAGTTGGGCGGATTGATAAAGAGCATGCCGCAAACCGGTCTGTTTTTTCTCATTGGCGGAATGGCAATTGGTGGGCTACCTCCCTTCAACGGTTTCGTTTCTGAGTTTATCCTGTATGTTGGTATGTTGACCGGCATCAAATCGCTGGCCGTAGCCTACGCAACCATTATTATATTTTCAATTGCAGGCCTGGCACTGATTGGCGGCATTTCGATGGTAACTTTTACAAAGGTTTTTGGAACTATTTTTCTAGGAAATCAGCGAACACATTTACACCACCAACCTCGGGAGGTTTCCTGGGCCATGCGGCTGCCACAGTATTTTATTTTATTCATCATGCTTTCTGTAGGATTGTTTCCCGGATTTTATTTATCAGTAGCAAGCAATGTTGCCGCTATTTTTCTACCTGGTGCTTTAGCCGTTGATTTGGCAATACCGCTTACGTTGATGAACAGCATTGCAGCAACAGGAAAATTTGCCCTGCTTTTTTTATTGCTGATCATCATAATACTGTTGATAAGAAAAAAACTTTCTGCGAAATATGCCGCTGTTACCGGGGCCACCTGGGTTTGTGGTTATCCTGCCCCGTCGGCCAAAATGCAATATACCGGCAAGTCGTTTTCAAAATCGCTTGGCAAGCTGTTGAATTTTATCGTGCTTGAAAAGAAAAAATACAAAGAGATTCCTACCGATGAGATTTTTCCAAAGAAAAGAAAGCATGCTTCTCACTACAAAGATTTATTTGAAATAAAAATATTGAATGTAATCGTTGACCGCTTACTTTTTTCTCTGAACTATTTCAAGTTCATTCAAAATGGCAATATCCAGTTGTATATTTTGTATGGTGTTTTTTTCGCTTTGCTGGTGTTTTTAGGTACCATCTTTAAATTTATATAATGACAATGATTGTTGCATTTATCATAATTATCCTTTCAGCAATTTTGCTGATTCCATGGCTACGGACGCCCTGGAAAGGAGCAATTACGGTGGCAGCAGTAATTGCCATTGCAATCACGAGCAGTTGGTTCGCATTGCAAGCCTTAACCGGCGAAGCAGTCATACGTATATTTCGTGGTTCATTGGTAACCGGTAATATTCCGATAAGAATTGATGCCTTATCTGCCTGGTTTATTTTGGTGATCAACTTTACCTGCATCACCAGTGCCCTTTATGGAATGCATTATATGAAGGTGTACCAAACGCAAAAAACAAACCTTTCGCTACACTGCATCAGTTACATTTTGATGCAGGCAAGTCTGATCAGTATTTGCTCGTTGCAAAACATGATCGCCTTTTTAATTGCATGGGAAATTATGGCGCTCAGCTCCTTTGTGCTAATCATTTTCGAACATTCAAAAAGAGAAGTTTTAACTGCCGGTATCAATTTCCTCATCCAGTCGCATGTGTGTACCATGCTGCTTACGCTGGGTTTCATCTGGGTAGCAATGCGCATGAATTCTTATGACTTTAAAGCCATCGCTTTATTTTCTACCACTCATTCACTTGCTACTGCGGGGGCGTTGTTTGGCGTCTTTTTTATTGGCTTTGCAATAAAGGCCGGCTTTGTTCCTTTTCATACCTGGCTGCCTTATGCACATCCTGCAGCACCGGCGCATGTATCGGGCGTAATGTCTGGGGTGATTATAAAAATTGGTATTTACGGCATCTTAAGAATGTTGCTGCTTATAAAAATAAACTACCAAACAATTGGCTACCTGATTTTATTTATCTCCATTATTTCCGGTATTTACGGTGTGATGCTGGCCATTGTTCAGCACAACCTTAAAAGACTATTGGCTTACCACAGCATTGAAAACATCGGCATCATCGGAATTGGTATCGGTCTTGGTTGTATCGGAATGGGCAACGGCAATCAATTGTTGCTTACGCTGGGTTTTGGTGGCGCTTTGTTACATACGTTAAATCATTCGCTTTTTAAATCATTGTTGTTCTATGCAGCAGGCAATGTGTACCAGTCTGCACACACACTGGATATAGAAAAGCTGGGTGGAATTGCTAAACAAATGCCACATACAGCGGTATTGTTTTTAATTGCGGCATTGGCCATTTGTGGCCTCCCTCCTTTCAATGGATTTGTTTCTGAATTTCTAATTTACAATGGAATGCTTGCAGGGTTGCATGGCCCAGCGATGGGTTTACTTTCTGCTATTGTTGCCGGCCTTTTTGCATTGGCACTTATCGGCGGTTTAGCAATACTTTGTTTTACAAAAGCTTTTGGCGCAGTCTTCCTCGGTACTCCCCGCAAACCTGCAACTCATCTACCCCGGGAAGCCGGTTTTGGAAAATTGCTACCCCTGTATGTGATCGTGATTTTGATGATGGCCATTGGCTTGTTTCCAACATTTTTCATTGCAGCCATTTCAAAGCCGGTTGCTTTATTCAGCACTGCCATCAATCTTCCGAATCCTCCTGCTATCTCAACGATTACTGTGGCCTTATCAATGATTGGTAAATGGGCAATGGGATTTATTGTGCTATCCGGTCTGGTGTATTTTCTCAGATGGATTACATCTATCAAAAAAAAGGTTAACATTAATACTACCTGGAATTGCGCTTATGAAGCCCCTAACAGGAAAATGCAATACACGGCCAGTTCCTTCGTTCGGGCTTACCGTAAATTAGCCGAACCATTACTTTCCATTTATAAAAAGAAAACAGAAATAACCGGCATATTTCCTATAACCGGCGGACAGGAAACGCACCCTTACGATTTAACTGAAAAATTACTAATTGATTATCCGCTCAACCGGCTAAAAAGATTTTTAAACCACTTTGTTTTTTTGCAGAATGGTAACCTGCAATTGTATGTTTTATATGGGATCGCTTTCATTATTTTAGTATTGGCAATTCCGGTGGTAATCAACTACCTGCTATCATTCATTCATTTTTTAAACACGGTATAAAGTATGATAAGTTTTTGTTTGATCATCCTTGTAAGCCTTTTCTTTTCGGGCATCCTTATTCGCACCAGAAGCATCGCTGCAGGCCGAAAGGGCCCTGGTATTTTTCAGCCAATGAAAGACATCATCCGGCTGGTAAAAAAAGGAGCCGTTTTTAGTAACACCACCAGTTTTATTTTTCAGATAGCACCCACTATTTATTTTGCTTCCGTCATCATGGCCATTATGGTGATTCCGCTGGGCGAATACAAAGGCTTCATTTCTTTTGACGGTGACTTTGTTTTTTTTGCTTACATACTGGCCACTGGTAAATTTTTCAACATCATTGCGGCATTAGATACCGGCAGTAGTTTTGAAGGTATGGGCGCCAGTAGAGAAGCATTGTTTTCGATGTTTGCTGAACCGGCCTTTTTTATTTTGATGGGATCATTTGCGCTGCTAACAGGTAATAGTTCTTTTCAGGAAATTTTCACCTCCCTACATTTTGGCTCTTACATTTCTTACATTTTGGGCGTACTGGCCACCATTGTTTTGCTGATGATTACACTGGTTGAAAATAGTCGCATGCCATTTGATGATCCCAATACACATCTTGAACTAACCATGGTACATGAAGTGATGGTGCTGGATAACAGTGGCTTGGACCTGGCCATGATTTTATATGCAACCAATTTAAAATTTGCCATGTATGGTGCCATCATTGCCAACTTATTCATGGGCAGTTTTCCGTTGTACTTTACCATTCCTATTTTCTTTGCGCTGCAAATCATTTTCGCAGTCACCATTGGCATGCTGGAATCGTTTACCGCAAGGTTTAGAATGAATCACAATGCCCAGTATATATTGGTGCTGTCATCGGTATCCTTATTGATCTTTCTGGGGGTTTTATTGGTGTTGGGCAAGTTTAATTAACCGTTTGAGCAAATTGAAAATATCATGACAAATGTATTACTCATCATCTTTATGATTTCGCTGCTGTATCTCAGTATTGCGCATCAATTGCTCACTTATATTAAAATACTTGCGTTCCAGGGCGTGCTGCTGTTTGGCATTGCTTTTATTGAATTGAGTCAAATCAATGTGGTCAATCTCGCTTTTGTATTGCTGGAAACCATTGCCTTCAAAGCTTTGGCCATTCCATTTTTTCTAAAGTATGTAATCAATAAAAATCGCATTACCCGGGATGCAGAGCCGTTTCTACCCAACTTTATTTCACTTATCATAAATACCAGTATCATTATCGGCATGTTTGTTTTATCCAATGCCATTGCCGATTCCACCATAAGTAAAATCTATTTTGTAGTAGCGCTTTCTACCCTCTTCACCGGACTTTATATTATCGTTACCCGAAAAAAAATAATCACCCACGTGATGGGCTACCTCGTGATAGAAAATGGTGTCTTTATTTTATCACTTGCGGTAGGCAACGAAATGCCAATGCTGGTAAACATGGGTATACTACTTGATATTTTTGCCAGTGTTTTTCTACTGGGAATTTTTATAAACAAAATTGGGGATATATTGAAAGATGTAGATGCAGACCAGTTAAGACATTTAAGAGACTAATTATTAATACAACAGCGCATGACAGGAATATATTTAGCAGGAGCTTTCGTTATTGGTGGCGGTTTATTGATCAATAGAAACCGGGCAATCAACTACTTGCTTGTAATTGCGTTTCTGGCTTTACAAATTGGTTTTACGGTGTATGAATACCAGCATCTCAATACCATCGAACTGGGCTACTTTAGTGCAGATGCACTGGGCATATTAATGCTAATGACGCTTACGCTAATTAGTGTGCCGGCTATGTACCACAGCTATATTTACTTGTCAGATAAAAACGACAACCCAAGGCACCGTGCTTTTTATTATGCCGCAATGGTGATGCTGCTTACGGCACTCAGTGCGGCTTATCTGGCCAATCACATTGCCGTCAATTGGATCTTTGTAGAGCTAACCACGCTGAGTGCTTCTGTACTTATTTATCATCGCCGAAATCCGAATTCATTAGAAGGTACCTGGAAATATATTTTTGTTTGCGCCATCAGTATCACACTCGTTTTCATTGGTATATTATTTTTAAGTTTTGCCTTGCACCAGGCTGGCACGGATGATCTTTCATTTGCAATGCTGATTAAGAAGGCGCCTGAACTCAATCAATTCTGGCTACGGCTGGCCTTCATCTTTATCTTCACCGGCTTCACAGCAAAGCTTGGACTTGTGCCCATGTACACCGCCGGTATTGATGCAAAAGACAAAGCGCCATCGCCTGCAGGAGCCTTACTCTCCAGCGTTTTAATGAATGTAGGGTTTGTGGGTATTTTTCGTTTTTATACCGTGATGTCCAACTCTCCTTTGCATAGCTGGGCCAACCATGTGATACTGATTGCAGCGTTGCTTTCCATTTTTGTAGCCACTGTTTACATGACCAAAGTGAAAAATATAAAGCGGATGTTTGCCTACTCCAGTATTGAACATGCCGGCATTGCAATGCTGGGATTGGTAGCGGGTGGCATCGGCTACTATGCAGCAGTTTTACATATTATTTTACATGCCTTTGTAAAGTCAGCTTTTTTCTTTCAGATGGGACAGATCTACCGCATTTATAAAAGCAAAAGCATTTATGATGCAGGCAATTATTTTAAATACAATCTTACGGGATCGATGGTAATGCTGCTTGGTTTCTTCTCTGCCACGGCCATGCCACCGGCTGGATTATTCATCAGCGAATTGCTCATTTTCCGTTCATTGTTTGAAGCGAATTATCTGGCCGTGTTGATTGTGGTGATATTGTTTCTCACGATTATTATTTGGGCATTCGGAAAAAATATTTTCAAATTATTGTTTTCTCCCGCAGTAGGTTTGGATGAAACAAACATCGAAAAAATAAAGCCGGCAGAATCCCTGTCGCAATTCTTTTTACTTGGGCTTGCAGTGTACCTCGGACTAAATCCACCCCAGGAATTTGTAACATTAATTCAGGAAGCCATTAAAAACTTACCACAGTAATATGAAATACCTCCCCATAAAAAACAACCAAACCATTCCGCTTTCAACCATTCCGGAATTGGAGTATCGTCTTTTTTTAGAGCTCAATGTTTTCACGCTGATGAAAAGCACAGCGACTCATTGTGTCAATTATTTCGGGTTTCATTGCGATGGTAAAATCAAATTGATTTGTTGCATGGCCAATGATGAATCAAACGATATCAATCTTTCAGCCTGCATTGTAAACGCCAACGATACACTACCATCCTTTTCTCAACACAAGCTGGCATTTGAAAAGTTTGAACGGGAGATTCATGAAAACTTTGGTCTTCAATACACTGGTCATCCCTGGTTAAAACCTGTGCGTTATCCGGCTAACCGGTTCAACAAAAACACTACCGTAGCGGATTATCCGTTTTTTTCAATTGATAGTGAAGAGCTGCACGAAGTGGGTGTAGGCCCTATTCATGCAGGAATTATTGAACCAGGACATTTTAGATTTATCTGCAATGGCGAACAGATGCTTCATCTTGAAACACAACTGGGATACCAGCACCGCGGTATTGAGCAATTGTTTTTAGAAAAAAAGAAATTACTACAACGGATTACGCTTGCAGAAAATATAGCCGGCGATACCGTAGCAGGGCATACCGTTGCCTTTGTAAATGCCTGGGAAAGCCTCTGCAACTTTCAACCGGGAGGCAATTTAAAACTGGCTCGTACCCTTGCACTGGAACTGGAAAGAATCGCCGTGCATACCAGCGATTTGGGTGGCATGTGTACCGATATTGGCTATCAATTGGGCAATGCCGTTTTCGGAAGATTGAGAACACCAGTGATAAATTTCTTTCAAAAATGGGGTGGCAACCGATTGGCCAAAGGGTTGATCCGTGCAGGAAAAACCAACTTTCCGTTTACCGAAAAACTATCATCGGAACTAACACAAATGTTAGATGAGTACGAAAAAGATTTTGAAGAAATTGCCAGTGAATTGTTCACCTTGCCCAGTGTGCTGGCAAGATTTGAGAAAACAGGCGTAGTTACCAATGCAGTTGCAACCAGCATTGGTGCGGTTGGCATGGCAGCAAGAATGTGTGGAATAAAAAGAGATATCCGGTCATCGCATCCACACGATTTATATGCCGGCTTAAAGCACGAGCCGGTAATAAAGCAAAGCGGCGATGTGTATGCAAGGGCTCGTTTACGCAAGAAAGAAATCAATCAATCCATTGGGTATGTCCGGCAATTAATACAGGTGCTTCCGGAGGATGAATCTGATTTATCCGAAATGGCCCCTCCATCCCGCAACGCATTTACCCTTGCGTTGGTGGAAGGTTGGCGGGGCGAAATTTGTCATTGTGCCATCACAGATGCAATGGGAGAATTGATGCTGTATAAAATTAAAGACCCTTCTTTTCACAACTGGCTGGCGGTGGCAATGGCCGTTAGAAACAATGAAATATCAGATTTTCCAATCACCAATAAAAGTTTCGATCTCTCCTATTGTGGTCATGATTTATAACAATAAAGTTGAATAAATATGTTAGCCAATTTAAAAATATTAAAGCACCAGGGAAAACAGTACATACCGGATATTACTACTGCAAAAGTTCCGGGAATTTTTCGGGGAAGGCCAATCATCAGCAAGGAAGCTGTGGACGAACAGGCACTGGTTGACTTATGTCCTACCAATGCCATAACTGCTAATCCGGTTTGTATCGATTTGGGTAAATGCACTTTCTGCGGAGAATGTGCCCATGCCTTTCCCGAGAAAATTACATTTACAACCGATTATAAAATAGCAACCAACCAACGGCAAAACCTGGTGGTGCAAGAAGGGGAAACTGCATTGATAGAATTGAATGCAGCCTTGATCAAAAAGGAAATTCAGCAATATTTTAGTGGATCACTAAAGCTGCGGCAAGTATGTGCTGGCGGCGATAATAGTTGCGAACTGGAGTTGAATGCCTGCAGCAATGTAAATTTTGATATGGGTCGTTTTGGAATTGATTTTGTAGCCTCACCCCGCCATGCGGATGGCATTGTTATTACGGGTCCTATTACCCAAAATATGGCCGGGCCGCTGCAAATATGTTATGATGCCGTGCCCGAACCAAAAATAATTATCCTGGCCGGAATAGATGCCATCAGCGGAGGTATCTTTGAAGGAAGCCCTGCAATCAACCGAGGTTTCTTATCGAAATATACCATCGATCTGTACGTGCCCGGTAATCCTATTCACCCGCTTACCTTTATCAATGGCGTGCTTGATTTGATTAAGCAGAGAAAGTAAAATGCTTTCAGACAATTAGCGTTTATTCAAAAGAATGAAACGCCTGATCAAACTATAACACCAGCCAATTGGAATGCAGACGCTTGAACGAAAAATTCAATTTTTAAAAAAAATATTGTGCTTGAAAAAATGGAAATCCAGTCAATTTATCTCACCTAAATACTTTTAACCAAATAGACAATCAGCAATACACTCACCAGTAGTATGAATGAAGTAAGCACCGTTATAAGGATGGATGAATGTTTATAATTGCCCGTGTTTAACTGTTGTTCTGATTGCTTATAACGCAGGTAGGATAACACAGCCGTAACTGCTCCAACAGCTACCAACACAATTCCTACAATACCCGAATACCCGGTCTGTTGAATGACTGTCGCCTTACCCAGTATCAACGAAATTTGTTTTACAAACAATGAAAACTTTACTACCACAAAGCCAAATGCCATGATGCCAATACTGGTACGAATCCATGCCAGAAAGGTTCGTTCATTGGCTAAATGATCACTGGGATTTCCCTGCTTTTTTTGATCGCAGTAATAGCTTTAGAGGTTTGCTAATAAATACAATAACGAAGGAAATTATGTATTGATAGGAGGACAAGGGGCTTTACATGGCAATGTTAATGATAGTGGTGGTAAATTTTGAGCTACTGAACATCGTGTTGTTGTATATCATAAAAAGAAAATCAATGTAAAATGGTTAGGTGAATTACTTCTAATAATGAATTAAAATTAGTACGCTACATCAACTGCGTAACCTGGTTTATCAGTTGAGAAAATAAAACGATTAGAATACCTTTTGCGCCATTTTGGAAACAAGTAATAATTAACGAGTATTTTGATACAAAAACTCAAACCATTGATAAAAAAGTAAAACTGCTAACGTAATTACTCAGGTACGGTTTAAAATGATCTATGTTGCCAAATATTGATAAATAGGCTTTTCATTTATTACAAAGTGATGTTCAATACTATATTAAATCATCGATTTCCACACTTGTGAATAAATGACATTATTATTTGTTGGAAATACACAGTTCCTTTATGAATCGAAGCGACTATTAATATAACTCTTTCAGAATATAACGAGCTTAAGTTACAAGTATCGAAGATACCTCAATTGATTAAAACAATTGAGGCTTTACAAGAAAGTATACGTTTGCTGCCCAATGGAAAAAACAGCACAACCAGCCATACCCCACCTTCGCATCAGATAGGTCGCCCAAATGCAAAAAGCCTTCGGATTAAAACAAATCGTAAGTCAGGGGGACAGTCTGGGCATGAAGGCACTACACTACAAATTAAAGCAATACCGGATGAAATAATTGATTATACGCCACAGTATTGCAATGGCTGCGGAGAAGATTTACAACAGGTCAGCCATATTTTAGAACATAGCTGACAAGAAGTAATAATACCACCTATACAAGACCGATATGTTGAACATCGTTGCTATCGTAAAGTATGCACCAAATGTGGTAAAGTTTGTGTGAGTCCGATGCCTGCCCAACTTACGGCACCCATACAGTATGGCGGCAATGTAGGGGCATTAGTGAGTTACTTATCGGTATTCCAATATATTCCATGTCACCGCATGACGATCTTGTTAAAGGACTTATTTAAACTACCCATTAGTGAAGGAAGTATTGATAACCTGCTGGAACGAACGGCTCAAAATGCACTACCGGTTTACAATATTATTCAGCAAAAAATACAGCAAAGTGCAGTGGTTGGTAGCGATGAAACAGGTGCATCTTATGGTGGAAAAAAAGGATGGTTTCATACCTGGCAAACAATAGGGCTTACTTTCATTGTAGCATCTTTAAACCGAGGCTATAAAACCATTGAGCAATATTTTAAAGATGGCTTCCCGCTATCTGTGTATGTAAGTGATTGCCGGGCTGCACAGTTAAAGGTGAAAGCTTTACTGCACCAGATATGCACAGCACATTTGCTGCTTGAACTTCACAATTTTGAGGATGCTTTGTCTTGCAACTGGAGTAGGACTATGAAACAACTGCTGCTTTATGCCATTGCATTAAAAAAACAATTAGTCTCGCAGGATTATTTACTTCCTCCCCCAACAGTAATACAAATTGAGGATCGGCTTACGCACCTCTTACAACACGATCATTCAAACTCCCACAAAAAGATCAAGGCGTTTGCAAAACGATTGATAAAAAACTGAAATAGTATTCTCACCTTTCTGCATCACCCTAGGGTGCCTCCTGACTATAATGGCTCAGAGCAAGCTATCAGGAACGTAAAAGTAAAAACCAAAATATCAGGTCAGTTCCGAAGCGAACGGGGTGCCACTCGCTTTGCAACCCTGCGTTCAGTAATTGATACCTCTATCAAAAAAACCAGGAAGGTTTTTGAAGGTCTTACGATAGTGGCTAATTTACAACCCAAGTAGTTACGACAAATTTAATTTCAGAAAATATTTAATTGAAATTTATTAAGTTTAATTAATACATTTAGGTAGTTATGCCAAACGAAAAAGCTACCATAAAAGAATTACAGGAAAAGATTGCAAACTATGCTGATATGAAGGCATATGAGAGTTTATATAGAATACTGTTTAATAGTATGTACAGGTTTGCATTGTCTTTTGTGAAATCTAAAGAGGCTTCTGAGGAAATTGTATCGGATGCATTTGTAAAAATCTGGCAATTAGGAACCAAACTAAACGAAATTGAGAATATCAAAGCGTACCTTTTTACAATTACAAAAAATTTCTCCTTAAACTATATCACACAAAATCAAAAGGTAATCCAATTAAATATTATGGATGTTGATTTTGATGATATTATAACTTTTGAAAATCCGGAAGAAATATTTATGTCGGGTGAAATTATAAAGCGTATTAAAAAGTCCATTAATGAACTCCCTCCGCAGTGTAGAATAATTTTTCAATTAGTAAAAGAAGATGGCCTTTCCTACAAGGAGGTAGCTTCTATACTCGATATTTCAGTATTTACGGTTCGAAATCAAATGGGTATCGGCCTTAAAAAAATGTCTGAAAGCCTTCCTGCATTCACTGTTTCGGTTACTTCTCCAAAAATTTCACCAGAAAATTGACACCCCTTTATAAAGATGATAATAACTAAGGCAGAAAAATCTCCCCAATGCTTCAAGGAAGATATTAATGATAGCTTTTAAACAAGTTATCACATAACTAACTTATAAATGTTTCCCAACTATCATTTTTTTCAATTTAAAAAACATTTTTTTAATCCTTTGGTACTAAACCATTCAGATTCCTGTCTACTTTAGATATATGTTATCATCTTTAAAACTAAGCAGGTTTTGGTTATTGGCCGGTCTTAAGCTAAATGGAGAATCTTCACCCGAAGAGTTGTATGAGCTGGAGGAAATGGTTAATGCAGATGAGAATCTGCAACAACGGTTGCAGATGTTAGAAAGTTTATGGTATTCTAAATCTAAACCAAACCAATTGCCTGATATAGACATTGCATTCAGCAAACACATGCAACGTTTAAGCAATCATCTTTCTAATCCTGCACTGCAATACGAATCAGTATTTTCCACGGAAACACAAAGTGTAGTTGTTGAGAACAAGTTTACTAGCAGGAAAAAAATTCGTATGGTTTCATTTATGATTGCTTCTTTAGCCGCTGCTGTTGCTATATTTATATTTTTACAACCATTTTTTATTGTTAATGATCAGTCAAATCAAAAAGCAAATATTATCAGTACAAAATCCGGATCTAAATCTAAAATTGAACTACCGGATGGTACACAGGTATGGTTGAATGCCGAAAGTAAGTTGACCTATAGAAAGGATTTTGGTAATAAATTAAGAGAAGTGACACTATCCGGAGAGGCATTTTTTGACGTGAAAAGAGATGTAGATCACCCATTTATAATTCATACAACAAGTCTGGATCTCAAAGTTCTTGGAACAGCTTTCAACGTAAGGAGTTATGCAAATGAAAAAACTTCTGAGGCAACTTTAATAAGAGGTTCTATCGAAGTAACCATCCGCAACAGCCCCGATAAAAAAATTGTACTTAAGCCCAGCGAAAAAATTACCTTCCAAAATAATGTGTTAGAAGATAAAAAATTATCGGCTAAGCAAACAATCGTATCATCTTCTATATTTTGGGTAGATAAATTAAACCTTAAAAATAACGACAGTACCTTAATAGAAGCAACATTTACCAAAAATTATCTTGCTTTTGATAATGAAACTTTGGAAGATATTGCATTGAAAATTGAACACTGGTACAATGTGAAAGTAATTATCGTTGATGATGAATTGAGAAAGGGTAACTACTCAGGCGATTTTAAAAATGAGTCATTAACTAAAGTAATGGAAGCTTTGCATATAACGGGCAAATTCAATTACAGTAATGAAAAAGGAATAGTGACCATAAGAGAATGACAATTTACGCTTTTTCAATATTGCTTTTTTAAATAGATTACTCAAACTAACAAACGATTGTATTATGAAAAAACACCTTTACAGAGGTATGCTACCTCCATAAAAAAAGCGGAGAATGTTTCAGCATTCCCCGCTATCTAAATTTAACAAAGACAACTGCTCCGTCAGAGCCTTCATCTCAAAACTTAAAACAATTAAATTTATGGAAAAAATCTTACGTGGCAATTTGCCACTAGGTAAAAGGTTAATTTACAAATACCTGCTTATGACAAAGTTTTTTATTTTTTTCATGTTCATAACATCCATTCAGTCATTTGCAAAGGGGTATGGACAAGAAACAGTAACGCTTAAATTAGAAAAGGAGAAGTTTAAAAATGCCTTAAAGGCTATCGAAAGCCAGAGTGTATACCGGTTTGTTTATAAAGACAACATCTTTCCTAAAGACAGGAAAGTGTCAATCGATGTAACAAATGCTAATATTAATCATGTGTTACTAGAAATGTTTAAAAATACCTCCCTTTCATTTAAATTTATTTCTGAAAAATTAATTGTAATTAGCACAGACACTGATAATGCATTGCTTTCAGAGACAGTAAAGAATATAACAGGGAAGATTGTTAATGAAAAAGGAGAACCACTTGAAGGAGTTACCGTTCGGGTAAAAAACACCAATGTAATTACTACAACCAACAGTATGGGTATTTTCTCTCTGGAAACAAATGAGCTTTCAGGAACCTTGGTTATTTCTTACGTAGGAATGCAAACAGTAGAAATTCCTATGGCTGGCAAAACTGAATTTGCTGTTAGTCTAAAAGCTGGTGATGCTGATTTATCCGAAGTAGTAGTTTTAGGGTATGGAACTCAAAAAAGGGCTAAAGTTACAGGTGCCATTTCCCGTATTTCAAACGAGGATATCACTGCAGTTCCCGTTGCTGATGTTAGACAGGCTTTGCAAGGAAGGGTTCCAGGTGTGGTAGTTACTGCCAATGGTTCGCCAGGTGAGGCCCCCATTGTTAGGATCAGGGGCATTGGCTCTATCAATTATTCATCTGAACCCTTTTATGTGGTAGATGGTTTTCCGGGAGCCGACATGAGTATGATTGATGGTAAGGATATTGAATCAATTGATGTATTGCGAGACGCTTCAACTGCAGCCATCTACGGTTCAAGAGCTGCCAATGGGGTTATAATTGTAACAACAAAAAAAGGCAGGAAGTCTGATAAAATACGTGTGATGTTAGATTCCTATTATGGATTCCAAAAAGCATGGAAAAAATTAGACCTGCTCAATACTGAAGAATATGTCAGATATGCGACAGATTTATTAACCAACGCAGGCGCAACTTTACCGGCAAGGTTTTCAAAATTAGACGACCCCATTTACGCGGGGGCCACCCAAACTTACCGTCAGACAAATACCGACTGGCAGGATGAAATGTTTAGGACTGCCCCTGTAACCCAAACCAATATAGGATTAACGACTTCGAACGCTAATTCAAGGATGTATGCCTCTGCCGGTTACTTCAAGCAGGATGGCATTATGCTGGGTACCCAATATGAGCGGTTTAATTTCCGTATCAATTCAGATCACAATATCGGAAAAGTATTCACTTTTGGTCAAACTCTTACACTGGCCTCTGAGAATAAATTGAACGAAAACAATGCAGGTGGCCGTAGCCAGTTAAAACACATTATACACAACGTTCCTTATATCCCGGTAAAAGACCCTACTCGATTGGGGGGGTACCGTGGCCCAAGTGGAGACGATGGTTCTGATCCACAGAATCCCGTTCGCATTGCATTGCAGGATATTAGCCGTAATAAGTTACTGAAGATTTTAGGCAGTGCCTTTGTGGAAGCAAAAATATTGAACGGTCTCAAGTACCGGTTTACTGCAGGTGTTAACTACTCTAATTTTGTTAATAACGGCAATGCACCTATTTATAATGAGAGTTTTAATGCTCGTGGAACCAACCAGTTACAACAAACAATTTCTAATTTTAGGTCGATTTATCTAAGTAACCAGTTAAATTATGAACGATCGTTTGGTAATCACAATATCAATGTGCTGGCGGTTGCTGAATCGCAGAACGGGAAATCTACTTTCCTGTTTGGCGGAGGCAATTATACTACCAACGAATTGAGATATGTAACCTCTAGTATATCCGACCCGGGCGTAAATGGAGGGATAAGCGAAGAATTACTTTACTCCTATCTTGGACGTATCAATTACGATTATAAAGGTAAGTATTTACTAAGTGGCAGTTTCCGTAGAGATGGCTCTTCGGTGTTTGCACCAGGTAACAAATGGGCCAATTTCCCCTCTTTATCTGCAGGATGGCGTGTTTCGGAAGAGGCTTTTTTAAGTTCATCCAAAGCAATTTCAGAACTTAAATTGAGGGCAAGTTGGGGTAAGATGGGCTTTAATGGTATTGGCAACTATGCCTGGCAGCCGGTATTATTGCAAAGCACAGGAGCAATATTGGGCGATAGCCGGCAAACAGGAGCTTTTTTTAATGCGCTTGGCAATTCAGACTTAAAATGGGAAATTACTACGATGACGAATTTTGGAATAGACCTTGGTTTTTTACAAAACAGGCTAACCTTTAGTGCTGAATATTATCTCAGAAAAACAGAAGGTCTAATACTTCAAACGCCCTTACCTTCTTCCCTTGGTTTTTCTAACAGCACTCCGGCAAATGTGGGTGAAATGGAAAATAAAGGATTTGAATTGCAGGCAGGGTATGCTAAGCGTACCGGTAAATTTACCTGGGATATCAACGCTAACATCTCTACCATTAAAAATAAGGTTGTGAGCTTCGGTGAAAATATCAAGTCGCCCATATTCGCAGGTGCAAATGGTGATTTTGGCGCCTTCGATATTACCAGAACAACTGTGGGTGAAGCCATTCAAACCTTTTATGGTTGGAAGGTAGCTGGTATTTTTCAAACCCAGGCTGAAATTGATGCTGCTAACGCTCTGGATGGCAACACTTCTACAAAATACCAGGACAATGCAAAACCAGGTGATATCAGGTTTCAGGATTTAGACGGAAATGGGGTGATTAACGGGGATGACAGAACGAATTTGGGAAGCTTTTTGCCTAAAATTTCGTACGGCTTCAATTATGCTGCTAAATATGGCAATTTCGATTTCACCGTATTTTTCCAGGGTGTTCAAGGCAACTCAGTTTACAATGGTACCAAAGTGCTTACTCAAGGTATGCTGCGTTTATTTGGTGCCGGTAAAGAAGTACTGAATGCATGGTCTACAAAAAATACCGATACAAATATACCCCGTGCTGTGAGTGGAGACCCCAATAACAACTCACGTACTTCCGACCGTTTTGTAGAGGATGGTTCTTACCTGCGTTTAAAGGTATTGAGTGTTGGGTATATCGTTGCACCAAAATCCCTCAGTGGTTTTGCAAAAGGAACTTTCAACAGTGTAAGGGTATATGTATCAGCACAAAATTTACTTACTATTACGAAGTACACCGGATATGATCCTGAAGTAGGTTCAAGGTTCAATGGCGCCCTAAGTGCCGGTATAGATTATGGACAGTTTCCACAACCCAGGTCATTTTTATTTGGCCTGCAGGTTGGATTTTAATAACATCAAACTTAATTATAATTTTCTCATAAAAACTCAATGTTATGTTCAAACATAAATTAATTACCGGGATTTGCTTAGTCACTTTCGCAGTTTCCTGCACCCCTGAAAAGCTGAACAAAACCAATCCCAATCAGCTAACCCCCGAAAATTTTTACAAAAATGCAGGGGAACTTACAAAGGCTGTTAACTCTATATATGCTATTATACAAAGTAACAACCTGGTATCAAGAGAGTATTTCTTTCTCCATGATTTACGGTCGGATGATTGCGCTACTGGAGGAGGCCAGCTAGAAAGCCCCCGCAACCAATTATTGATTGGTGCCCAAGCTCCGGACAATGCTGTAGGCAGTGAAGTTTGGAATGGTTGTTTCAGGACTGTTTTCCGTTCTAACACTGTAATAGGCCTTGCTCCCGGAGCGGTTGATTTTAACACACCGATAGTTCAAAGACTAGTAGGCGAGGCCAAGTTTCTGCGTGCCTGGGCCTATATGGAATTGGTAACCCTTTGGGGTGGAGTTCCAATGCCTTTATCGGTAGCTACTTCCACCACTTCCACGCTGGCTCGTTCCAGTGCAGCAGACGTTTATGCACAAATAAAAAAAGACCTTACCGAAGCGCAGGCAGTGTTGCCTGCAACATATACCGGTGCCGAATTAGGCAGGGCGACCAGGGGGGCGGCCCAGATGTTGTTGGCAAGGGCATATCTGAACCAGGGCGATTATACCAATGCTAAGGCAGAACTTCAAAAAATGATTGGTGCTGGTACCTACAGTTTGCAAAACATCAAATACGCAGATAATTTCCGGGAAGAAAATGAATGGAACGGCGAGTCAGTTTTTGAGATTGGATTTGCTTCAATAGGCGAGGTAAACTGGGTGGGCGATGGGGATGATCCATCGTGGGGCGCCCAGGAAGGAACTACCCGTACCCAAGAATATTCTGCTACCGGGTGGCGGAACCTAATCCCCTCTAATAGCCTTATTGCAGAATATGAAAGTACGTTTAAGGGCAATCCTAAAACGGATCCAAGACGGGCATTAACTTTTTGGGTAACTGGAGATAAATACAATAATGGCGCAAGTACACTTACTGACGGCCAAGTGCAGGGCAATACATCCAGCTACGATGGCACTACTACTAAAGTATCCTGGGCTAAATATACATTGCAGTACAAATCTGATCCCGGTGGGTTTAAAATTGGCGGTATCAACCACCGGGTAATGCGGTATGCAGATGCAGTGCTGATGATGGCCGAATGTGAAAATGAACTAGGCAATTCAGCAGCAGCTATTACAAAGATGAATGAAGTAAGGAACAGGGCAGATGTGATGATGCCAAATTATCCAACCGCCGCCTATCCATGCGGTAATAAAGACCAAATTTTTACAGCCATTCGTCATGAAAGAAGGGTAGAATTGGCTGGCGAGCAAGTACGCAACAGGGATTTGCTCCGTTGGCTTAAAAATGGCAAGATTACAACAGGCCCTATTGCAGTGTTTAAACCCTTGCTGCCTATTCCGCAGTCAGAGATTGACAACAATGATAAGTTAGACCAGAAAGATCAAAACCCAGGGTACTAAGTATTTGATCATTGGTGGCAAAATATTTTACGATGTTTGAATAGGTTATAGGTTGCTTGCCTATTTTACTTGAAACATGAATAACCAATTTGATAGGTAATGCGTACTAAGCTGTATGAAGAATTTTTTATCATAGCAGGCATTTTAAGCATTTAGTTTTGGTAACCGGAGGAAGTATTTGCTTCCTCCTTCTTTTTTTAGTTATTTCCATATTTATTTTTAGGCTTTACAATTTGTAAACTTTCTATTTTTATCAACCTCAATCAGCTACGTCCAGTTAGGATTTAAATATTTTTTTTATTCAACTTAAATGCGTTTCGATAAAATAAATTAGATCATGGTTTCTACAGCTTATAAATTGATTTCTAAAATTAATTTTCTTATTTGCTTACCTATTTTATGCCTGTTATCCTGCAATCGGCAAGAGCGTTTATTTACAAAAATGGATGCTGCTGGTACCAATGTAGACTTTTCAAACAAGCTTACAGAATCAGATTCGATGAATGTCTTCACCTTTGAATACATATACAATGGTGGTGGTGTGGGTGTGGGCGATTTTAACAACGATGGGTTACAAGATATCTTTTTTACAGGCAGCATGGTAACCAATAAACTTTACCTCAATAGAGGAAATTTTAAATTTGAAGATATCACCTCTGGTGCCGGGATCAAAGTATCCAAATGGTGTAGTGGTGTTTCAATGGTAGATATAAACATGGATGGTTTACTTGATATGCACATTTGCACAGTATATCCTGACAGTTCCATAAAAGCCCCGAACCTCTTTTACATTAACACGGGCATAGATGTTAAAGGGGTTCCCCATTTTCAGGAAAAGGCAATGGAGATGGGTTTAAATGATTCAGCTTTTTCAACACAGTCATCTTTTTTCGATTACGACCACGATGGTGATATGGATATGTATCTATGCATCAACTCTGGAAAAGAAAGTGACCGGAATGCATTGCGTGGTCAGTTTAAAGATGGGCGTGGGCTTGCACAAGATAAGCTTTACCGCAACAATGGCATTAACCCTTCTACCGGCTTACCCGTTTTTTCCAACGTATCAAAACAAGCGGGTATCCAAACCGATGGTTGGGGGCTTGGCTTAATCGTTAAAGATATTAATGGCGATGGATGGCAGGATATATATGTTGCAAATGATTTTCAAAGTAATGATCACCTTTATATCAATAATAGGAATGGAACATTTACCAATAAAATTGATACATACCTAAAGCATCAATGCCACAATGCGATGGGCATAGATATGGCCGATTTTAACAATGATGGATTGGAAGATTTCTGTGTGGTGGATATGATGCCTGATGATAACCTAAGGCAAAAAACAATGTTTGGCAGCATTCAAAATGATAAGTACAATGATGCAATTAGGTTGGGTTACCAGCCGCAGTTTGTACGAAATGTTTTACAACTTAATAATGGTCCTTTGCCAGGTGGAGATTCAAATGTGGTTAACTTTTCGGATATTGGATTTATGGCTGGCGTAGCAGCTACCGACTGGAGCTGGAGTGTATTATTTGCGGATTTTGATTTAGATGGCAATAAAGATTTATTAATAACCAATGGTTATGTAAAAGATATTACCAACCTCGATTTTGTAAATTTTATGAACGAGTCCAGCTTGTTTGGTGCCAAAGGGTCTAAGATGGCAAGTATGAGGAGCAAGGCAGCAGAAATGGGGGAGGTAAAAAAAAGAAATTGCCTTTTTAAAAACAATGGTAACCTAACATTTACAGACAAGGCAGAAGAATGGGGCCTTACAGATATATCGTTTACCAACGGCGCAGCTTACGCAGATTTAGATAATGATGGCGACCTTGATATTATAATGAATAATCTAAATGACAAGGCATTTATTTATAAAAATAATACTAAGCAGAGCGAAACCGGTGATACCTCCAATAGTTTGGTTATCCAACTAAATGGTAACAGGGAAAATGCACATGGTACTGGTGCTAAAGTTTCTATATGGAGTAATGGTAAATTGCAATTTGCTGAACATTGCACACAGCGGGGCTATTTATCGAATGTAGATAGCCGATTATTTTTTGGACTGGGCAATAGCAGTAAAATTGATTCTGTGCAAATTTGTTGGGTTTCGGGTAACAAACAATTGTTGAAAAATATTACTGGTAATAAACTATTAATTTTAAATGAAAAGGATGCTGCGAAATCTGTACATAAAATTGAAATTGATAAACCCACTTTACTTAAAGATGCAAGTAGTTTCTACCATCTTGACCAATACATTCATGAAGAAAATGATTACCTCGATTTTAATTATCAGTATTCTCTACCACACCGGTATAGCAGGCAAGGCCCTGCCATTGCGGTAGCAGATGTAAACGGAGATGGCAGGGAGGATGCTTACATAGGTGGCGCATCTCGGCAAAGCGGATACTTTTTATTCCAAACAACAAATGGATTTATTACAAAACCCATGTTGGAATTGCCTGAAAAAAAATTACCCGAGGAGATTGGCGTGTTATTGTTTGATGCAGACAATGATGGCGACAATGATTTGTACTGCGTGGCCGGCGGAAATGAGTTTGGTGATAGCGCCACTTACCAGGATCTATTTTTTGTAAATGATGGGAAAGGGAATTTCCATGCTGATGCAACCGCATTACCCAATACAACTGCCAGTGGTTCAACTGTGATAGCTGCTGATATAGATCATGATGGTGATTTGGATTTATTCATTGGAGGAAGAACCAAACCGAATGCATATCCACTGTCATCAAGAAGTTATTTATTAAGAAACGATACACATCTAGCAACACACCAAGTAGAGTTTACGGACATTACCTCTCAAATTTGCCCTGCCTTAATGCAACCTGGCATGGTAAGTTGTGCATTATTTACCGATTATGATAATGACGGATATGCCGACTTATTGCTGGCAGGCGAATTTATGCCGCTACAACTATACAAAAATAAGCAAGGTAAAAGCTTTGAATTGCTTCCTGTGTCTGCGTTTGAAAAAAGCGATGGTTGGTATAATAGCCTGGCAGCTGGAGATTTTGATAATGATGGTGATATGGATTATATTGCTGGTAATCTTGGTTTAAATTCCAGGTACAAAGCAACCGCAGATGAACCCATTTCAGTACGATTCAGCGATTTTGACAAAAACGGTTCAATGGATGCTTTTCTTTTTGGCTACAATAATGGTAAGGAGTACCCACTTCAAACAAGAACAATAGTAACCGAACAAATACCATCGCTAAAAAAAAGAATGCTTTATTTCAGTGAATATGGCAAAATGGGATACAATGAAATGTTTACAGAACAAGAAAGAGGAAATGCTAAAGGGTTGACTGCTTTTCAAATGCAGTCACTCTACATTGAAAATAATGGGAACAACCAATTTGTTATAAAGCCATTACCAATGGCCGTGCAGATTGCACCAATTTTTGGGATTTTAATTGAAGATGTGGATGCTGATGGTAATCTGGATATAATTGCAGCAGGTAATTCCTACGCATCTGAGTCACTCAATGGCAGGTATGATGCATCCAACGGATTGGTATTAAAGGGAAATGGGAAGGGGGATTTTACTTCAATTAAAATGAATCAATCCGGATTTGCTGTAATAGGTGATGGTAAAACATTGGTTAAATTAAATTACCATCATACAAACAGTCTTCTCTTAGCTACCCAAAATAGTGGCCCTTTAAAGGTTTATGAAATGGCAACTGTAGCCCAATGCATCCCGGTATTAAACAATGAAACTTATGTTACCATAAAGTTTAAAAATGGAAAACAAAGAAGGCAGGAGTTTTTTAGGGGAAGTTCCTATTTATCTCAATCGGGTAGGTTTATAAACATAGATAGTACCGTAAAAAGCCTGCATTTTTTTACAGCAGATGGTACAAAAAGAGAAGTATTTATAAATAAAAAATAGGTGTTAGTTATTCTTTGATGTTACCTGTTTAAACTGCTTGTGATATTGCAAAAAGGCATTACCCATCTATCACCAGGTACAAAAATAAATCGTTGGTATAATGGATAGCAGTGTTTACCATCTCGTGTTTTCCACAAACAATTTAGCTTATAGTGTAAGATTATTTTTTATTTTGTCTAAGGTGAGTTACAACTTCTGATTCATTTCAGTGATCGTTGATAACTACGTGGCTTAAATTTTTTTTAGGTAAAAAACGAATTGGATGCAGCACCAAAATTCCATTTGCTCTAATCGAAACAGCGGTTGTGCCGTTTAGTTGGTAAAATGTTTCATATTTCATCCTAAACTTAAATGGTATGTGGGAAAAATACGGCAAAGATCGCACCCGACTATTGGGCCTGAAGTATAGGATGTATTTAAAATTGTGGCAACACTATACAGGGTTGCCAACATTTTTTTTAAGTGTTTTTTAAAGGAAAGAACCTGCACAAGGTTGGCAACCCTTCGTACAATTTTGAATGCACCCGCTGTATAACTATGTCGTTTAAGCCGGTGCTGCTATCAAGCAACTTGTAAGCCCTAACCTGGACAAGCCAGAGCCAAATAAGCAATAGGCAATTGGCAAAAGGCAATATGCAAATATTGAGTTTTTATCTTTTCTTCCCAAAGCCTTATCCATGTTATGTTACAGCGTATAGTGAAAAATATCTTGCCAAAACATAAGAAGATTTAAAGGGTTAAATACCTAAATTAGAATACCCCCATCCTCTATACACTAAAAATACTCACCCTTTTTCTTGAGCGGTTTCCAGATCCCACCCTTTACGGGCCGGGGGCAAAAATGGATTGCACCGGGTTTGAATATTTCGCCCTTTAAGGGCTTGATGGACTCTGTTAATTATTCATAGGGCGGTGCCCTATGCTATAATATTTCGCCCCTTTAGGGCTTGAATACAGCTATTCCAAAATACCTAAATTAGAATACCTCTATTCTCTATCCACCAAAAATACTCAACCTTTTTCTTGAGCGGTTTCCAGACCTCCCCTTTAGGGGCCGGGGGCAAAAATGAATTGCACCGGGTTTGAATATTTCGCCCCTTTAGGGCTTGATGGTCTATGTTAATTATTCACAGGGCGTTGCCCTATGCTATTATATTTCGCCCCTTAAGGGATTGAATACGGCTATTCCAAAATACCTAAATTAGAATACCCCCATCCTGTATCCACAAAAAATACTCAACCTTTTTCTTGAGCGGTTTCCAGACCTCCCCTTTAGGGGCCTGGGGCAAAAATGGATTGCACCGGGTTTGAATATTTCGCCCCTTTAGGGCTTGATGGACTATGTTAATTATTCACAGGGCGGTACCCTATGCTATTATATTTCGCCCCTTAAGGGCTTGAATACGGCTATTCCAAAATACCTAAATTAGAATACCCCCATCCTCTATCCACCAAAAATACTCAACCTTTTTCTTGAGCGGTTTCCAGACCTCCCCTTTAGGGGCC
>JBGSMI010000370.1:0-32379 GCA_041740215.1 Ferruginibacter sp.
GGTGGATGATAAAATGCATGCCCGTTCAATCGGACCATACAGTTTAATCACCCAACAGCCGTTAGGTGGTAAGGCACAATTTGGTGGACAGCGTTTTGGTGAGATGGAGGTTTGGGCATTGGAAGCTTATGGAGCATCAAACATATTGCAGGAGTTGTTGACGCTTAAATCGGATGATATCATCGGAAGGGCTAAAACCTACGAAGCAATTGTGAAGGGTGAAAATATTCCAAGACCTGGTGTTCCGGAATCATTCAACGTATTGGTTCATGAATTGAGAGGATTAGGGTTGGATTTGACGTTTGAGTAAAACCGCCTCCGCCTCCTGAAGGGGGAACTTAGATCTTATTAGAATAGTTCTTTGATTTTTTTGTAAGAAAAAATTTTATGCTGAAAGCAATTCTTATAACTGAGAAAACCATTGAAAGTAAAATTTACTTTATCCGTGGTCAAAAAGTAATGCTGGATAGCGATCTTGCTGAAATGTATGGGGTAGAAACCAAGGTATTGAAACAAGCAGTAAAAAGGAACATGGACAAGTTTCCAGTTGACTTTATGTTTGAATTAACTGCAAAAGAAGCGGAGGAATTTTCAAGGTCACAAAATGTGACCTTGAAGCGGGGACAAAATATCAAATATCTCCCTTTTGTATTTACAGAACATGGCGTGTTGATGCTTTCAAGCGTGTTACGAAGCAAGCAGGCTAATGATGTAAACATCAGGATTATGCGGGTTTATAGCAAGATGAAAGAGTTATTGATATTCAATAAAGACATTCTGTTGAAACTTGAAAAATTAGAACGCAGTTCAGACACACATGACAAAGACATACAAATTATTTTTTCTTACATTAAAAAATTAGTAGAACAACCCGTTAAGGAAAAAACAATAAGAATAGGGTTTAAAAAAGATTGGTAGGCAATTATTCCCGAAACGAGTTTGGGATGTAACACAATCATCAATTAAAAAATTATCAATTAATAGAATATGGCATTCAAAAAAGAAAATCGTCCCAGATCAACTTTTTCTCAAATCACTATTGGTTTGGCCTCTCCCGACAGCATTTTGGAAAAAAGCTTCGGTGAAGTGTTGAAACCTGAGACCATTAACTATCGTACCTACAAGCCTGAGAGAGATGGTTTGTTTTGCGAAAGAATTTTTGGCCCGGTAAAGGATTACGAATGTGCTTGTGGAAAGTACAAGCGTATCCGTTATAAAGGTATTGTTTGCGACAGATGTGGAGTTGAAGTAACAGAAAAGAAAGTTCGTCGTGAAAGAATGGGGCACATCAAATTAGTGGTGCCTGTTGTGCATATCTGGTATTTTAAATCTTTGCCAAATAAAATTGGTTATTTGTTGGGCATGAGTTCCAAGAAATTGGAAACCATTGTCTACTACGAACGTTTTGTGGTTATTCAATCGGGTATTCGTGCTGATAAAGGACAAAATTTTGGTGACCTGTTAACTGAAGAAGAGTATCTGGACATTCTGGATACTTTACCAAAAGATAACCAGTTCCTTTCTGATGAAGATCCGAATAAATTCATCGCTAAGATGGGTGCTGAAGCGGTGCATGATTTGTTGCAGCGTATCGACCTGGATCAATTAAGTTTTGATCTTCGCCACTCAGCAGCCAACGAAACTTCTCAGCAACGTAAAGCTGACGCCTTAAAGCGTTTGTCCGTTGTAGAAAGTTTTCGTGATGCCAATACAAGAATCAACAACCGTCCTGAGTGGATGGTAATGCAATACATTCCTGTTATTCCACCAGAACTGCGTCCATTGGTTCCATTGGATGGTGGCCGTTTTGCTTCATCTGATTTGAATGATTTATATCGTCGGGTGATTATCCGTAATAACCGTTTGAAGAGATTATTGGAGATAAAAGCACCGGAAGTAATCTTACGCAATGAAAAACGTATGTTACAGGAAGCCATCGATTCATTGTTTGATAATAGCCGTAAATCAAATGCTGTTAAAGCAGAAGGTGGCCGTGCATTGAAATCATTGAGCGATGTGTTGAAAGGTAAGCAAGGCCGTTTCCGCCAGAACTTGTTGGGTAAACGGGTGGATTATTCAGGTCGTTCTGTAATTGTGGTAGGACCAGAATTGAAAATGCATGAGTGCGGTTTACCAAAAGATATGGCTGCGGAATTGTTCAAGCCATTTATTATCAGAAAATTAATTGAAAGAGGTATCGTAAAAACAGTGAAGTCTGCCCGTAAACTGGTAGATAAAAAAGAAGCTGTTATCTGGGATATCTTAGAAAATATTTTGAAGGGTCATCCGATCATGTTGAACAGGGCCCCAACGCTTCACCGTTTGTCAATACAGGCATTCCAGCCAAAATTGATTGAAGGTAAAGCGATCCAGTTGCACCCGTTGGTAACAACTGCATTCAATGCGGATTTCGATGGTGATCAGATGGCCGTACACGTTCCATTGAGCAATGCTGCTGTGTTGGAAGCACAGTTATTGATGTTATCATCCCACAACATTTTGAACCCACAGAATGGCACGCCAATCACCCTTCCTTCCCAGGACATGGTACTTGGTCTGTATTACATCACCAAGGGTAAAAAATCAACTGAAACTGAAAAAGTAAAAGGCGAAGGAAAAGCTTTCTATTCAGCAGAGGAAGTGATCATTGCATACAACGAGCAAAAGGTTGATCTGCATGCACACATAAAAGTAAAAGCCAACTTCAGAAATGAAGACGGTTCTTTAACTTATAAGTTAATTGAAACAACGGTTGGTAGAGTGTTGTTCAACCAGCACGTTCCAAAAGCGGTAGGTTTCATCAATGCATTGTTAACCAAGAAATCTTTGAGAGAGATCATTGGTGACATCATCAAATGGACCAACGTTCCTATTACAGCGAAATTTTTGGATGACATCAAAACACTGGGATACCGTATGGCATTTCGCGGTGGATTGTCCTTCAATATAAATGATTTGATCATTCCGGATATTAAGCAACAATTGATTGATAATGCTACCGTAGAGGTAGACGAGGTTTGGGAAAATTACAATATGGGTTTAATTACCAATAATGAGCGTTACAACCAAACAGTGGATATCTGGAGTAGGGTGGATACAAGAATTACAGAAACATTGATTCGTGAACTAGCCGCAGATAAACAAGGGTTCAACTCTGTTTACATGATGCTTGACTCCGGTGCCCGTGGTAGCAAACAGCAGATTAAGCAGCTTGCTGGTATCAGAGGATTGATGGCAAAGCCTCGTAAATCTGGTTCATCAGGAAGTGAGATTATTGAGAATCCAATTTTGTCAAATTTTAAAGATGGCTTGAATGTATTGGAGTACTTTATATCAACCCATGGTGCCCGTAAAGGTTTGGCGGATACGGCTTTGAAAACAGCCGATGCTGGTTACTTAACCCGTCGTTTGGTGGATGTGGCGCAGGATGTGGTGATCAACGAAGAAGATTGCGGAACCTTACGTGGTATTGCAACCTCTGCGTTAAAAGATAATGAGGATGTAATTGAAAACCTGGCAGACAGGATTGAAGGTCGTACTTCATTGCATGATGTACATGACCCGGTTACTGACGAATTATTGTTGAAAGCAGGCGAAGAAATCACACAGGATCTTGCACAAAAGATTGAACACAGCAGTATCGAAACGGTTGAAATACGTTCTGTATTAACCTGCGAAAGCAAGCGTGGTGTGTGTGTGAAGTGTTATGGTAAAAACCTTGCAACCGGATATACCGCTCAAAGAGGAGATGCTGTTGGGATCATTGCTGCTCAAAGTATTGGTGAGCCAGGTACACAGTTAACTTTGCGTACTTTCCACGTGGGTGGTGTGGCCGGTTCTGCTTCGGTAGAATCAACTATGCCAGCTAAGTTCGACGGTACTTTGTTCTTTGATGGTTTGCGTACAGTGTCGACAACTGATAACGAAGGAAGAAAAATCAACGTAGTTATCGGACGTACTGGTGAGGTTCGTAATATGGACGTAAAGAATGATCGTTTATTAAATACCAATAACATTCCTTACGGTGCGACTTTGAACGTGAAAGACGGACAAAAAGTTACCAAGGGAGAAGTGATTTGCACATGGGATCCGTTCAACAATGTAATCGTTTCTGAAATCGTAGGTACGGTTAAACTGGAAGCTGTAATTGAAGGTGTTACTGTTCGGGAAGAGGCGGATGAGCAAACTGGTCACAAAGAAAAAGTGGTTATTGAAACAAAAGATAAAACCAAATTACCTTCCATTATTATTGAAGGTGCCAAGGAAACCAAATCATACAACTTACCAGTAGGAAGTCATATCGTTTTGGAAGAAGGCGATCAGGTAAAGGCTGGACAAGTATTGGTGAAAATCCCAAGGGTATTAAGTAAGTTGAAGGATATTACGGGTGGTTTGCCTCGTGTAACAGAATTGTTCGAGGCACGTAATCCAGGTAACCCGGCAGTTGTTTGTGAAATTGATGGTGTGGTTGCTTTTGGTAACATCAAACGTGGTAACCGTGAGATCATCGTTGAAGCTAAGGATGGTGTTGTAAGAAAATATTTAGTTCCATTGACCCGCCAAATTCTGGTACAAGATGGTGACTTTGTAAAGGCAGGGGCTGCATTGAGTGACGGACAAACCGCTCCAGCAGATATCCTCGCCATTAAAGGACCTTTCGCCGTTCAGGAGTACGTGGTAAATGAAATTCAGGAAGTGTATCGTTTACAAGGTGTGCGGATTAATGATAAGCACGTAGAGGTAATCGTTCGCCAAATGATGCGCAAAGTGAGCATTGAAGATGCTGGTGATACCATATTTTTAGAAGGAGACACAGAAGATAAATTGGACTTTAACACTGAGAATGATAACATCTTTGATAAGAAGGTAGTTACGGATCAAGGTGAAAGTACTAAATTGAAAACCGGCCAAATTGTAACGCTTCGTGATGTTAGAGAGGAAAACTCTATCTTAAGAAGAGCGGATAGAAAACTGGTTGAATTCCGTGATGCTAAACCTGCAACATCTTCACCGTTGTTACAAGGTATTACCAAGGCATCATTGGGTACACAAAGTTGGATTTCAGCAGCATCCTTCCAGGAAACTACCAAGGTATTGAGCAGCGCCGCTATCAATGGTAAACTTGATCTGATGTTGGGACTTAAAGAGAACGTAATCACTGGTCATCCGATACCAGCAGGTACAGGGTTGCGTGAATTTGAGAATATGATCGTAGGAAGCAAAGAAGAGTACGAATTGCTGATGACTACAAAAGAAGTGATGAGCTTTGATGAAGAAGAATAATATTACCTCGAATCTCGTTACACATATTTCACGAATTTAAAGTTAGGAGTAAGATGAAAGTCTTGCTCCTTTTTTTATAGTTCGTTCTTATAGTTCAGATAAATAAAACGCTTTTTAAATTTGATGAATTAATCTAATAACTTTTGTACATCTCGTTTTATTATACCTCCATCATCTAAATTGTTTATAATAAATGCCATTGAGACTTCAAGATTAGATCAGATGCAAAATAAAAATGGCGATGAATAAATATCGCCATTTTTAAATTTCAGATCATTGATAGCACAACCATACTACACCTTAGGAAGTGTATACCCATTGTGATATTCATTCGTCAAATACTGTTGGTTGATGGCTTGGTCTGTAAACGCACTTTTTGATTTATCCCACAACAATTTTTTACCGCTTCTAAAAGAAATATTACCCATCTGTGCAACAGTTGCCACATGGGCGCCTGCCTGAATAGAACAATTTAAATCAGCAGCCTTACGTGATTTTACAGCATCTATAAAATTCACCCAATGTTTCTCCAATCCATTGTCTGATGATTTTTGTAAAGGCATAATTACCTTGTTTTTGCTCTGCCTTTCTTCAATTACTTCCCACCCGCCACGGTTTAAAATCAAAGTACCGTTGTTGGCGATAAAGGCAATACCATGATCTCTTCCGTAAGAGCCGTTGTCAATTCCCATGGCCGAATCCCATACCAAATTGAATTTATCAAATTCGTACAACGTGGTTAAGGTATCCGGTGTTTCTTCGTACAAATCGGGGTAGGCAAATTTACCGCCAAGACCGGCAATACTGATGGGAAGGTCTGCCTTCATACCAATCAACGCATAGTCTAACAAATGCACGCCCCAGTCCGTCATTAAACCACCGGCATAATCCCAAAACCAACGGAAGTTAAAATGAAACCGGCTGCTGTTAAAGGCTCTTGTCTTTGCTGGACCAAGCCATTGTTTATAATCCACACCTGCAGGGGCTGCAGTGTCAGGTACTACTGGTCCGGGTTTCATCCAGCCCTGGTAACACCATACTTTTGCTGTGCGGATATTTCCCAGTTGCCCGCTGTGAACATAATCTACTGCATCTTTAAAGTGTTGCTGGCTCCGCTGCCATTGACCCGCCTGCACTATTTTATTGTATCGTTGCTGAGCTGCTGCCATACGGGTACACTCGCCAATTGAATTGCCCACAGGCTTTTCTACGTAAACATCTTTACCGGCTTCGCAAGCGTGAATCATCATCAGCGCATGCCAGTGATCCGGCGTACCGATGATGACGGCGTCAATGTCTTTTTGTGCCAGCAACTTTTGGTAGTTATCGTAAGTTTTTATTTTACTAACATCTACATTTGTTTTCGCCAATTCGGCCAGCCGTTCGTCAATTACATTTTTATCTACATCGCAAACGGCTACAAGGTTTACACCGGCAATTTTTAAGGCTGCTTTTACATTTGCCCAGCCCATTCCTTTGATGCCAATGGCGCCGATATTTACCTGATCGCCGGGAGCAATTCCGTTGTTTAAAATAGCAAATGCTTTGTTGTTGAAGGCTGATACAAGGGCGCCTCCGCCAATCAGCATGGAGGATTGTTGTAAAAATTTTTTACGTGATGACATAGAAGTTTTTTGGTTTAAACAGACCGTTAAAAATAAAATATTCTTAAATGATTTTGCTGGAACAAAGCATATCAGTAAATCTGGTTACTCTTTTCAGCAATCGTTAATGAGGCATAAATTTAACCAATTTATTTTACTCGGTAAAGAGTTTTAAAAACTGAAACAAGAAAGAAAATCACGTTGGGTTCTACAATTAAAGAAATGAGTAAATAGCTTAGTCTGTATTGATTCGTTTGTTTTATTCCCGCCAAACACAGGAGATCTTGCTATGAGGTGTGGATGTATTGGAGTACTGTTCAGTTTCGGTACTGTTACTTTCAAAGACAGGCTTTAATATTTGCAAGGGGGGTCTGCTGTATTTTGGTTGTAGTCATATTGCATCTGCTGAATCAACAACTTCGATTTGCTTCAACGGTAGATACGGACCAGAAGGACGTTTATTCTGAACTAAGTAGTTTTAGCATTGCTGTATTTAAATTTTGTACTTCTATGATTAAGTCATTTACCAGGTCTTTCTCAAAATCTATAAAATCCGCGTAATCAGTTTCCTGACGCCAGTCAAAGAGGTTTGCAAATAATTTACCATACTGCAGCGGAAGGATACCTGTTTAAAAAAATGTAGATTAAATAAAGTTTTGGTTCCGTTATGAGAAATTGCTCTAATTCCTTTTTGATGAATTAAAGCACTCACTAAAAAAAGGATGAATAATAAAGGCGATTGACTGTAGAATTCCAGCGTTCATTTTCGCAGAGCAATTTCGCATCTGAAAATGTTTCTTCCGATTTATTTATTCTGTATTGAATGTAGTCGTCAGATATACACATTACGATAAGCTTATTCCATCACGTTTAATATTTTGATAAAGCGGGGTTTGCTTATGCTTTCCTTCCCAGTCTGCCTTTGAAAAAACAAAAGTAGATATTGGCTCACCTATTTCTAACTCTACCGTGTAAAGTTCGTCACGAAATTCTTTTTCCAATTTACGGGAAACTTCACGCTGGTTCAATAATATTAAAATATCCCAATCAGAGTCATTCGTTTCCTTTGCTCAAGCTCTTGAACCAAATAATATAATTTCTGCACCAGGGTCTTTTTTCCTGACCCTGTCAAAAATCATTCTGGTAACAATCTCTTTTTTGTAGATCACAATCTGAAGGTAAATAAACTAATCTAAATGGATTGTCAACTTAACCGGCTGCAATTATAATATTTGCTCTTTCAGTCGTTTTATCAATGATACTTGCTCTGTCATTCAATTTGTTGCGGAATTCAACCAGGGAATTTCCAAATCGTACTCTCAGAGAACAAGTTTTTTTTATTAATAATCCAACTATCCCGTAATTAAAGTTCCCCAATGGTATGCAGTATAAGTGTGCGACGCAAGGATGTTGACCAATGCTTTTTTCGTTGGTTTAAAAATACTTAGAGCGGCAATTATTACAATGATGCCGCTACTCAACACAACTGCCCGGCCAATTCGTTTATTTTTAATGCTGCTTTAGCGCACAATGCTGTATTTGTTTTTTTCGGTAACGCCTTCCCAATCATCGGTTCGGAAAGGGGCGGCTGGAAATTGTTCTTTGTTAAAGAGATTGCCTTCGGTAGCATCATCAACCCAGTTGTATCGAACGGCGACTGGTTGGTTAATGCCTTCAGTGTACACAATTATTTTATCTCCGTCTACCTTTGCTTTAGCATACTGAAATCGTTTGTCGTCGGCTGCTATTTCAAAACCTTTGATGTAGCCATACTTGTCTTTTACCAACCAGCCGGTTCCGGTATGGGTAAACGTGAGGATTGCTTTATTGCCTTCCAGCGTCATGGATTGATACATTGGCCCGTTACTTTCACCTGCTTGTTGGTACACATCATGTAAGGCAATGCTGGCAAGTCTTTTACCCACATCCTGTTTGTTTTTGGGATGTATATCTTCGGCGTTTCCAATATCGGTAGTAATAGCCATACCGGTATGCGGCAGGCTCAGTGTCATGGTTTGGGCTTCTCTTAACTCGGCCCAGTTACTGCCATTTTTACTATTGGCTGCCGCAGAACCAAAGGTAGAAAGCTGCACAAACAAAAACGGAAAATCACCTTGTTTAAAATGTTGCCTCCAGTCGTTGATCATCAATGGAAAGGCGGTTCGATACTGGTAGGCACGACCAGCATTGCTTTCACCCTGATACCAGATAGCACCCTGAATGGAATATTTCACCAGGGGATATAACATCGCATTGAACAAAAGGCTGGGGTAATCATTGGGGCCAATTGCCATGGATGCAGGCGGGATGCTGGCGACCCGAAATGTCCATTCGCCGGCAAGACTCTGCTGTTTATTACCGATCGTTAAAAACAAATCAGATTCAGGTCCATAGAGACCACCGCCACCACCGGTATCTCCAACTTTTATTGCAATTGTATTTTTGCCTGCTTTTAAAATACCGGCCGCAATGGTATATTTTCTTGGAGTGTTGTACCCGTCGGTAGCACCTACTTTTATGCCGTTTATATAGGTTTCATCATTGTCATCAATCACAGATAATTGTAGTATGGCCGCTTTGCCAGCATCGGCATCGCTGATTGTTATGGTTTTTCTAAACCACACGGTACCATCCAGATCCGGCAGGCCCTGGCTTTCCCATACACCGGGCAGTTTCATCATTGGCCATTTGCTGTCGTCAAAATCGGCGTTTTTCCAATCGGTGGTATTGGCATTATTTTCAAAACTACCCTGTACTTTTTGTATGTTTTTCAGAATGGTTTCTCCACGCTGTTTTATAAATGTTTCCATGTCACCATTGGTCATGGCATCCGCAACATATTTTAATTCGGGGCTTTGTTCAAAAGCTTTTTTACTCGTCCAGGCTTCTGACTGGGTGCCGCCCCAGGAAGTATTGATGAGGCCTATAGGCACTTTTAACTGGTTGTACAATCGCCTTGCGAAAAAGTAAGCCGTTGCTGAAAAATCGCCCGCTGTAGCCGGACTGCAAATTTTCCAGTCGCCTCCGGTAATATCGTCTTTCAAAGTAGTACTTACAATATTGGGTACTTTAAAATGTCGTATCTGTGGATAGTTTGCCGCAATAATTTCCTCCTCGTAATTATTTATTTTACCCCAGCCATTAATTGGCATTTCCATATTAGACTGACCGCTACAAATCCATACTTCTCCTACTAAAATATTTTCAATAGCTATTTGATTTTTCCCCTTCACCAACAATTGATACGGACCGCCTGCACTTTCAGCAGACAGCATTACCTGCCATTTTCCGGTCTTGTCTGCATTAGTTGTTTTTGACTGTCCGTTGAATTGCACGGTTATTTTTTCGCCCGGTGCGGCAAAGCCCCAAATGCTAATGGGTTTGTTACGCTGCAATACCATATTGTCGCCGAAAATTTTCGGCATGGTAATGTTGGCATAACTGGTTGCAATCAAAAGGAGGGTAGTTAAAAAAGAGATTATTTTTTTCATGTGGAGCAATTTATAAAATGGTTTATTTTTTGTTTTGCTAAAGTATGCAAAAAGAGGGGAGTAGCCTTGAGAACCCAATAGAGAAGCGTAGGTGTTTTTAAAATGATATTTTTTGTAATTGTAATCTGGTTGCTGACTGGTGATTTTCCGTCTTTCAATGTTTTGGTGAAACAATTTTATTTAGCGGCTGAAGCGAGTGGAATATTACTTTGTAATTTAATCTTTTACCGCTTTGCCGATTGGAACTAATCTTTGACTGGTCTCAACACGCTACTTCAAACTATGGACTTTCGTTTAGTTCGTTTCCTCTTACAAACTTTCAACAATTACTTTAAAATAAAATAACTCACCTTACGCAACATAGTCTTACAAGAAATTGCTTTATGCCGCTTTAGGTGTTGATAGGTTTATAAGCTCTTTGCAGGCAGCCTGCTGTGCAGCCAGATAGATTTTATTCTTCATTGCAAAGTGGTTTGTTCCTGTTCTTTGTTTGTGCCATTCCAGTTTTACATAAGCCACGATAGACAGTATAAAGTGATTTGTTTGCGTTTTGATGTTTTTAATGGGTGATTTAGCAAAGTTCTATTGCTTTAATGGACTTATGATATTCTTCTACACCCCACCGTTTTTTGTAGATTGTAGTAATTTGTTCATACGATAAATTTAAATCACTGCACGACAGGTACAACTCGCCGACTGTGTCATCCTCGCTATTGAAGACTTGCTTTATAAGCAACAGCGAAAACTAAAGTTCTTCGAGCCAAACGTCCACGATCTGCTGGGGTGCATTTAAAATTGTCGGAAGGGTTGCCAACCTTGTGCAGGTTCTTTTCTGCTAAAATCACTTTAAAAAAGGTTGGCAACCCTCTATTGAGCTGCGATAATTTTAAATACGCCCGTCTGCTGTTCCGGCTGTAGCAATTCAATATTTATGGATAACTTGTTTTCAATTGCTATCCGCAAGTCGGTGCAAAGAGGCGTAGCCTCGGTTAATATTGTAACAACGAGTTTCAACCCGTTGATAAACTAAGCAATAGTACATTGAGAACCTTTGGTACGGCACATATTGAGAGAGCCGCAACAAGTAACTAAACCTGATGATTTTACTGATTATATTACCAGATGTGCCGATCCTAAAGCTCCTCAGTTTTCTTTTGATGAATTTGATCCTAATTGCAGGTAGTCATTTTATTTTCTTTATCAGCCTTGCTTAAAGCTTCTTTACGATTGCTTTTTAGTGTCACTATAAAATCAATATCCCCTTCGCTTTTTATTGCCTGCATATTTTCTAGTGATGAAAATCAACTGTCAGCCAACACATAATCAAACCTGCATTTATAGGCAAAATACTTTACCATTTCCCGGAACATTTCATTTTTTGTTTTGCTGCCTTTGCATTTTTGTTTGCCCGATTTTTCGTTCGTTACCCACAAATTTTTTTTTACAAACTCAACAGCGCAGCGCAGCGGCATACGATTTACTTCTACCAATGCTGTTAGTAAGTTAATACCTTTTACTGAACACTTTAATACATGGTCATAATGCCGGCAAGCCAATTCACTGCTGTCTGTATATGGCTTCTCTTCAATGGAATCATCAAAACTCAATACCACCATTTCTTTACTTTGTGTCAACTCATTTATATAAGGTTTGCAATATGACCATAAAAATTTACTGTCAAACAGGCCCTTAGATAAATGCTGTGTTATTTTATCATGTTTAATTGATAGTAAAGATGCCACCCCTGTTGCTGTAGTATAGGACCTGGAGCATATCAAATAGTCTGTATATCAGTCCGCAAAGTTTTCCAAAAGCAATTTAGTTTATAATGCAAGATTAATTTTTATTTTGCGTAAGGTGAGTACATTAAGAAGATAGGTGAAGTTTCTGTATGGATTTTGACTACTTCATCAACTTGTGTATTTTTAACCCATGGTATTAAAATTAAATTGCTTTTCCAATCAGCACAAAAAATAAAAAATCTTAAGTGGCAGGCACTAACACATTAATCGCATCCGGTATAATTTCTGCTACCAGCCTTTTAGTTTTTCCCAGATACTCACCATCTACCTGAAAGTGCATTGCCCGTCGGGAAGTCAATACCAAGTGAGCAGTCTGTAGCAATTCTGTTTTTTCATTATTCAGCCGGTCGCTGAAAAAGCGCATTTTAAAGATTTCTGTGAATGAAATTTTGCGGATGACTACGACTTCAAATAAGCGGTCATACAAAGTACCGAGTGGATTTATCACTACACCATTTCCGTATTTGGTACCATTGGCAATCACCACCATTGCGGCATCTCTCTTAATGTAAGCATCATCCGATTTTATTTTTACATCCATTCTGCCATGCTGCCAAAGTACTTTCCATGCTGCTTTAAAATAGCCCCACATTCCCCTGATATTTTCTTCTTCAAATTTTTTAACTACAAAGGCATTAAAACCAATATCACTCAGGTGTATGCATATTTGGTCATTCACTCTTACCAGGTGAATTTTTTTTTGTAGTCCGTGTTCAAGTATTTCAAATGCCCTCTCTGGATCTTCTGGTATATTTAATTCCTTTGCCATGCCATTTGCAGACCCGGCCGGAAAAATGCCTAGCGGAATATCAGTATTCATCAGTATTTCTGCCAACATTTTCACCGTTCCATCCCCACCAACCGCAATTACTTTATCAGCTTTCATTGTTGCTATATTGTCTTTCAATTCGGGCAAGGTGCAGTTTTTAGATAGTATGTGGACAAGGGCATTTACCCGTTTATTTTTGAAATGGGTTGTTATCAATTCGTTCCAATCGGTATTGTTGTTGCCTGAAGACGGGTTTACAATAAAGACTAAGTTTGGCACATTGTTGCTTGATACCATATTTGTTATTTTGAAGTGTTGATTTTGCTACAGAAAAAAGAGTACTAAAATTATACCGTGGATTTGGCGAACAAATGATATGGTATTGTTTGGGCATGTTTTAGATAGCCGTTTAAAAAAAAGTTATATCAGCGAACCAAAGCAATGGCAACCTCTTTCATTTATTGATTCTTTTTATTGTAAAGCCGTTGGGCATGTGCTCGCTAAAACCTAATGGGAGGCACAACAGATTGAAACAGTTTTAGAAGATGGGTTTTTTTCGATTTGAATAGCAGGCTACAGCGGAAACAACCGCAGGGATTTATAATGGCAATATTTATTTAAAAGATTGATAGTCTGGCGGCGTAGGAACCCAAGGCGAAATCATTTTTTCACACCCGACACATTATGCCTTTCTTGCTGATATCGACGATAACGCAATGGTATTCAACAGAGCTGCCAAATGGAAATGATTGAGATATTTATTATTTAATTCGCCCAAGCAAAGAGTTGTATTTGAAGATTTGACCATGTATTATCAGTTGTTGGCAATGTTGCATAACGTGCGCAACACCTACTTTTATATAACCAGCGGCGATTGGAATCTTAATTATTATCTGTTAGTTATTTTTGACTTTAACCAACTACCACGTGGCGTATTTTTGCTGCGCTAAATGAAAAAGTGGCACGAGTTATTCAAGACTGTTAAAACAAAACATAAAGTAAAACTAGTGCGCATAGTGCGCTTGTTTGTACTTTCTCCTAATCAACATTTTATTTTGTTTGGAGATAATTCTCAAAGCTATCCTTCATTTACTGACGCTTATCCGGCAATAAAGAGCGTGTATAGCTGCAGTTTATATCAGAAATGTTTTACAGAATCACCAGCCTGCCCCCGAAGAAGTTTAAAATATTTGAAAGAAGAAACATCCTAATCTTTCAATTTACTCATACTGGGGAAGTCATTGCACACTCCCGGAAAATCGGTTTGATTACGATTTGATTTTTTGATAAAAAATAGTGGTATCATGTAAAGAATAAAATAATGGTTCAATTTGAATGATCAATTTCATCATGCACCATTCGCAATTCACCATTCACACTTCTATTTCACGTTTTCTTGTATGATAAACACCGCAGGTACCGGGCGCTCTACCCCTTTATCACTTGGCTTAATGGTTTCCTTGCCATTGATGAGCATACAACTGCTGCCACCACCATCTAAATTGAGCGCCTCCTTACATCCGAGGTCGGTCATTAGCCGGGCAGCCTGCGTCAAACTAGCGCCTTCTGCAATACCCGGGTTGCGGCCTTCAATTACCATAATAATAAGTTGATTGTCTTTTGTATAACCCATCAGTGTTCTGGGATGCAGGTCGTTGATGGCGGTGCCGGTAAATTTGAGTTCTTCATTGTTGCTGATTGCTACCTGTCCGTTTTGAACCAGCACCGGGCCTCCGCCAACCGCTGTTTGCATTTTCCATTTTTTATAAGCTGCTCTGCGTGGTCTCCTACTCATTGAATTGCGATCAGTAGTATTCAGCGAATCTTTCCACGCTGCAATGACAGACTGTAAAGCATAAGCGGATTTTTTGGATGAGTCCGTGTAGATCCATGCCACATCGGCTGTTCGTTTTTTTGAAATACCCAATGCACCATTTAGCGGGTGACGATAGGTGAGCGTATCTTTTCCTTTGCCCGGTATCGTATGGATATTGTAAGCAACCAGTTGTCCGCTTTTGATCACCACACTCAAGTTTTGATTTGTGGCAAACGAAAAAAAACTGGTGTTAATTACCAGCAATGGGTGGGCGTTCTTTTTATAAAACTGTGCAGGCGTTAACCTTCTTTTGGAAGTTGTATCTGCACTGAATTGCAGTTGTTTATCCTTTAAACCGGCGATCGCATAATATGCAACAAATGGTTTTCCATCCATTGAGTCCGTGGTTTTGTACACATTAAAACCATTGGGTAACGGGGCATATCCAGCATTTACATTGATCCATTTAACCTGTGCATTTATATTGTTATTATAAAAAAAAGTAGCTGCTAAGAGTAATGTCTTTAAATGAAAATGGGAGCGTACGATCATTGATTTTTCTATTTGGTATAAAAGTAATTTTGTCAAAGCTGCCCAAAGGTATGCGGTATAGAACAGTTCCGATACAACAGGCTCTTTTACAAGGTTGGTTTGTATATGGCGGCTTTACGTGTCTGGTAAATGGACCTGGTTAGGTGCGTTGGATCAAGTTGTAGTATGGAAGTCTTTTATACAGATTGTTGAAATATGTATTTACTTTACTGCTTTTAATCTCCCCGGGATCAAATTTTAGTTCCTTGTTTTCGATGTGTACTTTTACTTCTTCTGTAGGAAAAGCGAAGGTATCTTCATGGATTGTATTTTTTGTTAGCAGATTTTATCCGTTAAGATGATATTGGTGCTGCCCAATGTTTCTACCACCGAAGGCTTTTTTACGATGGCGTTTCTCCTTGCCATCAGCAACATTCCATACGCCACTACAACCGTAGACATAATGGGCAGGCCTTCCGGGAAAGCTGCAACAGCCAGCGCTATGGATGTTTCAAAAGTTAATATCCAGGGGTTGCCTTGCACCACACCAGTAATGGCAAATATGCCTGTCATAAACAAGGTTATACAGATTAATTTTTTTGCTTAATGCGCCAAGCTTTTTATCCAGTGGCGTAGCCGTTTCTGCTGCACTCTCTATCGATTGTTTTTTCTATAACCATACCATGCTTCTTATAGCAGGGCCTAATATTGCAAAAAGAAAAAACTATAATTCACCAAACAAAATATTTCGTGTTTTTATTTCATTTAAAGCGAATTCTGTTAATGAATAGTCGTTTTTTCTAAAACTCCACAATAAAACCAATGGTAGGTTGCACCGAGGGTTCGTCATTATTTAAAAGAACCGGAATTGCGTTGCTGCCATTTGCCATAACGGGTCTGCCATCTGTGGTAACAAAAGCACTATTATCTGCTGTTCTTTTAAAAGTGTAAGAAGGAACTGCTGTGCTTTTAGCGATGTACCAATTGGTGACATCCAGGAAAACGTCAATGGTAGTTTTTTTGAAATTCCATTTCTTATCTATTCGCACATCGCTGCCATTAAAACTACCTAAACGAAGTGAATTTAATCTTGAAAAATCAAATATGCCCTGTCCTTGTGATAAAAAGTTTGTTCTTGATGCTGCTTCATCAAAAGGTGTATAGGGTGCACCGCCCTGGTAGCGGAATTTTAAACCCAACTCCCAATTCCTTGGAAATTTGTATCCCCAGGTAACACTCAGTAAGTGCCTGTTATCCCAACTGCTTGGGATTAATACATTGTTTGCTCCACCGTATTTACTCCTGTAAAAGGTGTAAGAAAATATACCAAAGAAACGATCAGTTAATTTCTTTTGTGCAAATAATTCAAAGCCAAATGAATTACCTTTTCCGTTGGTGATCACAGCTTCATTACCCAATACGTTGAAGTCGCTGCCTAGGTTTGCCAGCGATATCCCATTGCGTACAGATACGGGTACGTTGTTATAATTTTTATAAAAACCTTCTGCTGTAAAACGCAATCCATCATTGGGTAAATACTCAACACCAGCAACATAGTGGTCGCTTTTTTGATAGTCACTATTTTTATTTACCAACGTATTATTATTGTCTGCGAAGCCCAGGATCGTGTAGGGAGCTAATTTGTAATAGCTACCAATGGATGCGTTAGCTGTCCATTTATTTGATAAAACATAGCTAAACGAAATTCGTGGAGAAAGTGTTTTGAAGGGATTGTTACCGTTTGTAGTAAAGCTATTCATATCCGTGCGTAAGCCTCCGCTCATACCCAATCGGTTACCAAGAAAGCGTTTGCTCAGTTGTATAAATGCGCCATATCGTAAAAAGTTGTTTAAGGGACTTTTAAAATTAATAGAAATATTTGGTTGGAGGATGTTACCGCTGCTGTCTTTCAATTCCTTTCTTATAACTGTAAATGTCTCGTTGTTATATTCTGCTAATTGCAACATACCACCGTAAGCAATTTTCCAGCCTTTAATGTTTTTGTTTACATCTATCCTTAATTTATTTTCGGCTTCGGTAGAGTTAACAGATAATGTTTGTTGAGACGGCAACTGCAGTTTATTATCTTCAAACTGTTCGATATCATTATTGAAAGAATTTCGACTCAGTGCAATGTTTAAAAAACCGTTAGCAAGTAATCGCTTAAACGTTATCCCTGCTGTGTAAGTGTTTTGATTGATAATGGGGTTAGAATTGATGATGTATAATTTTTCAGGTGTAGCACTTTTTATTTCTCCAAATCTGAATTCATCTATTGCACCAATTCCGATAAAAGAAAGGGTTGTTTTTTTATTGATCTGGTGTGTAATTTTTGTTTGAAAATCCCAATAGTTAGGGCGGATGGGTAAGTCGATGGCAGAAAAAAGCAATTGTAAATAGGATCGCCTTGCAGAGGCAAGAAAAGTTGTTTTTTTATTTTTTGATAAGGGGCCTTCAAAAGTTGCAGCCAATTCGGTTGCACTAAGCCTTACATTTCCCTGCACATTATTTGGGTTGCCTGTACGTTGCTTAAACTGGAATACAGAACTTAAGGCATTATCGTACCTGGCATCAAAAGCTGACGAACTCAATTTTACATCTTCGATAAACGATACATTTAAAATGCCCTGCGGTCCTCCTGAACTTCCCTGTGTTTGAAAGTGATTGATTACAGGCACTTCAATACCATCTAAATAAAAAACATTTTCGCCCGGGCCACCACCACGGATGATAATATCGTTTCTAAAACCCCCGCCGCCGGCACCACCACCCACGCCCGGCAAAGTTTGAATGACCTTGCTGATATCAAAATTGCCACCTGGGTTTGTCTTTATCTCTTCCGTTGTTAATCGTTGCACACTTAGCGGAGTTTCCAATGTAGCTGCTCTTACGGTACGCTTATTTGATTTTACCACCACTTCCGATAATCCACTTGCTTCAGGTTCTAATTCTACGTTTACATTATTTTCATTTCCTGCGTTGATCGTTATGTTGTAGAGTGTTTGGGCTTTGTAACCTACAGAGGTAAATGTTAGATTGTATGTTCTTAATTCTATGCCGGTTATCCTGAATAGGCCGTTTGAATCTGCCGCAGTACCCTTTTGCGTTCCTTCTAAAATAATGTTGGTACTTGGTACGGGCTTTTGAGTTAGTTTATCCAATACTTTTCCTGAAATGCTTCCATTATTTTGCGCATTGAGCATTGTTGATATCAATAAGTAAATTGAAAATATTACGATTTGTTTAATTTTTTTTATCAAGTTCATTTTATTTTTTATTTAAAGTTTAGGCGAAGTCGGTTTAAAAGACAGTTTTTAACCTTTCGTTTTTATACAATTCTTATTAAGTTTCCAGGATACATTTACAGGCAGTGAGGATAAAAGTTCAATGGCTTGTTGATGACTTTTATTCTTTTTGTGAACTAATCGAAATGTCGCAGTTTGAACACTGCTGCTTTCGCTAAAAATTTCTTGCTTTGCTATTTTCATTTAGGTAAAAAACATTCGTCATATCCTGGCTCGCCTTCCACAAATGTTGAGCAACTTCTTTATCAATAGAATATTCATCAGCCTTTACCCTGGTTGGATATCCTCTTATTTGCCTGAAACCACCCGGGCCAATGAACTCACCGCCTTTTACATCTTTACCAAGGGCAGCGTATAAAATAGAGAGTGCTCCCTTTTGCGCAGGCTGTAAGAAAAGACTGCCAAACGGCCTTATCAAAGCAGGAAAATACTGATCCAGGTTTGTTTTGCAAAGCCCCGGATGGGCAGCCACCGAAATGGTATCGTAATCTGTTAAAGAGAGCCTTCGCTGTAGTTCAAATGCAAACATAAGGCAAGCCCTTTTACTTTGCCCATAAGCTGTGCGCCGGTTGTAACCTGTCCGGGCATGGAAATCATCAAATTGAATTTCTGCCCATTTATAGGATATGCTGGTTAAGCTCACTATACGTGATCCTGGAGTGCCCGTAAGCATGGGCAACAACAAACCGGTAAGGGCAAAATGGCCAAGGTAGTTAGTGGCCAACTGGTTCTCAAATCCATCCGGGGTTATTTTATATGGAGACATCATGATGCCTGCGTTGTTGACAAGCAGGTGTAACTTGTAGAACTGTGACTGAAACTCCCGGGCAAATTTTATTACTTCGGTAAGACTGCTCAGATCGAGCATCATGGGTTTCATTTTCGCCTCTGGGTGCAATTGAAGTATGTTGGCTTTGGCTTCTTCAGCCTTCTGTAAATTTCGGCAGGCCATAACCACTTCAATGTTTTTTTTAACCAATCCAATCGTGGTTTGATATCCTATCCCACTGTTGGCCCCGGTAACAATAGCTACTTTTCCCGGCTGCGAAAGCACTTCTTCAATATCCCACTTCTTCATAGGTTTTATTCCATTTATTAACATCAACGCTAACGGCTACTGGCACGTTCATTCAAATAATGAATTTAGCTTAGAATACTTTATACAATTTTATTTCCTGCGGTTTTGATGTTGCTTCAAAAACGATAGATGAAGACTCGAACTTAGGCTCACCAAAGGGCTTGTAATTATTTCCGAATCCTATTCGTTCTTTAGGTATTCCCAGAAAATTCATATCTGCTTCCCCATTGTCATTTAGATCCTGATAAATTGTAATAGCATACTTGCCATAGGGCACTTGAAAGGAAGCGGTTTGTACATCCTGGCCGCCTGATAACACCATCTTTCGATAAGGGGTTTTCAACCAGCTTGTCTTGCTGTTGTAGATTTCCACAACAACTTTTCCGCTGTTCTTCTGCACCTTTAAGACTCTAATCTCTAACGCCTCTTGTCCAAAAGATCGGAGTGCCGTGAATGGAATTAGCACTAATGTAATGGAAAAAATAATGGTTAGCTTAGTATAATGTAGCATCTTTTTTTGTTTTTTAACATGTAGGAAATGAACAATTAACTCAAAAGAAAAATGTAGACATTGAACGCAAGTCTTCGCTGTGTAAACAATGTCACCGATTCTGTTATGCAAATTTACAATCGGTTAAAGCAATTCTACTATGAGGATTCGTGCCGATGCTAGGACAAATCTTGCGTAAGTGAGTATCTGTATTGGGAAGGGGAAAATTTAGTTATCTGTTTGAACAACCTGCCAAAGTAGGATGCATCAGAAAAGTTAAGCTCGAATGCAATTTGAGAAATATTTTTTGAAAAGTCTTGCAAGAGCACCTTGCTATGATAAATCACTATTTCATTGATATGTTGCTTAGGCGCTTTACCAGTTACATGATTTACACACCTGTTTAGGTAGTTCTCAGACACGGCCAATGAGTCAGCATAAAATTTTATATCCCTTCTGTGTTTAAAATTCTCGTACAGCAACGCTTTGAACAGCATTGAGATTTCTGACTGGCGATTTGATTTTGACGATGCCGCAGGCCATGTTTGCGCTAGTCTGAGCACAATGGCTTTAAGCAGTGACGTTTCAATCTCGTTAGAATCGGTAAAATTATTTTTATGCTGAATCATCAGATCACAGCATTTGCAAAGCCATTCCATTTCAACTTTTGAGATGGAATTTTTTGGATTAAAAGTAAAACGGTTTAGCAAAGCTTTATCAGAAAATACCTGGGAGAGTAGCAAACTATCCATGTAAATATAGTATCCGTCTGTAGAAGGATTGATTGACTTGATCGCATTCAAATGGCCCTCCCGAATAAATAATACATCATTGGGGTTTAACTCTAATATGTCATTATCTACCTGTTGCTCTCCACCACCATTAATAAATAACAGTAAAAAATTATAGTCTGTTCTAAACAAGGGGCCGGGAGCCTTTATAAACGAAAAGGCAATACTTAAAGGATATATTTGAATGGGGCTTTGTTTAAATGTAAAGGGTTGCGTAGTGTTCCCCATAAATTGGTCTACAAACCCTTCGAAGTTTACGATATCAATTTTTTTTTGGTGCATACTTGTTAAAATAGCCTGTAATATCAGTTTTTGTAAGAAATAACCTTTTTATCAAATCTAAGCTTTAAGCTTATTCATTTAGCGTTCTTTTAGCTGATGGCTATAAAATGCAACGTTCAAGAATTGGCAAAAATGGAATGAATCTCTGTGGGCTTAATTTGGCCCTGCTAAAATATATTATTCCAAAAACTACCTGTACAAATTTAAGAACTGGTTAAGCGGAGTTTTTTACAAGCAGTCACACAGGCAAGCAAAGCTTTGTCCATTTCGCAGCAGCGGTATATTAAAACCTTATGCACATTAATATTTGCATCGCCGGCCGTATAAATGTTTGTAAGTTAATTACGAAAAACATATTCCAGGTATTCAATAATATTCGGCCATTTTTTGTAGTGCCGAAAGCTGAACCAAGAAAAATTTTGTATGCCAGCGAGCAAGTTGCTGATATCAATTACTATTTCCCGATTTTATGATGTTAACACGTTAGTTATTGAAGCAAGGCTTTTGCCAAAATTACCCCAAGCCAAGGATCCGTCTAAACCCAACCAATATCGTGTAAATAACAGGAGGAAGGGGTAAAAAGTTATATTTATTCAAACAAGCTGTATTGTAGGTTACGGCAGTAACCCTGTTTGTTATTGCAAGAAACTTTCAGGAAGGAGCTTGCCAACAAAATTGAATACTGGTAATTTTATGTTGGTCAACCCGCAGGATGTGTTATTGCCAACAATAAAATGTCAATGCAAAAACATCGGATAGGTGTGAAACTTACTACAGAAAGAATAATGAAGCAGGAACTATTTGTATAAGGTCGGAAACAAAAAAGAGATGCCTAAGCATCTCCTTGTATTTTAAAAAGGAAGCAAAATCTGATCCTTAGAATTTATGATTTATCCGAATTCTTCACCTTCTTCTGACTTTTGGGAGCAAACATTACCAACATTCGTTTTCCTTCCATTTTTGGCATCCCTTCCAGAGCGCCTACATCTTTTAGCCGGTCAGCAAATTTTAATAATAATAATTCGCCTCTTTCTTTAAACATAATAGCACGACCTTTAAACTGCACATGCGCTTTTACTTTATTTCCATCCATCAGGAATTTTTCAGCGTGCTTACATTTGAATTCAAAATCGTGATCATCTGTATTGGGTGTAAAACGAACTTCCTTAACCTCACTGGTTTTAGACTTCGCTTTCATTTCTTTTTTCTTCTTCTTTTCATCATACAAAAACTTATTGTAGTCGATGATTTTACAAACCGGGGGATTGGCACCGGGAGAAATTTCTACCAGATCCAGTTGCTGATCGGTGGCCATTTTTAAAGCATCTGTCGTAGGATAAATGCCGGGTTCAATGTTTTCACCTACCAATCGTACCTCAGGTACTCTGATCATGTGATTGGTGCGGTGTTCCTGCTGCTGCTCTTTCTTAAAACGGGGGTTAAATGCACCTCTGGGTGCTCTTGGTGGAAATGCCATTAATTGATTTTAGATTTAAAATTTTGAGCCTCAGCTCCAATTTTTTGGTTTAAAGTTAATAAATATATTCTATTCAAATGCTCTTTTACTCTTTACTTCTTCATTTACCATTTCTATAAATTCCGGTATGGTAGATATGCCTAAATCTCCTTTGCCTTGTCTTCTAATGGCAACCTTGTTTTCATTCACTTCTTTTTCACCCAAAACCAGCATTAACGGTACTTTTGCCAATTCTGTATCCCTGATCTTCTTCCCAATCTTTTCGTTACGATCGTCAATTTCGGCACGAATATCCGCATTTTTTAACTGAGATAAAAGATTTTCTGCATATGGTAAAAATTTGTCGCTGATTGGCAAAATCTTTACCTGTGTTGGTGCCAGCCATAACGGGAATTTACCTGCACAATGTTCAATCAACACGGCGATAAAACGCTCCATACTTCCAAACGGTGCCCGATGTATCATTACGGGCCGGTGCTTCGCATTGTCTTCTCCGATATAGGTAAGGTCAAAACGTTCAGGTAAATTATAATCTACCTGTATAGTACCCAACTGCCATTTTCTTCCAATGGCATCTCTTACCATAAAATCCAGCTTTGGACCGTAGAAGGCGGCTTCTCCATATTCAATCATAGTCTTGAGTCCTTTCTCAGCCGAGGCTTCAATGATAGCTTGTTCAGCAAGATCCCAGTTTTCGTCAGTACCAATGTATTTACTGCGGTCAACTTTATCCCTTAGCGAAATTTGTGCCGTGTAATCGGTAAAGCTCAATGAATTGAAAACATACAACACCAAATCAATAACTTTTTTAAATTCGTTCTTTACCTGGTTGGGCATGCAAAACAAATGCGCATCATCCTGGGTAAATCCTCTTACCCTGGTAAGCCCATGTAATTCGCCATGTTGTTCGTAGCGGTAAACAGTACCGAACTCCGCCAATCGCAATGGTAAATCTTTATAACTACGAGGCGACGTTTTATAAATTTCACAATGATGGGGGCAGTTCATTGGTTTTAAAAAAAACTCTTCTCCTTCCTGTGGCGTTTTAATGGGCTGAAAACTATCCTTACCATATTTTTCATAATGGCCAGATGTAACATATAAATTCTTATGGCCGATATGCGGTGTGATTACCGGAAGATAACCAGAATCCATTTGAGCTTTCTGCAAAAATTGTTGCAATCTTTCTCTAAGCATAGCACCTTTGGGCAACCACAATGGCAAACCCATACCCACTTTTTCAGAGAATGCAAACAGTTCCAATTCTTTACCCAATTTTCGATGGTCTCTCTTTTTTGCTTCTTCCAGCATTACCAGGTGTTCCTCTAGTTCCTTGGCATTTGGAAAAGTGACACCGTAAATGCGGGTAAGCATTTTATTTTTTTCGTCATTTAACCAGTAAGCGCCGGCAATATTGGTAAGCTTGATGGCTTTGATAAATCCGGTATTGGGGATATGCGGGCCACGGCATAAATCTGTAAAGCCACCCTGGGTATAAAAAGTAATTTCTCCATCATTCAGCCGGTCGATGATTTCCAGCTTATACTGGTCTCCTTTTTCTGTAAAATATTTTAATGCATCAGCTTTGGAGACATCCTTTCTTTCAAATACCTCATTAGTTTTAGCCAGCTCCATCATTTTCTTTTCCAGCCTGGCAAGATCTTCTTCCTTCAGGGTTTGGTCGCCCAAATCCACATCATAGTAAAATCCTTTCTCGCCGGGAGGGCCATAGCCAAACTTGACCCCGGGGTAATAAAATTCCAGCGCCTCTGCTAGTAAATGTGCAGAGGAATGCCAGAAGGTGGTTTTGCCTTCAATATCGTTCCACGTTAATAATTGTAGTGAAGCATCTTCGTTGATTGGTTTGGCCGCATCCCAAACATATCCATTGACTCTGGCAGCCAATACTTTTCTTGCAAGGCCCTCGCTGATAGATTTTGCAACATCCATGGCACTAACGCCCGCCTCAAATTCCTTGACAGCTCCATCGGGTAACATAATTTTTATCATAATCTGTGTAAATTCAACCTTAATTTTGAGATGCAAATTTAACGAACTATTAGCTAAGGAAATACAGAACTAAAATATCTTTGCGGATGATGAAAATTAAAGGTAAGTACATTTGGTTTTTAAAAATAAATGCTAATGTGATCATGAAGAAAATTATAATTGTAACCGCTCTTTTATTTAGTTCATTCGCAATGTTTGGCCAAAAGATCAACGGGCAATGGCGGGGCTATTTTGATAGTAAGGGAGACATTACCCAGGCTAGTGCAGACAACACAGAATACGTGCTTGAAATAGAAGTAAACGGCACAGAAATTAGCGGCTATTCCTACAGCTATTTTCAAAACAGACGCTTTTTTGTTATTTGTTCGCTTGGGGGCACCTATTATAAAAGTACCAATACCATGAGGGTAACGGAGCTGGCAAGGATAAAAGGCTCTACTCCGCCCGATTGGAGTGACTGTTTGCAAACGCATATTTTAACCTATGAAAAAGAAGCCGGTACCGAAGAGTTAAAGGGAAGATGGATTCCTGCTGAAGGACAGGTAGGTAATTGTGGAAAAGGGATCACTACTTTAACACGGCGAACATTAAGCAAAGATCTTGCATCATTTAATAAATCAAAAACGGGTACACCATTTTCCAAAGACCCGGCGGCTCCAAAACCTAATAATGCCGTTGCTAAAAAGATGATCGCAAAAGCGGCACCTCCTATAGCTGCAAAACCTAAATCGAACCCTCCTGTTGCAAAATCAGGAATCAAGCCTTCAACAACAACCCAGTTAGCAAAAACCACTGCACGGCCTAAATCGTCGACAGCGTCTGAAAGCGTGGTTGTAAGAAATAAAATGATTGACAGGAATCTTCCAGACATGATTGCTCCAGAGCTAAAAAAGCAATCCGTGACCATCCAAACACCGGAACTGGAATTCGATAAAAGAACTAGTGATATAATTAAAACGATAGAGATTAGCAATGCAACTTTTAAAGTGGATTTGTATGATAATGGGGATATTGATGGTGACAGCATTTCGCTTTTTTATAATGGAAAATTGGTACTCGCCCGTAAACGGCTAACCGATAAGCCTATTTCAATAACGTTGGAAGTAAATAATGGTAAGGCAGTCAACGAACTAACAATGTATGCAGAAAATTTAGGTATAATACCACCCAATACAGCACTGATGGTGATAACAGATGGCGACAAACGCTATGAAGTAAGAATTGCATCCGATCTTAAAAAGAGTGGTACCATTAGATTTACTCACAACGAAACCAAGCCTAATCCATAACAGACCAAGCACAAATAAGAGAACCGCAACGAGCATTTTTATAAGAGAAGAACCGGTGTTTTACCTTGTGCAATTCAAATAGTTCCCACGCTTAGTATATAAAAAGCTATTCAGATTTATCAGTTTCTTGCCTTAGCCCCTCCTTCGGAGGGTTTGGGGAGGCCCTTAAAACTTAAAATTCCAAGTTGCAGAAGGTATGATAGGAAATATGCTCACCTGTTTCCCCTGCACTTTTAATGTGCCATCTAAAGGATTCCCGCTTTGATCAAAATAAATAAAATAAGGATTTTGCCGGCTATATGTATTGTACACACTAAATACCCATTCTGTTTTTACTTTACGATGTGCATTTTTTTTGGATGAATAGATTGCACCTAAATCAATCCTGTGGTAAGATGGAAGCCGGTATTCATTGATTCTGCTGTATTCCTGCGTAAGGATACCATTCACTGTATAAAATCGCTGGGGTAATGTGACGGCATTACCTGTTCCAAATACAAATGTGCCGGATAATTTCCATTGCTTATTTAATTCATAAATGGCCACTACGCTCATGTCATTTCTGCGGTCGTACTTGGCAGGATATTTTTCGCCGAAATTTAGTTCAGGAAATTTCCGCCAGGTCCAGCTTAAGGTGTAACCAATCCACCCGGTGAGTCTACCTTTTGTTTTATTGATAAACAGTTCCGTTCCGTAACTCCAGCCTTTGCCAAATGTAAAAAAGCTCTCGGTGTCTTCAAGTGTATTAGGCGTGTAGCCTTCCTCGTATTCAATCTGGTTTAGCATGCTTTTATAATATACTTCTACCGAAGTTTCATACATATTATCTTTAAAATTTTTGAAATAACCTGCAGCATACTGCCAACTGATTTGCGGCTTTACCCGGTACGTACTAGGTACCCAAAGATCAGTTGGAAGCGTAGTACCTGAATTGCTAACCAGATGAATGTATTGCAGATTTCTTGTAACAGAACCTTTAATGGATGCTTCATTATCCAGGGCATAACGCATTGTAAATCTTGGCTCCAGGCCACCATAGGTTTTTACCGGTTGGCCGCCTTTAAATACGGTACTATCCAACCTGTTGCCATTATCATCATTTTGATAAATTTTATACGGGCCTATTTGTTGAAAACCGCTATACCGAATGCCTGCATTGATTTTTAACTTGTCACTTACCTCCCAGTCATCCTGTATGTAAACGGCTGCTTCATGTGCAAATTTCGGTTGTGCATTCAGGGGATTAAATACAACTGAATCCTGCCGGCCACTCACTACATTGGGAGTGAAACGGTGATAAGTATAAAGTCCGCCAAACTTTACCTTGTGCCCTGTAAAGGGATACAGATCAAAATCCTGCTTTAAACTAAAATCACGGATGCCAGAGGCCAGCTTAATATTGAAATTGTTTTGAGCTGCTTCAAAAGTGAAATTGTAATTATTAAAAACAGCCGTTGTATTTCCAAAGAGGCGGTTGTTAAAAACGTGATTCCATCTAATGGTTCCAGTTGCATTACCCCAGGGAATGTTTACATTCAGGCTTCGCTGTCCATTCACAAAATCAAAGACATCTCTTCCAAAATAGCCACTTATATACAAGCGATCTTTCTCAGAAAATTTGTAATTCACTTTAGCATTTAAGTCATAAAAATAATAACCCGAACCATAAAACTGGCTGGTCGGTTTCACAAAAGGTTTGGTCAGTGCATCAATATATGTTCTCCTTGCCGATACGATAAACGAAGCCTTGTTTTTTTTGATGGGACCTTGTATAGAAAGCCGGGAAGCAATCAATCCGATACCACCTTCCACCTGAAATTTTTTGTCATTCCCTTCCTTCATCGCAATGTCCAGCACACTTGATAAACGACCGCCATATTGTGCAGGCATTCCACCTTTTATGAGTGACACGTTTTTAATGGCATCCGAATTAAAAATGGAGAAAAAGCCAAATAAATGTCCGGTATTGTAAACGATGGCATCATCCAGCATAATCAAATTCTGATCGGGACCACCGCCCCTTACATAGATGCCGGCACTCGCTTCCCCTGCATTTCTTACTCCTGGTAACAATTGTATGGTCTTTAGTAAATCCACTTCCCCTAAAAATGCGGGTACTGCTTTAATCTGTTCAATCGGTAATACAAATTTTCCCATTTGGGCATTTCTAACATTTTCATCTCTTTTTTTAGAACTTACAACTACTTCCTGTAATGCACCTCTTGGTGATAAGTCGAAATTTAACTGTTTGTCTGCAACCAGTTTTACCGCAATGGTCATTGGTTGAAATCCTACATAGGAAGCAATTAATTCATAGTCACCCTCGGCCAGGGTGAGTGAATAAAAACCATACTGGTTGCTCGAAATACCTTTGGTTTGATTTTTAATAGAAATGGCAGCTCCTATGAGCGTTTCACCATTTTGACTGTCTTTTACATAGCCACTGATGGTATGCTTTCTTTGTGCAAAAAGTACGGCGGGTAATAAAAAGAGCAGGAGAAAAAAAATTTTGTTTACCATTTTGATAGGACTGCCACAAATGACAGATTAAAATACCGATAATTAAAAAGATGATTTTTAAACGTCACTATAATCTTAAGAATGATCGCATTTCTATGATTATAAAGACATTTTAATATTGAACCTGTATCTGTAAAAATTTATATTTCAAAAATTTAACGTGCCTTGATGCTATCCTTTACTTCACCGCAATGCAACATAGACCCTTTAAATTCAGGATGGTTTTTGCCAAGGTATGGGTTCACAATTTCTTTATCGTTGCTGATCCAGTTAGCGCCTTTATTGTCACCAAATGCCATAGGGCAATTTTGCCAATACAATGTGTTGCCTTCATAATGAATGGTTTTTAACAGTGGATACAAGCTTTCACCAATCATTCGAAAATCCTGTCGCATTTCGGTAAGGTCGGTTTGATTTAACAAACTTTCTGCATTGGCTTTTACATCGCCCAACAACATGAGTGCACTTTCGTAAATGGCTGCAGAGTCCAATTTTAATTCGATCAATCTGCTGCTATCAGCTAAAAGGATCAATTTTGAACAGGCTGTTTTTGCCGTGTTGGAATCTGCATTTACAAAAGCATCTTTGATATCAAGATAAGTAATCATTAAACTATCTATTCCGCTGTTAAATAAAGCCGAATGTTTATTGGTTATCATCGGGCCGGTTTTTTCATCAGCGGGAACTGTGTTTTTTTCTTTTGATACAAACCAATACACGCCAAACCCTATCAATAAAAGAGCTAATATCAATACTACTTTTTTCATTTGTAAAATTTCGGCTAAGGTACAAATTAACAAACAATCATGTAAATAGTTTAGTGGTAAACGGTTGTGCGATAATGTCCTCATTGGTTACCGGATAAAAAAGAAAGGTAAATCTTAAGCTACTTTCCTTAGCTATGGAAATGTAATGTATTGTTGTGTATAAAGTTTTGCATCAGGTAACTGTAACTGCAGGATGTAATATTCGGATGTTTGTTTTTAAAGGAAAAAGGGAGGCTTTTGACGAAATTTTCACTGGATCGGCATTAATTTCAAAATTTACAAGATAGATCAAACGCTTCTCAACCGCTCGTCCGCCAAATTGTAAATGCTATAACTTACTTTTGCAAAATATTTCAGTATTCAGCTTTTAGAAAATAATACAAACCATGCTTTTAGGATTACAAAATGTGACTTTTGAATTTGGGGCCCGAACAATAGTAGAAGATGCCACATGGCATATACAACCCAATGAACGTATTGCGCTGATAGGATACAATGGTACCGGCAAATCGACCTTACTTAAAGTGTTAACACGACAGTTTCTACCAAGTAAAGGAACTGTAGAACAAGGGAAAGAAACAACCATTGGTTTTTTACACCAGGATCTACTCAGCTTTGATACCGAAGATTCCATTCTGGAAGTAGCCATGGGTGCGTTTGAAAGAGTAAAGCAACTGGAAAAGGAAATTGAAGCCATTGGTCTTGAATTGGAAAGAACCGGCGATGAAACGCTGGCGCACGACTACTCTGAAAAATTGCATGAGCTGGAAGTATTGGGTGGTTATGATATTCATCATAAAACCGAAGAAATATTACAGGGACTTGGTTTTACCAACGAAAATTTACACAAGCCTTACAAACTATTTAGTGGAGGATGGCGCATGCGGGTGTTGCTGGCAAAGATGATTTTGATGCATCCGGATGTTTTGCTGCTCGATGAACCTACGAATCACCTTGATTTACCAAGTATCGAATGGCTGGAGAAATATTTGCAGCATTACCAGGGTGCTGTAGTAATGGTAAGTCATGATCGGTATTTCTTAGACAGAATGGTGAATAAAGTGGTGGAGCTTTATCAGCAAAAATTACATTTTTACACGGGTAATTATTCATACTACGAAACCGAAAAAGCTCTGCGGGTAGATATGCAACAAAAAGCGTACGAAAATCAGCAGGATTACATTCGCCAAAATGAGCGATTTGTAGAACGCTTTAAAGCAAAGGCAAGTAAAGCCGCAGCAGCGCAGAGTATTGTAAAAAGGTTAGAAAAGTTAGACCGGATAGAAAATGTGGAAATAGAAAGGCCTAATATGCGGATTAACTTTTCGATAGATAAACAACCGGGAAGGGTTTTGTGTACATTAAAACATGTATCAAAAAGTTTTGGCGATCTCGTAATTATGAAAGATACTGGTGCCGAAATAGACCGTGGAGATAAGATTGCTTTGATTGGTGCAAATGGTAAGGGTAAATCAACTTTATTGCGGGTGATTGTGGGCAACGAAGAATTTACCGGCGACCGGGTATGGGGACATAATGTGGATGAATCATTTTACGCACAGCACCAGTTGGAGGCGCTTAATATCAATAACAATGTGTTGGATGAAATGAGAGAAAGTCGCAGTGGAAAAACAGATCTTGAATTGAGGAGTTTGTTGGGTTGCTTTTTATTCAGTGGCGATGATGTAGATAAGAAAATTAAAGTGCTAAGTGGTGGTGAGAAGGCGAGGGTAGCATTGGCTAAAACCATTGTAAGCAAAGCCAACTTTTTAATGTTGGATGAACCTACGAATCATTTGGATATACATTCTGTTGATTTGTTGATTGGAGCGTTGAATAATTATGAAGGCAGCATCGTATTTGTTAGTCACGACCGGCATTTTGTGAGTAAAATTGCCAATAAAATATGGGAGATAGAAGATCATAAGATCGTAGAATTTAAAGGCAGTTATGCAGAGTGGGAAGATTGGAAGGAAAGAAGATTGGCAGCAGCGAAACTAGAGGAAGCTAAAACAAAAGTTACCGAACCTGTTTCAAGAAACAACGGTTCAAAGAATAATAATAAAGAGCAGGCTCCGCAAAAAGAAGAGGCGCCAGCATCGCAAGCTGCCAATAACCAACGCAGTCCTGTTGATAAAGAAGTCAAAAAAGAATATCAGAAAAATAAGACCCGTTTTCAGCAGATAGAAGAAAAACTGGTGCAGCTAAACAAGAGCAAGTCGGCCCTTGAACTATTGATGGCTTCACCGGATGGTTATGCCAATAAAGATAAATTTCACCAAACGGAAACTGATTACAAAAAAGTAACAAATGAATTGGAATCGTTAAACAAAGAGTATGAAATCGTTTTTGAGAAAGTAATGGAGCTGGAAGAAAAATTGGGTTAATCTTCTACAGGTAAATAAATAGAAATGCCCGCTGCTATTGCATCAGGGCATTTTTACGTTTTATTAGTTTGGTTTTCGACACTGCGAAAGAAAGATAGTAAATTTAAAGAATGAAAATATTTCTGTTAAAGGTTTTGATCTAATTGGTTAAACAGAGTAAGTAACGTATCTTTGCAAACTAAAAAAAAAATTATGGGATTAGTAGGTAAAAAAGCACCGCATTTTACAGTTGGTGCAGTAATAAATGGAGAAGAAATTGCAGATGACTTTAGTTTATCGCAATATGTTGGCAAAAAAAATGTACTGTTTTTCTTTTACCCAAAAGATTTTACGTTTGTTTGTCCAACCGAAATTCATGCTTTCCAGGAAAAACTGGCTGAGTTTGAAAAAAGAGATACAGTAGTGATTGGTTGCTCAACCGATTCTGAAGAAACGCATCTTGCCTGGTTGAACACTCCAAAAGACAACGCCGGAATACAGGGTGTTACGTTTCCGATTGTAGCAGATAATTCAAAAACCATTTCATTGAATTACGGCGTGTTGGGCGGCGAATATGCTTATAACAATGATACCAAAATGTGGTCGTTTAGCGGAGCGCCAATTGCTTACCGTGGCACTTTTCTAATTGACAAAGAAGGCATCGTAAGACACGAATCAATCAATGATTTTCCTTTGGGAAGAAATATT
>JBGSMI010000181.1:0-38919 GCA_041740215.1 Ferruginibacter sp.
TACTATATGCCTGCCAATTTCCCAATTCCGCTTCACCATCTCTTTATCAATAGCCCTTACTGCATTATGCCTTGCATTTTCAATGGAAAGACCAATGGCCGCTAATAGCTTTTCATAATTTAGTTTTACGAGTTTCATAGCCATGCTTTTTATTACCCGATAATGATACAACTATTGTTTTGGAGATGCAATAGTTGCGGTAATACAACTCAGGTTTTTATTTGTATTTTTTTCATCTTCTAAAACGAATATCCTTAATACTCATTTGCAAAAATTTGTAACACACAAATTTTATACTCATGTTAGCGGATCAAAAACGGATATTCATTTGAATGACATCGCCTGCTATTCTCATATCAATCCCCAATCAACTGCCTGCCAAATTGAATCTTTTGTCAGCACAAAAATCCCTTTAAAATGCCCGCCAGTACTGTATTTTAAGAATTAAACCCTTTGTCATTTAATCCAAAAACTTGCAGAGTGCCTGCCAAATTCAAATTATTATTGAGTAGAAAAAGCACTAAAAAACTGAAACAAAAAAGATAGTCCTCTTGATTAACCAGACAGATTATGCTACTATATACCACGAAGCTGCTTAGCGGACAAAAAGACGATTGCTATAAAAGTGATTTAAAACTTCATTATAAAACCCCTGTCGTAGTTTACAACTGCCGACAGGGGGTTCAAAATTTCAACAAGTAAGAATCGACATCAGTCATATTCGCATCTAAAAGCCACCTCGAATAACTCCCCTTTAGGGGATGGGGGCTTGCTACGGCGCTACTACCTCAACCCACTTCCCGTTTATACCTGCTGCTATACTATTATCATACATGGCCTCACTAAAAGTGCCTGGTAAAAAATAACGACCCAGATAGGAAGCATTTAGTTGCACATAATAAATGACCGTTTCTTTTTCCCTAAGATTGAAATAAGTATATACCCGATCATCCCGGATATCCTGATAAGTGGAGGCAGATGATTTGAAAGCACCTTCTCCACCGAGCATGCGGGCATTTAATATTTCCCATCCACTAGGGAATATTTGCGTTAGTGCCATCTGCGAATAATTGCCCCGATTACCCGGATTTTTAATCACCACTTTCGTAATAATATCTGATCCCTGTGCCAGTTTAGTGATGTCTACATCCTTGCCATCCTGGGTTAAATAATTTACCGTCATACTCAATACTGCCGGGTTATTATTCACCTTTAAACTGTCTCCACTCAAAGGTTGGCCTTGTGTTATTAAACGCACGTAAAGTGTGTTGCTACCTTTGTTGGTGATTACTACATTACTGCTGTTGCTTTTGAAAACAACGGGTAGCTGACGGATGTACGCAGCAGAGTTAATATCGGTAGCCTTTCCATCAATATTGGTGGCTACAATTAGTTTAGCACCCGATGGATTTTTACCACAATATTTTGCAATGGCTATCAACGCATAGGCGGTGGTTTGCGTACTGTACCAATTATCCTGTGATAATTTTGCTGCGATGGTGGGTAATAGTTCTGCTGCTTTTGCCCGCCTGCCCATGATGGTCAATGTTTCCAATACCATTGCCTGGTCTCTTAAATCGGAACCAAAACTGATTCCCGGCGATGGACGATTTTCAAAGGAAGTAGGCAAGCCACTTATCAGGTCGAGGGCCGCATTGTTTTGCCCGGTTAACTGGTAGGCAGCGGCCAGTCGCCACTTTGCTTCAGCCGATAAATATTTGAATTCTTTTAAACGATTCATAGCACCCAGTTCGGGAGCTTTAGCCAATGCCAATGTAAACAAGCGGTATGCCTGTGAAAGATCGCCGCCATAAAAATTAGTAGTAGATGGAGCCCATGCATTTGCTTTAGCCCGCTGAAAATTTTTCCATTGCTGTAACAAATAATCACTTACCAGGTAGCCCCCATTTTGAGCTTCCACTAAAAAATGACCTGCATAATTAGACCCCCATTCATCACTTTCATTTCCTCCGGGCCAGTAGCTAAAGCCTCCATCGGGCCGTTGAAAATTTTGCATTTTTGCAATGCCAGCTTTGATGTTTTTTTCAACCTGTGCCTTCTTATAATCATCCAGATCGGTGAGTTGATTTAATACCAGTTGTGGAAACACGGCCGAGGTGGTTTGCTCAATACATCCATGCGGATATTGAATCAGGTAGTCGAGTCGTTTCTGCAGGTTCATAGCCGGCACGCTTGAAATCTCTACCACCGCTGTGCTGCTGGCAGCTACACCAATTGGCGTTGCAGTCGTTTTCCATTGCTGCCCCGGAGCCAGGGTAATTTCACTTACACTGGTAACCGGTGGATTTGGATTTCGGATATCGAGCTCAATCGAATAATCTGCTTTTTCTTTACCAGAAGAAGCCAGCAGTTTTACTTTACCAATGCCCGTATTGGATTTTACCAGCACATCAAAATAAACCATCTGCTCACCAGTAGTGGAAAAGCTAATGGCTTGAGACGCATTGCCAACTATCTGCAGGTAAGGATTGGATTGCAAATTGACCGTTACATTTTTCACTGAATTCTCCATGGCAAAAACGGTAACCGGCAACTTAATTGTTTCGCCCGGCCCCAATACCCTCGGCATGGTTGCCAGTAACATCAATGGCTTTTTTACCGCTACCGCTTTTTCTGTAAAACCATAGCTGCCTTCATGCGCTGCTACCACCATTGCCCTTACCGAACCGATGTAGGAAGGCAATGTAAATGTTTGTGTTTGCTTTTGTCCGCTCTTTAAATGAAAGGGCCCCAGGTATTTCACCACTGGTTTAAAACGGTTGGCTGTTTTTTGTTTTCCAACTCCAGCATCAGCATCACCGCCGATGGTTAAGATGCGTTCAAGATCGCCACCCCATGCGCCGATCACATAATCGAACATGTCAAAACTTTTTACACCCAATGCTTCCCGGGCATAAAAAGCGCCATGCGGATCGGGCGTTTTAAACCTGGTTAAATCCAGTAATCCTTCATCTACAATGGCAACACTGTAGGTCATTTCTTTTCCCTGTTGTTCACTTACGGTGAAGGACACCGGCTGCTCAGGCCGGATGCTACTTGGAATATTGATGACTGGTTTTAGGATGGTGTTTTTATCTTCTACAAAAATCGGTATGGAGCCATACATCCTAATAGGCAGATCATTGATGGTTTGTGCATGTGGTTGTAATAAACTTACAGTGGCATAAACATTCGGCGCCATGCCAGCCTCTGCTTTAAACTTCACTACGGTTTGCCCCTGCGTTGTTTCCTGCCAAAAAGAACGGATTACTTTAGAACCGCTTTCGATGCTCACCAATACTCGTCCACCCTTACTGCCTGGGATATTAAGCGTTACTTCTTCCCCTACATTGTACTTTTCTTTATTGCTGCTGAATGATAGCATGGAAGCTGCTGTCTGGTCATCATTGCCTTCCCTGCTTTGCCATCCGGGCTCATCAATGTAAAGGGTAGAACCGGTGGTGTGTCCGCTCTTTAAATCTTTTACCAAAATTAAATACCGGCCCCATTCATCCGGTGAAGTTCCAAACTGCCACTGCCCCCTACCTCCGGTTAAATGAATGGTTTGTTTGCTAACTAACTTATTGTATTCGTTTTGTGTGAAGTTACTGAGGTTGTCGCCATTGTCATCCCACCACCAACGCCACTGGATGCGGTAGAATTGTACTTCCACATCATTGTCGCCCGCCAACAGATTACCCCGATTATCTACATTTACAATTTGCATGTTGTGATTTTTTCCGGATAATAAAAAATCAAAAGGCTTTTGTCCTTCCGGCAATTTCACCCCAACATAACTTGCAAATGGACTATAAGGAATGACCATATTATCGATGCTGAATGACCCGCCTGGTTCAAAAACTTTTATAACCATATTGGCATTCAACATACCGGGGGCAGATTCGTCAATTTCGAAACCAGGCTTTAGTGATCCATTTCCTGCTTCATCCAGGGTGCCCTCAAAAATAGTTTTGCTTTGGGTAGCATAATTTGAAGTAGGATTATCAAAATCATAGCCGGCAAATTTGGGAAAATTTGTTTTGGTGGCGTTGAGCGATGCATCAATTTTTGCTTTCAGATTTTTACCCACAGCACCAAAAAGCCATTTGGCATTGATGTTACCGGTCGCCGTATTTCCTACACCTAGCACTGCATCCTTACCAAAATCTACATTAATTTTTAGGCGGTTGGGCATAACGGTTTCTACCTTGATGCGTTTTTCAAAAATGGCACCGCCTACTTTTACTTTTGCCAGCCAGTTACCGGTTGGTGCCGTTGCATCTGTGTTTGTTTTAAATAAATAAAAGCCGTCGGTGGCGTTGCTTTGTACGTTATGTTTATACAATTGCCCCTGCGGTGTGTACAAACTAAATTCTACCGGGTGATCTTTGGGTAATTTTTTTTCTTTATCCTCTATGATGCAATTGAGGTACATGGTATCTCCCGGACGCCAGACACCCCGCTCACCAAAGAGGAAACCCTTGATGCCATTTTTCACTTCCTCGCCACTCACATCAAAACGGCTCATTGCCAACGAACTTCCATCATCCAATTTTAAATAGCCTCGTTCGTTTCCTTTTTTGGCAACGAGTAAATATGGCTTTCGTTTTAAATCAATATTTACAAAACCATCGCTGCCACTTTTAGCAGTGCTGATGATGGTTTGCTGATAATCCATGATATCCAAATCAACATCTTTCATTGGTTCGGTAGTAAGAATATTGCTTACTGCCACCATCAACGTTTTGTCATTTCCACGCTTGGCGGTAAGGCCGATATTGCTAGCCAGAATATTACGGCTGGCCCACCGGTCTTTGTTATAATAAGATTTACTGTTGGGGTCATCCCTTCGTTCCCAGCTATATCCATACGGGTAATAGGTGTCATACCTTTCCCAGAATTCATCATCATCATCCAGGCTGCTGTTATTATATGTGCCATATTCTTCTTCACCTTCTTCATTGTTTTCTTCCCTATCTTTTTTTGTTGTATCAACCGACTGGTACAAAGAATACTCCGGTCTAAAGCCAATGGTTACCCGATAAATGGCGCCTTGTTCTGTTTTCAAATATTTATCAATGTCCAGCGAAAAGCGCTGGTGTTTGTGCAGGTCAAGGGTTTTATCATCATCCAGCCGCAACGTTTTTTGTACGATGGGTTTTGCTACTCTTCGCAGTTGATCGTTACCTGCAAGATTATTTTCCTGCAAAAACTGGGGCACATTGTTTTCAAGGATTTTAATAATGCTGATGTCAACCGCTTTTAAATTGATGGCATCAAACGGTAAAACCAGCCGGCCTGAATTGGGCAGGATATTTCCTTTGCCATAAATTTTTATAGCGGGCATTTTATTCTCAAAATTGATATTGGCTGTAAAGCCCTTATCAAGTACATTGCCCCAACTGTTCTTTATCCCGGCATTGATATTAACCGTGTAATTACCATCTAATTTTCCATTGGTAAAAACCTTTACTTCGCTTCCATTAATGGTATAGGCAATATCCGATTGATTACTCATGGTGATTAAGCCTGTCAGATCCTGCCCGATGGCAATTGGATCGCTGAATTGCACTGATGCAAACTGCTGGGCATCATTCATCGCCACAACAGCCAGCACTTTAAAATCGCCGGCGGCTGGCACTGCGATGGTTGTTTCACCTTTCACGTCCATGCCCATCGGGGTTCCATTCCAGCTTAGCTGCACGCTGCTGCTTGTGCTTCCTCTCTCAATATTATCAATCGTAAATAAGTGCGTTTTAGCAGCATCGTTGTGCTGCCAACTTATCTTTAGCGATTTGCTGCTTTGTGTAGCGATCAATAATTTTTCAATATCAGCTCCTTTCTCTACATCGGCTGTTTCTATTTCACCGTCGAGGCTCATTTTATTTTTTGTACCTGAGCTACGCAAACCGTTGTCGCTTACTTTAAATGAAGGCTTTACGGTCTTCATATTAAATCGCAGGGTGCTGAATTTATCTGGCACCCTGGTTACTTTATCAAGATTGAAATTAACCTTATACACCTGGTCAGTGGCCAGCCAACTATCCGGCTTAAACTCAATGGTACGTGCATTTAGCCAATAGGCTTTTCCCTTTACTGCGGGAGAAAAATCAAATAGGTTTTCTTTTACCTCCTCACCTACCGTATGCGTGGTGTTGGCATCCGCAGCCAGTTGAATACTGATGGAGCTTGTTTTGGAAACAACGCCAGTAGTATAGGCATCGATGTACTGACTGAATGCGGGATCTACCTCAATCCATGTCTCTTTATTTTTGCAGGAAAATAATGAAACAATCAGGGTAAGGTATAGCAGGATGCTGAAAAACGTTACCGGGAACTTTTTAACAGGTTGAACACAATGAGGGTTCATAAATGTATTCGTATTTGGCTGTTCAATATAACCAGGACGGTTATGCTGTAATGGGTTTGATTATGTAAATGTGTAGAGAAAATCCGGATTTTTCTACGGCGAAAAAAATAAATACTTTCTAATGTTAATCGCCAAAATTCTTCCCTAAAAAACTTGTACCTATTCTTTAGCTTTTAATCGACCTCCACTATTATAGTATTTTATTTTTTTCAACTGAAAGGTAGGGAATTAATTGAATATGCTTTGGGTTGCGTTTAAAATTGTTGGACGGGTTGCCAACCTTGTGCAGGTTCTTTTCTGCTTAAAACACTTTAAAAAAGGTTGGTATCCCTATATTGAGCTGCGACAATTTAAAATACGCCCTATGCTTTCAGCTACTCGTTATTTCACGCCTATATCAATTACTTTGACCGGACTAAAGACTTAAATCACAGTTGATTTCTGTATCATCAATCACCGCGCCTATTTTTTCGTAGAATCCGATAGCATTTTTGTTCCAACCAGACACCTGCCAGCGCAATTTTTTACACTGCTCTTTTTTACCCAGGGCAATGACAGCATTTAAAAGTTGGACACCAATGTTCTGCTTCCTGTAGGATTCCGTTACATAAAGATCGTCTAAGAATAAGCCCTTGCCCGACCAGGAGAAATAGGTAAAATAGAAAGATGCGAAACCAACAATTGCTTTATCACTCGTTTCTGCAACAAAACATCGAAAGAAATCTTTTTCCTTCTCCATTTGCTCCAGTGTGATGGATACCTTCTCCGGCGTTTTTTGAAAAATGGCGAACTCATTGATCAATGCCAGAATGGATGGAAAATCGGAGGGTACTACTTTTCGAATATGTATTAGCATAAGCATATTTTTTAAAAAATTCAATGCCGCCATTTTCGGGTGGCGGCATTGAATTCGAATCTATTGATATTTTATATTAAATGATCTGGTTTCTTAACAGGTCCTCAAAAACATCTCTTTTACGAATCAGTTTGGCCTTACCATCTATAACCATCACTTCAGCAGGTTTCAGCCTGGAGTTAAAATTGGATGACATCTCAAAACCATAGGCGCCTGCATTGTTAAATACCAGGTAATCGCCTTCTCTTACTTCATGCAATTTACGATCCCATGCAAAGGTGTCGGTTTCACAAATATTCCCTACTACATTGTAAATTCTTTCAGCACCTTTTGGATTACTGATGTTCTCAATGTGGTGATAGGCATCATACATCATAGGACGAATCAGGTGATTGAAACCACTGTTAACACCTGCAAAAACGGCTGCCGGCGTTTGTTTGATCACATTTGTTTTCACCACAAAATAACCGCACTGGCTTACGAGGTATTTTCCAGGTTCAAACCATACCTGCAATTTTCTTCCGGTTTCCTTCTCAAAATCCACAAATGCCTGGGCTACTTTTTTACCCAAATCTGCCACGTCGGTTTCTACATCGCCTGGCTGATAAGGCACTTTAAAACCGCTACCCAAATCTATAAATTCCAGATTGGGAAAATGCTCGGCTGTGTTAAACATTACTTCAAGTCCTAACAGAAACACCTTCATGTCCTTGATTTCACTTCCGGTATGCATATGAATTCCTGTTACATTCAGGTGGGTACTTTTTACAATCCTTTCAATATGACGCAACTGGTGAATAGAGATTCCAAACTTGCTATCGATGTGGCCGGTAGAAATTTTATAATTGCCGCCTGCCATAATATGTGGATTTAAGCGGATACAAACTGGGTAACTATCTCCATATTTATGGCCAAATTGCTCCAGAATAGAAATATTATCAATATTGATATTTACACCCAGTTCTTTGGCTTCTACAATTTCTGCAAAGTCAACACAGTTGGGTGTGTATAAGATGTCCTTTTGATTAAAACCTGCCATCAAACCAAGCTTCACTTCGTTTACACTAACACAATCAAGCGATACGCCAATGGTTTGCATATATTTCAATATATTGATATTGGTAAGCGATTTACAGGCGTAAAAAAGGCGGGCGGTAGTACCTGCAAAAGCCTTTTGCAATTTTTTAAACTGTTCGGCTATTCGTTCTGCGTGGTACACATACACGGGCGTACCGAATTCATCAGCGATCTCAATCAACTGCTGGTGGGTTAAATTTTTTGACATGATAAAATATAAGTATTGGTTATTGATGCGATTTTAAAATCCGGGTTTTGTTTATAAAAAAAGGTATGAGAAAAATGCTTCATCATACCTTTTAAAATAATTCAATTTAAAGTTTATGATTCAGCCGGCTCCTCTTCGTCCTTCACCTGTTTATTAGCTGTTCCTTTCTTTTCATCTGAATCGGATGTCGGGTGATCACCTGAATTTTCTTCCGTTTCGTTCTGCTCCTCCTGTATAGCTATTGCTTCAACCCCGATTTCCTGCACAGTTACTTCTTCCTCTTCAATTGTGATTACCAATTCATTCTGGTCGTCGTTTGTTATTGCTTCAACGGCTTCAGCTACTTCCAATTCAGTAAATTCAGAAGCAATCAATTCCACTTCGCTATCATCGCCTAACCCGGTAATATTCTCCATGATTTCCCCATCTTCGGTTACGGCCAATATTACTTCTGCTAATTCGTCTAAATTATTGGCCTCTTCTTCAGGTTGGTTATTCTGATTAACAATTGTTGCTTGCACCAGTTCTTCCATCAATACTTCACTTATTTTAGGCAAATCTTCTGTACTATTGATCCCAAAATAGTCCATAAACGATTTTGAAGTAGCATAAATCAAAGGCTTCCCTACTGCTTCCTCATTTCTTCCGGAGATTATAACAAGGTCTTTCTCTAAAAGTTTTTGTACCGCATAATCGCAGTTTACACCACGAATGGACTCAATTTCACTTTTGGTAATGGGCTGCTTGTAGGCTATGATTGCGAGTGTTTCCAATGCTGCATTGGAAAGACGCTTTAAAAATTTATCGCCGTTCAACTGTGCAACCGTTTTGTGGTATTCCTTTTTTGTAAGGAACTGCCAGCCACCGCCACTTTGCTTTAATTCAAAAGCATAAAACTCTGCACTGTATTTTTCATGAATCCCTTCCACTGCGGATTCCACCTGGTCTAGAGTGGCCCTATCTTCAATAAAGCCCATTGCATTGTTCAGCAATTCTACCAGATCCAAATTGGTCAATGGCTTATCGCTTGCAAATATTAAGGCTTCTATATGTGGTATAATTTGAGAAAGTTCCATGATGTTAATGTGGTAATTAGCCAATGTGCTAATATGCTAATTAATACATTCGTGTGTTTACCAATTAGCACATTATCGAATTGGCTAATTAGCTAATTGTTTTATCCGTTCAACGCAGCAGCTCCACTTACGATTTCCGTTAATTCGGTTGTAATTGCAGCCTGTCTTGCCCTGTTGTAACTTATTTTGAGTGATTTTAATAGTTCATTTGCGTTATCACTTGCCTTATCCATTGCAGTCATACGGGCACCGTGCTCACTTGCATTGGCGTCTAATACCGCCTTAAATAATTGAGTGTTTAAAATTTTTGGCATCAATTCCTGAATCAGCACTTCTTTACTTGGTTCAAAAATAAAATCTGCCTTTTTATCACCTGCCTGCCGCTCTAATTTTTGAACCGGCAAAAACTGTTCTGCAACAAAAACCTGTGTGCCTGCATTTTTAAACTCGCTGTATATTAACTCTACTGCATCAATTTCCTTTTTAGCGAATGCTTCCATGGCATATTTTGCAGCCGTTTGAACTCTGTCAAAGCTAAGTCCCGTAAAAATATCCCAATATTGGTCTACTACGTTAAAACCACTTTTTGTAAAATGTTCAAATCCTTTTTTTCCAATAGGTAAAATTTGCACATTCCCTTTTGCATGCTGTGTACTGTATTTGTCATGAATCACCTGTCTTGCCAATTTAATCAGGTTACTATTGTACCCACCGCACAAACCCCGGTCGCTGGTTACTACTATAATCAAGGCCTTTTCCACGTTCCTTTCGGTTGCCAATGCCAGGTTTACATCTCCATCGCTGTTGCTTACAATATTCCCCAGCACTTCCTGTAATTTTTTGGCATAAGGGCGCATTTGAGTAATAGCGTCCTGTGCACGGCGAAGTTTGGCCGCACTCACCATTTTCATCGCCTTGGTTATTTGCTGGGTACTTTGCACACTTTTAATTCTATTGCGAACTTCTTTTAACGCTCCTGACATATCAAGGTTAATTATAAATTGAATGGTTACTTTTCGGGGGGCAAAGGTAGGGGAATTTGCCAATTTGCGAATTCGGTAATTTGCAAATTATTTAAGGTAGTTTTAGGCGAATGAGGTGGTGAGGTTCGAACCGGGAAATTTATTCAGCTAAGACGTAATATTTAACTCACTCGGAAGGCAATTGAATTCTTTGCGAAAGGCAGTTGAAAAATTGCTTAGATTTTGATATCCCAGTTTTGTTCCTACTGCTGAAATCGAATATTTACGGGATAGAATATGCTCTTTGGCCATGTGCATCCTGTTTTTTTGGTAATACTCATATAAACCCATTCCAAAAAACTGCTTAAAAAGCTTTTTAAGTTTACTTTCGCTCATAAGTGAAAGTCTCGACAACTTCTCTATTCCTGGAAAGGATTCATCATAACTTTTGGTTAAGATCATTTCAATTTTTTGGAGTGTAACAAAATCATCCTCAATTATCTTTTCAGGCGATTCTGAAATATCCCGCTGCAGAAAGTTTTCAAGCAGTTTATCCAAGAGCCTTAATATTCTACTGCGTATAAATACATTTGGATAGGGATGACTTGCCGGAACATTAAGTATTTCATTCATTAATCTTTGTTGTTTAGCATTTACAAACTGCTTAAAATAGTTAACCTTTTCAAGATAATTAAATACATCCGTGAGCCGATGGTTAAGATTTTTTGAAATCCATTCATTCTCCAGAAAAATACTAATCCCTCTTACGTGGGTAGTTTTTCCAAATTTTAATTGATGAGAAGTTTGCGCATTTGTAATACGAAGTTCAAAATGACTGCCAATGTCCAAAAAAGTAGAATCCTCATCTAATTTAAAATGAACTGGGTCCATTGTTTGAAAATGATACAGATAAATAATTACGCCAAAATTTTCGGAAGGTGCTCGGTTGAATTGATATTCTTCGCCTAACTGAAGATTATTTACACATGCAGTGCATCCATCATCTAAAAAAAAGGATGCAGAATACCCCTCGCCTAGCCCTGTTGATAGCGACAATACGTTCCCTTTTAATTCACCGCCCAGGGCTGTTGCAAATTGATTTAACCATGCTAAATAATTACTTTGCATGTAGTTGAATTCCTTAATATGGGCTGGTTTAGTCTCCAAAATTGAATACAAGATATAGTTATTTTTTATGCAATTGCAAATAGTGAAACATGATTTCTTTTAATCATTTCATTTTTTTAAAAACGCCAATAAAATTTATAAACTATACAAATGCCATTTAAATTTTCAGGATGCACCCTTTTTTGTAAGTTTTAATACCTATAATCACGTTTTTTAAACAAAAAAGTCGTCGATTCTACCAAGAATTACACATCTTCGCCCGACAAATTCATTACCTCGATTTGGGCTCAACAACAAATCATTGTAATCGCATAACCAATCAATCCACAAGTTTAGTAAAATAAAGCTGCAATTAAATGTTACTCGCCATTAATTTTCTAATCACAGTTTTAATCGAACTTCCGATTATTGCGTTATTTTTTAAGCGAAAAAAAAGGCAAGCTGCACTCGGAATGGCACTACTAATCAATGTTATTTCATGGTCGATGACTTACATCATTTTTTTTACATTTGACATCAACATGTACTATGTTGCAGTTGTTTTGGCGATTGGAGAGGCAATTGCATTTCATTTCCTGTTACCCTGCAACTGGAAAAAGGCCTTTATTATTTCTCTTATTGTAAATAGCCTTAGTTTTTCGATTACCCATTCCATACCTGCAGATACGTTTGAGGCGAAGCCCTACAATATTAAGATAACCAATGGATATTGAGAGGTTAAAGTGTGTATGAAATGGTGATTGCGCCGGGCCCTCCTACAACTGATAGCTTTTCTATAAATGTATTTAGCTGCTTACTACGATGCTGTTGCAGTTTGTACATTACTGCATCCAGCAAAAACAGAAACCCACCCTGCACCATGACTGAGTTGCCATATCCCTTTAATTTTGCCGGATCAACATTGCGTTTGCTTCTCTCTGTTAAATATAAACCTGTTGTAACATATGCAATGTCCAGTCCGGTATTGAACAAAAATGCTTTTTCAGTTTTGTTCTGGTGAAGCAATACTTTAGAAATGGTAAGGTCATTTAGTTGCTCTTTGGTAGCACTGTAATAACCTGCACCAGCTATAAGCAAATTAACACTGTTCCATATTACATTCATCTGGTTAAAATAACGAGTCTCTCTGTTTTTTGTGTTGGTTCCAATTGCGCCGGCTATGATATTAGCCGTACTCCAGCTTCCCAGCACTATCATTGCCTTCTTATTCAAATCAATCCGCTTTTTTTCAAAAGAAATCAGTTCATTCATTTGACAAAACACGATAACCGGGGAAATGGCAGTAGCCAGCAAAACCAACAATTGTTTCATAAACAGAATTTTATCTGTCAACAGCTATTGCGGCAGAAAGTTTAATTTTCTAATCTTATAATGATCGGTTTTAGCGTGTGCGCTACTTCCAATTTACCGCCTTCCGTTGTATTTTGCTGCATTGGTATTTTTCGATGTAAAGTTGCAACCAACTTTATCTGACTACCCTTTTGCCGTTGCAGTTCCTCCACTGGTATCTCAAGAATGGCATTGTTTTCTTTAGGAGCATGGCTGATAGTAAAAGAAGAATCTGTTTCCACAGCATTCATTTCTATGTAATCATCCGGCCCCAAAGGTGATGATTCAAAACGTATTTGAAGTGTGATCGTTCTGGAAGTAACTTCCGGGATATTAACTAGTTTAAAGGGTCCAATGAAAAATCTGTTCTCAAATCTCTTTTTATTTATATCTGTGTATCTAAAAAGATGATCCCCGTAAAAAGATTCACCAGGGAAATTTTTTTTATAAAATGCCCCGTCATACTCACTGCTGTCAACAGCGAGCGAAACCTCATCAAACTGAATCCCGGCTGGCGTTGTTAATACCAGTGTGGTGCCATTATCGCCCGCAAACCGGAACTGGCTATACACTGTGGCATTTTTATCCCCTTCCTTATAACTTACATTGTATTGCTGATAGATGGTTTCCTGAGATACATCCTTGCTTTCGCCAATTTCATTGCTGGTGCAACCGGAAATCAAAAAAAAGGTGAAACAAAAAATAATAGTCGGGAATAAATGAAACGATTTCATATACTGAGTTTTTAAGTTAATGATGAAAACAAAAAAAAGTTAGTTAAGAAAAACTTAATACTTTGAATATTGACAATAAAACTTCATTGCACAACGACTAAACACAGTGTACGCTGTTGAATATTCCAAAAAAATGCTACCGGGCAAACAACCAACTATACATTTTAAACTAACAAGTAATTGCTACCTTTGCCGCTCTGTCATTTTGGCTTTCAAAATATTTAAGCACCAAATTTGACAATGCGAATCACATGGATTTATCAATTATAAACAATACCCAATAACACGGAATTTTATGATAGGCTTCTTATCGAAAATATTTGGCGGAAACAAAAGTGAAAAAGACGTAAAAAAAATAACGCCGCAGGTTGCTAAGATCAACAGTTATTTTGAACAATACCAATCGCTCAGCAACGATGAGTTAAGGAATAAAACGGTTGAATTTAAACTGCGGATTCAAGAACATCTAAATGCGATTGATCAAGACATTAACGAAAAAAAAGAAAATGCAGAAAACCTGCCGGTTACCAACATCAACGAAAAAGATGTAATCTATCAGCAAATTGATGTGCTTAAAAAAGAGCGGGACAAACAAATAGAAGTTATACTTCAGGAAATTTTACCTGAATCATTTGCAACGGTTAAAGAAACTGCCCGAAGATTTAAGGACAATGCTACGTTAGAAAGCACGGCTACCGAACTGGACAGAATTCTTGCTGTAAAAAAAGATCATATCACTATTCGGGGAGATCAAGTAATTTTTAACAACACATGGAAGGCTGCTGGCGGAGACGTATTGTGGAATATGGTACATTATGATGTGCAGTTGATTGGTGGCGCCGTTTTGCATTCCGGCAAAATTGCGGAGATGGCTACCGGTGAAGGTAAAACGTTGGTGAGTACTTTACCGGCTTATCTGAATGCATTGGCTGGCGAAGGCGTACATATTGTAACTGTAAATGACTATCTGGCAAGAAGGGATAGTGAATGGAATGGCCCACTATTTGAATTTTTGGGATTAACAGTTGATTGTATTGATAAGCATGAACCGAACGGAGATGCAAGAAGAGCCGCCTATAATGCAGACATCACCTATGGTACCAACAATGAATTTGGTTTTGATTACCTGAGAGATAACATGGTGCATAGCCCGGATGAAATGGTACAACGCAAACACCATTTTGCAATGGTGGATGAAGTGGATAGTGTACTGATTGATGATGCCAGAACACCATTGATCATTAGCGGTCCGGTTGGACACAGTGATAATACCCAACAATTTTTTGACTTGAAACCAAGGATTGAAAAATTGGTGGATGCCCAGAAAAGGGCAGTTAGTCAACACTTAATTGACGCCAAGAAAAAAATTATAGAAGGCAATGATGATCCCAAAGATGGTGGTCTTTCATTGATGATAGCACATAGAGGTTTACCAAAAAACGGTGCATTGATTAAATTCTTAAGTGAGCCTGGCATCAGGGTAAAATTGCAAAAGACAGAAAACTATTATCTGGCCGATCAGCAAAAGGAAATGCCGAAAGTAGATGCCGAATTGTTTTTTCACATTGATGAAAAAAACAACCAGGTCGACCTGACAGATAAAGGGATTAACCTCATTACCAAATCAGGTGAAGACACCGAATTTTTTATCCTTCCAGATATTGCTACTAAACTTTCTGACATTGAAAAAGGTGCTTTATCCGCTGAAGAAAAATTACAAAGTAAAGAAGCCTTATTAAGTGAATACTCACTGAAGGCAGACCGCATACATACCGTACAACAATTATTAAAAGCCTACACTTTATTCGACAAGGATACCGAATATGTGGTAATGGATGAATCGGTGAAAATTGTGGATGAACAAACCGGTCGTATACTGGATGGCAGAAGATATTCCGATGGATTGCATCAGGCAATTGAAGCAAAGGAAAATGTAAAGATTGAAGCAAGTACACAAACCTACGCAACCGTTACTTTACAAAACTATTTCCGTATGTACCACAAACTGTGTGGGATGACCGGAACTGCAGAAACAGAAGCAGCAGAGTTGTGGGACATTTACAAATTAGATGTGGTAACCATTCCTACAAACTTACCGGCAGTACGAAAAGATGAACAAGATTTGGTTTACAAAACAAAGCGTGAAAAATATAAAGCAGTCATTGACGAAATTGAGCGTTTACGACTGTCTGGCAGACCTTCGCTTGTAGGTACCACTTCGGTAGAAATCAGTGAATTGCTAAGCAGGATGCTGAAGCAAAAGAATATTCCGCACAATGTATTAAATGCGAAACAACATGCAAGGGAAGCACAGGTTGTAGCTGAAGCAGGTTTTGCCGGCGCCGTTACCATTGCTACCAATATGGCTGGTCGTGGTACAGATATTAAACTAGGGCCCGGTGTTAAAGATGCAGGTGGTTTAGCAATCGTTGGTACAGAAAGACATGAAAGTCGTCGTGTGGATAGGCAGTTGCGTGGACGTGCCGGTCGGCAGGGAGATCCCGGAAGCACTCAATTTTTTGCAAGTTTAGAAGATGATTTGATGCGCATGTTTGGTAGCGAACGGATTGCATCGCTTATGGACAGGATGGGTTACAAAGAAGGAGAAGTGATTCAACATAGCATGATCTCCAAGTCAATTGAAAGAGCACAGAAAAAAGTAGAAGAAAATAACTTTGGTATCCGCAAGCGCTTGCTGGAATATGATGATGTAATGAACAAGCAACGGAATGTGGTTTACAGCAAACGCAACCATGCGCTGTTTGGAGAAAGACTTGCACTGGATCTCGACAATGCATTCTATTCTGTAGCTGAAGGTTTGATCAATTCATTTAAAGAAAGCAACGATCACGAAGGGTTTAAGCTGGCGGTGATCATGAACTTTGGAATTGATACCGTTATCAGTCCGGAAGAACTTGAAAAAGGTGCGGTTAATGCAACAGCAGAAAAGCTATATGATGAAGCCAAAAGCAATTATAACCGCAAGGTGGTTGCAGTAGCGGAGCAAACCTTCCCGATTATAAAAAATATACGGAAAGAGCAGGGCAATCATATTGAAAATGTGGCGGTACCGTTTACGGATGGCCGAAAAGTAATACAAGCTCTTGCCAACCTTGATAAAACCATTGCAAGTGAGGGAGGCGAATTACCAAACGCTCTCGAACGCAGTATTACACTGGCTTTGATTGATGATGCATGGAAAGAGCATTTAAGAGCGATGGACGATTTACGCCACAGTGTACAAACTGCAGGTTACGAGCAAAAAGACCCGTTGGTAATTTATAAGATTGAAGCTTTTGGTGCCTTCAAACAAATGGACGACCAGGTGAACAAGGATATTGTAAGTTTCCTTTGTCATTGTGCCATTCCAATGGAAGAAACCAATGCAGGAAAAATTAAAGAAGGACGGGAGCAAAAGACGGACATGAGCAAATTGCGCCAGCGCAAAGAAGAATTTGCAGGTGCAGCTTCAGGCACAGGCGGCCCGGAATATATCAGTGACGAAAATGATTACAACGATCCTTCTCCCGCCATTAAGCAAGAGCCCATTCGTGTAGAACCAAAGATTGGAAGAAACGATGCTTGCCCATGTGGTAGTGGTAAAAAGTTTAAGAATTGTCATGGGAAGGATGCATAAATAAATTGAGCGCTATATTAAAGGCTAACTGTAAAGGTTAGCATTTTTTGTTTTTTGTTATCAGTGGCGTTTCAAACATAGCTATCACCCACATCAGGTAATTCAAACAAAAAAACAACCCCCATTTAATTAAAAGTGAGGGTTGACATAATTATTCTCCAGGGTAATTATTTGATTGAATACTTGTACTTATATTTCTCAAACAATTGTGTTTGCTTATTATCCAGATTGATATCACGGCCTTGTATAAATGCCTGTGTTACTTTACTGCTTTTCATATCCAGCAGATCGCCTTCGCTGATTACGATGTTGGCATCTTTCCCTTTTTCCAATGAGCCGGTTAGCGCATCAATGCCTAAAATTCTTGCTGCACTCAAAGTGATGGCGGTTAGCGCCTCCTCTTTACTTAAGCCATAAGCTGCCATGGTTCCCGCCTGAAAGGGCAGGTTACGCTGTTGCCAATATCCACTGCCTTCATCCTGACAAATGGTGAATAACACACCTGCTTTTTGCAATGCCGCACCTGTTTTATAAGGTTGGTCTACATCATCATCATCCGTAGAAGGTAAGCTATGTGGCTGTGATAAAATAACCGCTGCATTATTTTCTTTCAAAATATCTGCAATAATCCAACTATCACTACCCCCTACGATTACCAGTTTAAATCCAAACTCCTTCGCCAGGTCAACCGCCATAATCATTTCTTTCACCAGGTCGCAATGCACATAAAATGATTGTGATTGATTGAATAAACCTTTTACCGCTTCAAATTTCAAATTGATAGCAGTATGGCTGGCTTCATTGTTATATGCTTTCGCTTCTCTGAAAAAGCTCCTGGTTTCTTCAATTTTATCAAGGCCAAGTTTCACCCGGTCTACCTGCTCTGCAGATCTACGTCTAAACTGATTGGGCCTGTTTACCAATAAAGGCATATTGAAATGAACGCCGTTATCCGTTTTGTAGGCAGCATCCTCCCAGTTCCAGGCATCCAACTGCACTACCGAAGATGTACCGCTGATAGTGCCACCTGCCGGTACAATATTGGCCAGCAATATGCCATTACTGCGCAACGTATTGATCACCTTGCTATCCGTATTGTATGCAAAAATGGAATGGATATTTGGATTCATATCGCCAACCTCATTGTAATCCGAAGAAGCACGTACAGTACTCACTTCTACCAAACCTAAATTGGTGGCTGGCGCAATGATGCCAGGGTAAACATGTTTCCCTTTAAGGTCGATCACCTTTATATCCGCGATGGCTGCAGAAGGTCTTACATCTACAATTTTACCGTTGCTGAAAACGACCATTCCGTTTTCAATTACCTGTCCGTTGCCAATATGTATCACCCCGTTTATAAGTGCAATCGCATTGCTTTGTGCAGGTGAAGGATGCATATTTTCCTGTGCATTGGCCAACAGCGAAAACAACACCATACTATTTAAAAATATTTTTTTCATAATTATTTATTTTTTGTAGAACATGAACAATCGGAAAAAAGCAAGTGGCAATAATGCATACACAAACTTTCAACCTTCAACCATCAACCTTCAACCTTCAACCATCAACCATCAACCTTCAACCTTTTCAACCTTCAACAATCAACCATTGCTACTGGCTATCTATTGATACCAGCCTGTCTTCAATTCTATCCCAGATACTATTGCCTTCATGGTGATCATCTTCACAATAATTTTTTTCACGAAATGAAGGGATAGCCGGACCGGTTTTATCTCCACCTTTTTTAGCGCCAATCATTTTTTGTATCAAACGGATTCTTTCTTTCGAAATATCTTCCCTTAGCTGTTTGTCATGTTCCCGATCAAAATATACGATACCATCTACGATTGTTTTTTCAGCCTTTGCATAAATACTCAACGGATGATCGCTCCACAAAACCAGGTCTGCATCCTTTCCTACTTTTATACTTCCAGTTCTGTCTGCTACATGCAGCATGGTGGCGGGATTGATTGTAACCATCTTCAAAGCTTCCTGCTCATCCATATTGCCATACTTCACACTCTTGGCAGCTTCCTGGTTTAAGCGCCGGGCCATTTCAGCATCATCGCTATTTATTGCAACGTTTACGCCTACCTGTTGCATGATGTATGGATTTTGTGGAATGGCATCAATCACTTCCACTTTATAACCCCACCAATCACTGAATGTTGAGGCATTCGCACCATGTGCTTTCATTTTATCAGCTACTTTATAGCCTTCCAAAATATGCGTAAAAGTATTTACGGTAAACTTAAATTTATCCGCCACTTTAATCAGTGCATTGATCTCGCTTTGAACATAGGAGTGACAAGTGATGAATCGTTTCTTATTTAAAATTTCTGATAAGGTTTCCAACTCAATATCCTTTCTTTTGCCTGCGCCAAGCTTTTGGTATTCAACGGCCCTTGTAAACGCATCGGTCAATACTTCTTCTACTCCCATTCTTGTATCGGGAAAACGTGGATTGCTTTGTGAAGAAGATCGCTTTACATTTTCGCCCAACGCAAATTTTATGAAGGGATCCCAATTCGCAAATTTCAACGCTTCAGCATTGGCTCCCCAGCGGAGTTTTAATAACTGCGTTTGTCCACCAATGGTATTGCAACTGCCATGCAGGATATGACTACTTGTAACCCCACCGCTTAACTGGCGATAAATATCTATATCCTCCGGATCAATGATATCGGCAATGCTGGTTTCTGCTGTTACACTTTGAGAACATTCGTTGATACCGCCCGAGCCTGCAATATGTGAGTGTTCATCTATAATTCCAGCAGACAAATGTTTGCCGGTGCCATCGATTATTTTAGCCGATGCATCGGATAAATTTTTACCAATTGCTGATATCTTACCCTTCTTCACCAAGACATCCGTATTTACCAATTTACCTTCTTTTTCACTAGTCCATACGGTGGCATTTTTTATTAAAACATTTTCTGGTTTTGGTAATTCCTTATAACCATATCCATTGAAGGGATAAGTAACCACGCCTTCAATTTTTGCAACGGCTTCGCTTCCTTTTCTTTTCATCGTATCAGCGGCCACCTTCATTTCGCCTGATTTTGTAACCGTCCAGCTTACCCACTTGCCATCGGCCAGTTGCCCCGTTCCACTCCATTGATCTCCAGTCATTACGCCACTCAATCTTACCACAGAATTGACATCTTTTTTCCAACTATAATTTAATTTTACCAACCTATCATTCATAATTAAATCTGCCTTTACAGTATCCTTTCCAATCAATGAAGCAGTCGGTTTAGCTGCATCTCCTTTTAATTCCAACTGATAGGTTTCATTGTTGATCACCAGCTTGTAGATACCACGGCTATCTTTCCAGCCGTCATCCTTAACTAGGTATTTATTTCCTTGGATCCAGTTTTGGTAGATCACAGTTTTTTCGGCGAAAATGGGCCCCGAACTGATTAAAAAATTTGCCACCTTTCCGGCTTCAAGACTGCCTACTTTGTCATACATATTTAGTAATGTAGCGGGTGTTTTTGTCAAAGCATCAAGGGCCTTTTGTTCACTCAGACCAGCTTGAATGGCCTTACGCAAATTGGCTAAAAAAGCACTGCTTTCCTTTAGGCCATTACTTGTAATGGCAAAAGGAATATTTGCTTTCTCAAATGCAGAAAGATTCATTGCAGCCATTTCCCAATGCTTTAAATCTGCGAGCGAAATAAATCTTGCATCGGTGGGATCTTCCACATCCATCGCCTGCGGAAAATTGATGGGTAAAATGTAGGTAGCATTGGTAGCCTTTATTTCAGCAATCCGCTGGTATTCGTTGCCACTGCCTTTGATGATGAATTGCACGCCAAATTCGTCGCCTATTTTATCGGCTCTCAAATCGCTCCATTTATCGGTACTTTCAAATATTTGTGGCAGCGACTGGTTATCCAGAAAAGCCTGCAAAGAAAGATTCAGTCCTTCACCCGTTGGCTTGGTTTTATACCATTGAGCATCCAGGTAATTCTGGCGTAATAGTGAGATGGCTCCCATTAAAGAGGTTGGATAGTCCTGTGTGCTACTGCCTTTGTCGAAAGAATAATTTGCGGAGGCTCTTTCCTTTAAAATCACTTTGTTCTCTTTTTCATTGGCAAGGGTTACAACAGCCCCGGTACCTCTTGAAATACCATCCATTTGATGCGTAAGCACAGTGCCCAATCCAATACCTCGCATTTCCTTTGCCTTGACTTCGTTTACTGCAAATGATTTTGAAATATCATTTTCAGATTTGATGGCCTGGTTCCAGCCATAAGCACCTTTTGTATTAGACAACATCTGAGCGGAACGGCCAAATCCACCCGATTCACTTTTTGCTGCCTGTGTTCCATAGTCTGAATAAATATCTATAAAGGAGGGATAAATATATTTCCCTTTACAATCTATCACCACCGCATCTTTTGGAATGGGAACAGCAATGCCGACACTTACAATCTTTCCCTGGCGAATAACCAGAGAAGCATTTTGTAAAGAAGTTTGGGCATCTTTAACGATAATGGCATTAATAAAAGCGTAACAGCCTTCTCTCGGCGTAGCTACATCATTAACAGGAAAGGTGGTTTGTGCATGAAGTTGTAAGGATGTTACAAGCAATACGAAACTTACCAGCAGAATAGTTGGTTTTCTCATCAATTAATTGTTTTGGTTAAATATTTGGAAACGATAAATATAATCAATCCTCCATTACATCAATTACCGGCTATAATTTAAATTAAGTTGAGCGCAAACTGATTTTTTACCGGTCAGTATGATTTTTAAAACCAACCCTCAACTGCTATTCCTCTTTTACGTTACATGTATTTAAAATCAATATCTGCACGTTCAGAAGATGCACTATTTATTTGAAAAGCTTCCTGCATTTTTACGATTGCTAAACTGTAATTTTGTTCTTCTAAAAAATACACATGAATATTGCCGGATATATTGATCATACTGTTTTAAAACCTACCACTACTGTTGCAGATGTTGAAAAACTCTGCAGCGAAGCTTTACAATACCAGTTTGCGGCTGTATGTGTGCCGCCGCTGTTTGTAAAAAAAGCAAAAGAGCTGGTAGGTACTTCAACTGTAAAAGTGGCGACCGTTATTGGATTCCCTTTCGGTTATTCCGCAATTGAAGCAAAAGTGGCAGAGGTAGTTTTGGCTATCATTGATGGGGCAGATGAACTGGATGTTGTAATTAATATAAGTGCTATCAAAAATAATGACTGGCAATTTTTAGCCAACGAAATCAATGCCATCTTGCCTATAGTAAAAAACAAAGGCAAACTGATTAAAATTATCATCGAGTCAGGAATTTTAACGGATGAGGAAATCATAAAATGCTGCGATTTGTATGGCGCAGCAGGTGTTGACTACATGAAAACATCTACCGGTTATGCGGAGAAAGGCGCTACGCTTGAAGCGGTGCAACTGATGCGGAAGCATCTGGCAGACACCATCCGAATTAAAGCCAGTGGTGGTATAAAAACCTATACTTTTGCCAAACAATTAATTAATGCCGGCGCTAACAGGATTGGTTGCAGCAGCAGTGTTGCGATTGTAAATGAAGCGGTTCCCGAAAATTAAATGGAACAGTTTTTGCCAACAAAAAGTCATGAAAAAAATAATTTTTACCCCTGTACTTTTTTTAATAGCCGGTGCGGTAAGGGCACAAATCGTTACACAAAAAGATACCACAGCCCCCACGGGTAAGGTAACGGTTTTTAAAGACAGTCGCCTGGATATTCTGGCTAAAAAAGAAGCTGAATTTAACGAAATGTTTGCGCTGGGACCGAAATCAGCAAAAGGATACCGACTGATGGTTTTAAGTACCAATGATCGTGCTAAGGCAATGAATTTAAGAGCAAGGCTATTGCAGCGCTTTCCGGAACAGAAGGTTTACATGAGTTTTCAACCGCCTTATATTAAACTGAAGTTTGGTAATTTTTTAGAGAAGGATGAAGCAGATCAATATAAAAAAGATATCATCGGCAATAAACTGGTTAGCACCAATATCTATCTGGTGCCAGAAATAGTTGAGATAAAATCAGATAAAACTAAAGACAAAGATATTTTATAGGATGATGGGGCTATTGCGAAAAGTGAATAGTAAATGGTCAGTGGTGAATGAATTTTCTGCTAGCTTTCAGATGGTAAAACTGCTTCTTTTAAAATCACTCGTAAAGCATGCAAAAAAAATTTAAAATAAACAATAATCAAGATCCGGATATTTAATTCCGCCATATTAAAATGATACCAGACGATCCAAGAATTTAATAATTGAACTATCCAGTAAAAACCACTCAACCTTTCAAAAATCCCTTTTAAAATAAACCCGTGAGCGAATTAATAGAAACGAAGATAAAAGCGCTGGCAAAAAAATACTCAGAAGAAATGATTGGCATCCGTCGCCATCTGCATGCCAATCCTGAGTTGAGCTATCTGGAATTTGAGACATCCAAATTTGTGCAGCAAAAATTAAATGACTTAGGTATTCCTTTTGAAATAAAAGCTACCACCGGTGTAATTGGTTTAATACAAGGTAAAAATCCCGGAAAAAGAGTGGTGGCCTTAAGGGCTGATATGGATGCGCTCCCCATCATTGAAGAAAATGACCTTCCTTATAAATCAACCATTCCGGGCATTATGCATGCTTGCGGGCATGATGTGCATACCAGTTGCTTATTGGGTGCTGCCAAAATACTCAGCGAATTAAAAGATGAATGGGAAGGCACCGTGAAACTGATCTTTCAACCGGGTGAAGAGAAAAACCCGGGTGGTGCTAGTTTGCTGATTAAAGAAGGCGTTTTAGAAAACCCTGCGCCGCAGCGTATTTTCGGTTTACATGTACACACGATACTGGATGTTGGTAAACTAAGCTTTCGTGGTGGAATGGTAATGGCAAGTGCCGATGAAATTTACATCACCATCAAAGGAAAGGGAGGGCATGCTGCTGCACCTCAGTTTACGGCAGATACCATTTTAATCGCATCCAATTTAATCGTAAGCCTGCAACAAATCATTAGCAGAAACAACAACCCATTTAATCCGTCGGTACTAAGCATCACTTCATTCCAGGGAGGAAATACCACCAATGTAATTCCATCGGAAGTGAAACTGATGGGCACTTTCAGGGCAATGGATGAAGTATGGCGTTTCAAGGCACACGACCTGATCAAAAAAATGGCTACAGAATTGGTTCACAGCATGGGTGCAGAAATTGATATAAGAATTGATACCGGATATCCATTTGTGCTCAACAACGAATTGCTAAGTGCAGCAGCAAGATCAAAAGCCGAATCGTATCTTGGAAAAGAAAATGTATCTGAAACGGAATTAAGGATGGGGGCTGAAGATTTTGCTTTTTATTCTCATGAAATACCTGCCTGCTTTTTTAGATTGGGTACACGCAATGAAGCAAAGGGAATTACCATCGGTGGCCATACGCCTACTTTTGATGTGGATGAAAATGCCATTGAAATTGGTATGGGGATGATGGCATTGTTCGGTGCTACCAATGCGGAATAAACGGATATTTTGACTACTGCCTTTCCAAAAACAAAAGTTTCAGCAGGCTTTTTACTGATAGCTTTTACGACCGTTGACCAACTGTTTGGGCTAAAATTATTTGCTGCTTCTTACATCATTTCAAAGACTTTTGGTTAACCTTCATTGTAAATCATTTAGTACCTTGCACCATCTTTTTAAAAACGTTAACCGATAAAAAGAACATAAAATCGCACAATAGAATACCCGATTTCAAAATATCATTTCCTTATCAAAACCGTATGCTTCATTAGGCTATAATAAAAACAGGTAGCAGCGCTTCAGTTGAAGAGAGTGACACAACCCCGCCTGACTGCCAAAAGCAGACTGGAGTGTTAAGTAACGAAATTTTGCTGGTTCAAAAAATGCACCAGCAAAATCCGAAGTTTTTCGGAGTCTAAAAAACACCAATTCGTTACAAAAAACTTCATAAGGATATTAAAAACATACTATGTCAAAAGAACTAAGTAAACAACAAGCCTTAGAGTACCACTCAAAAGGCAGACCCGGAAAAATTGAAGTTATTCCCACCAAAGAATCCAAAACACAAAGAGATCTCTCGTTAGCATATTCACCCGGTGTTGCAGTGCCTTGCCTTGAAATTGCGGCAAATCCCGAAGATGTTTATAAATATACTGCAAAGGGAAATCTTGTAGGCGTTATCAGCAATGGTACGGCTGTGTTAGGATTGGGCAATATTGGGCCCGAAGCGGGCAAACCTGTTATGGAAGGTAAGGCCGTACTATTTAAAATTTTTGCAGACATTGATGTATTTGATATTGAGATCAATGAAACGGATCCTGAAAAATTTGTGCAGATTGTAAAAGCACTGGAACCAACATTTGGTGGCATCAACCTGGAGGACATTAAAGCTCCGGAGTGTTTTTATATTGAGCAACGTCTGAAAGAGGAATTAAAGATTCCCATCATGCATGATGACCAGCATGGCACAGCGATTATATCTGCTGCGGGTTTGCTGAATGCTATTGAACTACAGAAAAAGAAAATTGAGGAGGTACGCATTGTAGTAAGTGGCGCGGGTGCGGCAGCCGTTGCTTGTATGAAATTATACGAATCGCTGGGAGCTAATCATAATAACTTTATGGTTTTTGACAGAAAAGGAATTTTATACAAGGGACGGGAAGGTGTAGATGAATTGAAAAAAACATTTTGTGTAGATGAACAGTATAAGGAGTATGATCTGGCAAAGGCTTTAGAAGGTGCTGATGTATTTATAGGACTTAGTTCTGCCAATATTGTGAGTGCAGAAATGGTAAAAAGTATGGCTAAAAATCCGATAGTATTTGCACTGGCAAATCCTGATCCTGAGATTACCTACGATCTTGCAACCTCAGCTCGAAAAGATCTGATTATGGCAACTGGCAGAACAGATTATCCCAACCAGGTGAATAACGTTCTAGGCTTTCCCTACATTTTCCGTGGTGCCCTTGACGTGAGAGCTACTGCTATCAATGAATCAATGAAAATGGCTGCGGTAAGGGCATTAGCCGCCCTTACAAGAGAAACGGTTCCGGATATTGTAAACCTTGCCTACAACGAAAAAACGATTACGTTTGGACCCGATTATATAATTCCAAAAGCGCTGGATCCCCGTTTACTTGCTACGATAGCACCTGCAGTAGCAAAAGCTGCAATGGAAAGTGGCGTTGCCAAACATCCAATAACCGACTGGGATGCGTACGAACTGGAATTGAATAAACGCCTTGGCATCGACAACCAGTTAAGCCGGGTAATTGGCAACAAGGCAAGAAAAGATCCAAAGCGGGTGGTATTTGCAGATGCAGAAAACGTGAAAATTTTAAAAGTAGCGCAACTAACAGTAGAAGAGGGAATCGGCTTTCCTATCCTACTGGGAGATGCTAAAAAAATAATGCAGTTGGCGGTTGAAAACAACATTGACATCAGTGATATGCCGATTATTGATCCCAAAGCAGAAGATACAGAAGAATTGAGAAAGCAATTTGCAGATTCATTTTATGCAAGGCGCCAGCGAAAAGGCATCAACCGCCACGAGGCGAATAAAATGATGAAGGACCGTAACTATTTTGGTTGCATGCTGGTAGAAAGTGGCGAAGCAGATTGTATGATCAGTGGCTTAACCAGGAATTACCCTGACACCATCCGACCCGCCATACAAACCATTGGACGTGAAGAAGGATTGAAGAAAATTGCCGGCATGTATATTTTGCTAACCAAACGTGGTCCGCTATTTTTGGCAGATACCACCATCAACTTTAACCCCACTGCAGAAGAGCTGGCAGAAATCACTTTACTAACAGCAAGAGAAGTTAAACAATTTAATATTGTACCACGTATTGCCATGCTCTCCTATTCCAACTTTGGAAGCAGCGATTCTCCGGAGGCAAATCTTGTAAGAAGAGCAAGAGAAATCGTGAAAGAAAAAGATCCAACGTTAATCTGTGATGGTGAGGTGCAGGGTATTCTGGCATTCAATAAAGAAATCCTAAAAGACAACTATCCATTTACAGAACTGTTAGATGGAGATGTAAACACTTTGATTTTCCCGAATCTTGCGGCTGGTAACATTGCTTATAATTTATTACAGGAAGTAGGTGGTGCGGATTCTATCGGACCGATTTTATTGGGTTTGAAAAAACCGGTACACGTGTTGCAACTCGGAAGTTCAATCCGTTCTATATTCAACATGGTCCTGATTGCAGTGGTAGATGCACAAATGAAAAGTGAAGCAGGTACAAAAGAGGCGATCAGTAAAAGCAAGTGGTGGAAACAATTTCAGAGAACACCCAATGAATCTTAAAATATAATGGATAACAATGTTAGGGTAACAAAAAAGAAGATTTCGTTTGAAGTAGGCAAGTCTTTTAGGAAATACCTGAAAAGATACGGCAGGGAAATGTCCCTTCCTGTTTCCTACGATACCCTCAAACATTTTAGTTTTAGTATACCGGTAATCGATAGTCAGGGTAAAGACACATTGTGGGAGTCTGTATTCTTTAATCCGTCTCTAACAGATGAGATACATGCCTCACTCAAAAGGATGTACTCAATTTTAAAATCAAGCGGTCATACCAAAGCGGAAGAGCATTTATACATCGAGCGAATTGACTATTGCCTTTTTGGAAATTCTAAACCATTTCGGATTAAGATAGTCAATAATTACAACGAAGTATACGACTATTTTTATATTAAGGTAGCCGATTCGTCCCGCATATTTGGTATGGAATTGGAACATCTGCTATCACCCAATTTCATGAACTTTTTAATTGATGGCAACACATTAGTAGAAGAACATATTTCGGGTGTACCCGGCGATATGTTCATAACACATTATCTGCAAAGGCCGGAGTTTAATCCAAAAAGAATTGCTAAAGAGTTTGTGAAATTTAATGAGCGCTGTTTCGTACGCCTGTTGGGTGATATGCGGAGCTACAATTTCATTTTCGACATTACTCAGGATTTTGACGATGTTCAGTTTAAGATACGCTCCATCGACTTTGACCAGCAATCCTACGAAGGCAGTAAAAACAATTACCTGCCCCAGTTTTTTAAAGAAAACTTCGTATTTGTTGAATTGGTAAAAACCTACCTCAACAATGAGGTCATTAAGCAGTACCAGCAGGAGGAACGGTCGCAGATCATCCGTCGTATTAAATCAGAACGGCAACGCCTCCGTGATTTGCGGGTTGCCGCCGCCGATGAAAAGCTATCAACCGACGAAAAAATAAAACAGCTTGCAGGTGAATTATCTGAACACTACAATAATAATCCTGCCTTTTTAAAGTGTACTACAATGCCTCAATTGATGTACCAGCACTTGAAGGAGTTACTTATATCGGATAGAAAATAGTATTGAAAAGGTTAGGCTCTTTAAAAACTTCACCTTTTTTTATAACTGATATATAGCAAGTAAGCAGGTACCGTCTAAATAATGAATCCTATTTACTATCTTTTTTTAATAAATTTGTCGCATGGAGTTTTTTACACATTTTGGAAGGTATTTGATTATGCTAAGAGGCATGTTTACCAAACCAGAGAATCATAAGATGTATTGGAAAGAATTTATGCACCAGTGTTCGGATATCGGTATCGGATCATTGGGAATTGTTTCCATCATTTCTGTTTTTATTGGGGCAGTAAGTGCTGTTCAAACAGCCTACCAGTTAGTAAGCCCAATCATTCCGGCTGAAACCATTGCACAAATTGTAAGAGATACCGTAATATTGGAGTTTGCTCCTACGTTGGTTTGTATTGTACTAGCAGGTGTTATTGGAAGTAAAATTGCCAGCGAACTGGGCAATATGCGGGTAAGCGAACAAATAGATGCGCTGGAAATTATGGGCATCAATACTAAAGCGTATCTCATTTTACCAAAAATTGCAGCCGCTTTATTAACCATCCCCTTGCTGGTGGTGATAGCTATGGTATTGGGTATTTGGGGCGGAAGGCTTGCTGGCGTTGCATCAGGTATATTGTCTGCCAGTACATTCGACAGAGGTTTATTAAAAGAATTCATACCCTACAACGTAATTTTCGCACTCATTAAATCATACACCTTTGCGTTTATCATCAGCAGTATTCCCTCCTATTACGGATACTATGTAAAAGGAGGGGCCCTTGAAATTGGACGAAGCAGTACTAAAAGTGTGGTGGTAAGCTGTATCATGTTGTTATTTGCTGATTACCTCCTAACTCAGATATTATTAACAAAATAAATACAGGAGACAAAGTATATGATTGAATTTAAAAACATCAGGAAAAGCTTTGGTGAGAAGGTTGTATTGAATGATGTAAGTCATGTGATGCAAACGGGCATGTGCAATCTTATTATTGGCACCAGCGGAAGTGGAAAAACCGTTTTGCAAAAATGCCTTGTAGGATTATTTGAACCGGATAGTGGAGAAATTATTTATGATGGCCGCAGTTTTACCGATATGTCAAATGAAGACAGGAAAGAACTTCGTCAACAAATAGGTATGTTATTCCAGGGGTCTGCCCTATTTGATAGCATGACAGTGGAACAGAATGTAATGTTCCCGCTGGATATGTTTTCAAAAATGAATCACAAAGAAAAACTTAAACGTGTAAACGAAGTGTTGGCAAGAGTAAATCTGGAAGCAGCCAATAATAAATTTCCGGCAGAAATAAGTGGTGGTATGAAGAAAAGAGTGGGTATTGCAAGGGCGATTGTACTGAATCCAAAATATTTATTTTGCGATGAACCCAATTCCGGTCTGGATCCTCAAACAAGCATGGTGATTGATAAACTCATTTATGACATCACCAAAGAATTCAATATGACTACCGTAATTAATACGCATGATATGAACAGCGTAATGGAAATAGGTGAAAATATATTGTACATGGACTTGGGCAAAAAAGAATGGAACGGTAACAACGAAGAAATTATCTTCTCAAAAAATGAACGACTGAACGAATTTATTTTCGCCTCCAAATTTTTGCAGGATGCTAAAGACATGCGTATGCTGGAAGCAAAGGGCATCATTTCCGAGGAACGCAATATGGAAGAGATAATGAACAATGGGGAAGACATAAAATAATTTGAAATATTAACAGACTTAGTTTAAAAGTGTGCAAATAAAAAGCATTTATATTAACAACTTTAAATCACTCATTGATTTTAAATTGGATACACCCAATCCCTTCTCTGTATTTGTTGGAGCCAATGGTGTAGGTAAGCGTAATATATTTGAAGCATTGGAGTTTTTAAATTTCACATCGCCCCCGGCTTTTAAAATTTCAGCATCAGGAAATCTTATGGACTCCCAAAAGACTCAAGACTTTGTGGGTGGTTATAAGATTGAGGATTTATTCGGCGGTTATAAGAACTTTATAAATTTTAATGGCTATAAAAATGGGCTGACAATAGAAATTAAATCTGAACATAGCCGCTTCGGCTTTAATCGAAATCCTTATGAAACGGATTCGAAAAGTGAAATTCCTGGTTTTGGAGGAGCAATTCCATTAAAGACTCCCTACAATGAAACTGTTCCGGTTATTTTAGAATTCGAACAAATTGCAGAAAATTTTTCCAGAATATTTATAAACGCATCAGAAAAAAAGAAACTAAATATTACATCTGACAATAAACTAAATCTCGATTCTTCCAATTTAGAAAAAGTTTTAAAGCGTCTTTTATCAGCCGTCAATATCAGGGAGGAGATTAAAGACTGGTTAAGGCTTTTTATTCCAGCCTTTAAAAACATAGAAATAAATAGTGATGAACTAAGTGGCACTGATACGCTGTTGTTTTATGAAAAAAATTCAGATAAGCCATTTACCAAAAATCTAATTTCAGATGGTACTTACAACATCCTTTGTCTTTTAACTGCAATATATCAAAGCGATACACCACAGTTCATTTGTATTGAAGAACCCGAAAATGGGCTAAACCCCTATGTTATAAAAGAATTAGTTACTTTTTTTAGAGAGCAGTGTAAAGAAAAGGGTCATTACATCTGGCTTAATACCCATTCACAAACTTTGGTTAATCAATTAAAACCAGAAGAAATTATTGTGGTGAATAAAGAAAATGGCAACACAATTGCAAAACAGTTTATAGGAAAAGATATGCACGGTATGGCAATGGACACGGCATGGCTTACTAACTTTTTTGGAGGAGGTGTGCCATGGTAAAAATTGGGTTTATTTGCGAAGGAGAAACAGAAAAAATCATTATTGAGTCCACGGTTTTTCGGAAGCTTTTAATTGATAACAACTTTGAGTTTATAAAAGCTTTTGATGCTACAGGCAATGGAAATCTTCTTCCTGAAAACATTGCTCCGATGATTAGCAATTTACTGGATGAAGGAGCAGACAAAATATTTGTGATTACAGATTTGGATACTGACGCCTGCATTACAAAAACAAAGGAAAGGATCAATGCTCCTGCAGGAATTATTGTTATTGTATCTATAAAAAAGATTGAAGCGTGGTTCCTGGCAGACAGTAGTACCCTCTCATCAATTTTCAAAGAAAATTTTTCATTCAGCAATCCGGAAGTCGAATTAGACCCAAGAGAAGTTTTGAAAAGACTTTTTATTGAGAAAACAGAAAGGGGTGTAGGCGATAGTAAACCAAGATTTGCAACAAGAATGATCAACAATGGATTTTCCTTAGTAAACGCCGCTGCCCACCCCAATTGCAATAGTGCAAAGTATTTTATTGAAAAACTTTATTCGTCTGCTTCCTGACGGGAATAATTTTAGAATCCGGCATTTTTTATAATTGCCGATTCATGCAAATTCAAATTTGCTAATTTTCAAATTTGCAGATTACTCCCCTATCTTTGCCAGAATTTTTAATTTTTCATTCTAATATAATTCACACCAATGTCAGTTCTCGTAAATAAAAATTCCAAAGTGATTGTACAGGGTTTCACCGGTACAGAAGGAACGTTTCATGCTACACAAATGATTGAATATGGTACCAACCTGGTTGGTGGTGTTACTCCCGGCAAAGGAGGTACTACACATTTGGAAAAACCAGTATTTAATACCGTAGCGGATGCAGTAAAAGCAACAGAGGCTGACGTAAGTATCATATTTGTTCCCCCGGCATTTGCAGCCGATGCAATTATGGAAGCTGCAGATGCAGGAATTGCTTTGGTAGTATGTATTACAGAGGGTATTCCTGTACAAGATATGGTAAAGGTTAGAAGCTATTTAGTTGACAAAGATACTCGCCTGATCGGTCCAAATTGTCCGGGTATTATTACGGCTGATGAATGTAAAGTAGGTATCATGCCCGGCTTTATTTTTGTAAAAGGCAGAATTGGCATTGTATCAAAAAGCGGTACGCTTACTTATGAAGCTGCTGACCAGGTAGCGAAAGCCGGGTTAGGTATTTCAACTGCAATCGGAATTGGTGGCGATCCAATCATTGGTACTACTACAAAAGAAGCTGTTGAATTATTTATGAACGATCCCGAAACAGATGCCATTGTAATGATTGGAGAAATTGGCGGCGGTATGGAAGCAGAAGCAGCCCATTACATTCAATCAACTGGCAATAAAAAACCGGTAGTAGGTTTCATCGCCGGACAAACGGCTCCTCCGGGTCGCCGCATGGGCCATGCCGGTGCAATCGTAGGTGGTGAAGATGATACCGCAGCCGCTAAAATGAAAATCATGGCTGAATGTGGCATTCACGTTGCTGCAAGTCCTGCTGATATTGGAAAAACAATGGCAGAAGCACTGAAAAAATAATAATTAAAAAATTATACTGAAATCCCTGGCAAACGCCGGGGATTTTATTTTTGTAGGCTTAGGCCGCGGCCTAAGCCTACATGCGGCCTGACCAAACAAAATGCCTGCCTCTATATAAAATAAAAATCATTGTCCGGGCGACACCGCAATGTGGATCATCGTTGCGTCGCCCTCTTGTACCGCATATATTTTGGCAACAAATGAACCTTACAAATCTATATAATCCCATAAAACACCCAGGGAAATACCATCTGCTGCAATTAAATGTTAAAACACATCTAAAAGGGAAATTTTATCGGCCCAGTTTATGCAATGTCTTTGTTTCATTCATCAATACCATTGGTATAATAACCGCTACGGATATCATACTACTTCAACAAATTGTAACTTGTAACTAAAATTGAATCACTATGTTTTCAAAAAAAATTTCGCTGCTGTTATTATTCATTATAACCCTATTCAACAAGCCGATGGCACAAATAAAAAACGACTATATCACCAATTGGAAAAAAGTGGAAGCCTTTGAAAAAAAAGGCCTTACCAAATCAGCATTGGCAGAAGTTTTAATCATCTACAGGTTGGCATTAAAAGACAATAACGATGCTCAACAAATCAAAAGTTGCATGTACCAGATTAAATACCGCAATCTGGTGGAAGAAGATAGCCGGGAGAACAATATCTTTTTTGTAGATACTTTAATTGCAAACGCAAAAGTTCCTGCAAAAAACATCCTGCAAAGCATGCAGGCCGAAATGTTTTGGCAATATCTTCAAAACAACCGGTATAAATTTTATAGCCGCACTCAACTCGCAGAAGAAAAAAGTAAAGACATTGGTACCTGGAGTCTGGAGAAATTACATAGCACTATTTCCAGGCTCTACCATGCATCATTGGCCAGCGAAAAGCAATTAAAAGAAAACAGGCTGGATAGTTTTGATCCAATTATTGTAAAGGGTGAAAATACCCGCTCACTTCGACCCACCCTATTCGATTTTTTGGCCCACAGGGCGTTAGCTTATTTCATGAACGATGAGCAATACATAACTAAACCTGCCTATCAGTTCACTATCAATGAAGCAATTACTTTTGCACCCGTTGCAGATTTTGTAAATGCTTCCTTCAAAACAAAAGATACGGCTTCGGTTCATTACAAAGCAATCCTGTTGTTACAGGATATTTTAAAGTTTCATCTCAACGATACCAATCCGAATGCTTTACTGGATGCCGATTTAATCCGGTTGAATTTTGTACATCAATATGCAGTGAATGAAAATAAAACAACCTTATTTGAAGCTGCTTTAAAAAATATAGAAGATAAATATACAGGGATACCGGCAACCGCACAAGCCATGTATTTAAGGGCAAACATTTATTCAAATAAAGGCAGGGATTACGAACCATTGAAAAAAACGGATCATCAATATGAAATCAAGCGGGCAAAAGAAATCTGTGAGCAGGTTATAAAAACATATCCAAAAACTGAAGGTGCAGCCAATTGCCAGAATTTGTTAAATCAGATTTTGGTGCCTTCGCTAAACCTGGAAACTGAAAAGGTAAATATTCCCGATCAGCCTTTTAGAACACTCGTAAAATATAAAAATGCAAAAACACTCTATTTGAGGGTTGTAAAAATTTCAAACGATGAAATTAAAAAAATGGATCGTAGTAGCTATGAAAAATTATGGAAAGGAATTGTAGCACTAAAATCAACCAAAAGTTGGAATATAAATTTACCCGATCTGCAGGATTACCAGGAGCATTCGGTTGAAATAAAAGTAGATGCCGTGCCGATAGGAACGTATTATGTGCTGGCAAGTCTGGATCAAAATTTTTCACTTGAAAAAAACATCATCGCCAAACAATTGATCCATGTAAGCAACATCGGATATGTACACAATAGTAACCAGGAATACAATGTAGTAAACCGGGAAAACGGACGACCAATGGCCAACACGCAGGTGCAGGTATGGGAAACCAAATATAATTACCAAACCAGCCGGAATGAGCAAATAAAAGCGGAGCAATATACCACCGATAAAAACGGATATTTCAAACTAAAGCAAACAAAAGATTATAGAAGCTTCCTGTTGCAACTGAACCATAAAAATGATGAGTTGTTCATGAATGAAAACAACTATGCCAATTACTACAATTCCTATGTGGAGGTTTTAAAACCAGTTACATTTTTATTTACCGACCGGTCAATTTATCGACCTGGACAAACCCTCTATTTCAAAGGCATTGTTTTAAAAAAAGGTGGCAAAGCGGCCGAAACGGCTATCATGCCTGGGTTTAAATCTACACTCATTTTAAAAGATGTAAACGGGCAAAAACTGAGTGAGGTGCAAATGATGACCAATGAATTTGGATCCTATCACGGCTCATTCAAATTGCCGGAAGGTGTATTAAACGGCCAGTTTTCTTTGGTGGATGAAACAACCAATGCCACACATTATTTTAATGTGGAAGAATACAAACGGCCAAAGTTTTTTGTGGAAGTGTTAAAACCAACAGGTACTTATCGTTTAAACGACAGCGTTAAAGTAACCGGTACAGCCAAAGCTTACGCCGGCAATAATATAGATGGTGCTGCAGTAAAGTACCGGGTGGTTCGAAAAATACGATACCCGATTTGGTGGGGATGGGGATACGGTCGCAAAATGATGCCCCCATACGGCTCCGGAGATGAAATGGAAATCACCAATGGCGAAACCATTACCGATGCCAACGGAACATTTAAAGTTGCATTTAAAGCCATCCCCGATGAAAGCATTGATAAAAAAGATCAACCTACTTTTTACTACGAAGTAAGTGCTGACATAACCGATCTTAACGGTGAAACAAGAAGTGGAGAAGCTTCGGTGGCTGTGGCTTACCAAGCCATCCAATTAAATATCGAACTGGGGGATAAAATAAATGCCGACAGCTTAAAGCATATAAAAATCCGCTCTACCAATATCAACGATATTTTTGAAAAGGCTAAAGTGAATATCGCCATCTATAGGGTACAATCTCCCAATAAAATGTTCCGGGAAAGATACTGGGAAATGCCGGATCAATTTGTGATGAGTAAAGATGAATACTATGGCTATTTCCCCTACGATGTTTACAAAGATGAGGACCAAATAAGCAAGTGGCCCGTTGGAGAGAAGGTATTGGATATGACAGACTCTACCTTAATAAATGGTCAATGGTCTCCCGATAAATATCGGGAGGTCAATAAAACGCTGGCTTCGGGTTGGTATAAAATAATTGCTACCACAAAAGATAAATATGGCGAAGAAGCAAAGGCGGAGAAATTTGTTTTGATCCTAAAAAATGCTAAGGATAAACCCGGAGTTTACCAGGAAGATCCGGCAACTGTAACCGTACAACAAAAAGTAAGCGAGCCCGGTGAGAAGATTAAATATGCTATCAATACAGGTTTTGAAAACATCTGGCTGATTCATACCCTAAGCAAGATGGATCAAACAAAGACCACCACTTACCAGGCTTTAAAGCGGGATCAGCCATTTGTAAATGAAATTGCTGTAAGTGAAAGCGATCGTGGAGGAATGGCAATGAGTTATGTTTTTATACAACACAGCCGGGTTTATAATGGTGCAGAGAACTTTGCTGTTCCATGGAATAATAAAGACCTTACGATCTCTTATCAAACCTTCAGGGATAAAATATTACCGGGCAGCCAGGAAAAATGGACGGCAAAAATAACCGGTAGCAAGGGTGAAAAAATTGCTGCGGAAATGCTGGTGAGCATGTATGACGCAAGTTTGGATCAGTTTAAACCACAAAGCTGGAGTGCATTGAATATCTGGCCGGGATTAGCAAACAGTATCAATTGGGATGTTAACGGATTTAATTCCGTCCAATCAGAAGAATACAATAGCCAACCAGTTGATTATGTAAGTGCCGATCCGAAATTGTACGATAGGCTATTACCCGTTTTTTCAATTGATCATGGCCTTATTGTCGGATATGGCGGAGCGAAAAAGACAATGAGGAGAGAATCTGAAAGTCTGGCAATGCAAGCTGCTCCGATGCAGCATGATGCGCTGGAAATTCAACAAGTGAAATTTACCGCTCCAAAAATCGTTAAAGATGAGGAAGTAAAAGCAGACTCAATCGAGATAGCAGGTAGCGATAAAAAACGAAACGCAGGTGAGAATACCGTTCAGGTGCGCAAAAACTTCAACGAAACCGCTTTCTTCTTCCCTGATCTCACAACAGATACTGCGGGTAATGTATCTTTTAGTTTCACCATACCGGAGGCATTAACACAATGGAAACTGATGACCTTTGCTCATAACAAAACACTGGCAAGTGGTTATTCAGAAAAAACGGTTGTCACGCAAAAGCCATTAATGGTGCAACCCAATGCGCCCCGCTTTATGAGAGAAGGAGACAGGATGGAACTGAGTGCAAAAATTGTGAACCTAAGCGAAAAAGAAATTACCGGCACAGCTCAGTTAGAACTGATAGATGCAGCTACCAACAAGCCGGTAGACGGCTGGTTTAAAAACGTCTTTCCAAATCAATATTTCACAGTCGAAGCAGGAAAAAGTGTAGCGGTAAAATTCCCCATGGAAATACCGTTCAATTTCAACTCTGCATTGACTTATAGGATTATAGCGAAATCGTCGGATAACTCCCCTTTAGGGAACGGGGGTGGAACTTTCTCTGATGGCGAGGAACAAGCCTTTCCAATTTTAACCAACCGAATACTGGTAACAGAAACCTTACCATTGAATTTGCGCAATACCAGTCAGAAGGATTTTAAATTTGAAAAACTGCTAAACAGCGTTAATAGCAGCACCATCACCAATCACGCATTAACGTTAGAATACACCTCCAATCCGGCATGGTATGCTGTGCAGGCATTGCCTTACCTAATGGAATATCCATATGATTGTGCGGAGCAAACCTTCAACCGGTATTATGCCAACACGCTCGCAACCTTTGTGAGTAATAGCATGCCGAAAATAAAAGCAGTATTTGAAAAATGGAAAACGCTTGATACTGCTGCACTGATGAGTAATCTTCAAAAAAATGAAGAATTAAAATCAGCTTTGTTGCAGGAAACGCCCTGGGTATTGGATGCCCAAAACGAAAACCAGCAAAAGAAAAACATCGCTCTGCTCTTCGATATGGTAAAAATGAGCACCGAAGGAGCAAAAGCCATCAACAAACTTAAAGAAATGCAGAGCTCGAATGGAGGATTTGTGTGGTTTAAAGGCGGGCCGGATGATCGCTATATGACGCAATATATTTTAACGGGCATTGGGCATCTTCGGAAATTAAATGCGTTAACAGACAGCGAGTATAAAAAAATAAAGGTGCTGGTAGATAAGGCAATTCCGTATCTGGATAAAAAGATACAGGCCGATTATGATGAACTGATAAAAAACAAGTCTATCTTAAAAAACAATCAACTTAGCTATACTTCTATTCAGTACTTGTATATGCGGAGTTTCTTCACCGATGAACCTGTACCTACCGCCACACAAACAGCTTATAATTATTATAACGGGCAGGCAAAAAAATACTGGCTAAACAATGGTAAATATATGCAGGCAATGATTGCCCTTACACTGCATCGCAGCAATGATGCTATAACACCGAAGGCTATTATACGGTCATTAAAAGAAAATGCCATTAGCAACGAAGAGCTGGGAATGTATTGGAAGGAATGGGCCACTGCCGGCTATTACTGGTACCAGGCTCCGATAGAAAGCCAGGCAATGATGATTGAAGCATTTACTGATATTGACAAAAACGTTGG
>JBGSMI010000195.1:0-34566 GCA_041740215.1 Ferruginibacter sp.
GCTTCCAGTACATTTTTTTGGTCGGTAACATCCAGTACCGTACCATACATTCTGATTGCTTCCTTTGTTTTGTTATGAATATTTTTTCCATATACATTTACCCATCGGATGGATTGGTCGGCACGGATGATTCTTGCTTCATAAGACAGCGATCCTTTTGTATATGCTTCCTCCACTGCTTTATTCCTGATCGGTTTGTCATCAGGATGAAAGGTGCCAATCAGATCCTGGTGAGACACTTCCTGCCGGCTGTTAAACCCGAAAATTTCTATCAACCTGTCAGAGCTGTTAAATTGTTTAGTTTCCAGGTTCCAGTCAAAAGTACCGATGTTAGCCGCCTCTATTGCAAGCCTGGAGCGAAGTTCGGTTTCTTCCACAGTTCTACGGGCTTCCATCATTTCAGTTACTTCGTAGCCAAAAATCAGTATACCTTCAATTTTTTGAGATTGACTAAATATTGGTTGAAAAACAAAATTATAAAAACCTGATACCATTTCCTTTTCGCCTTTGTTAAAGGATAACGGCATCTCACTGCCTATAAAACGAGCGCCGGTTTTGTACACTTTATCCATCTCCTCGTGCAAGCCCTGTTCCTTTAATTCGGGTATGCCATCCCTGAAAGACTTACCTACAAGATCGCTTTTACCTGTTATTTGATGGTACAAATCATTGGTTATTTCATGTATATGATCAGGCCCTTTAAGGATACTGAATGCTGCCGGCAGGTCTTTAAAATAATCGTTTAATTTTTTTGAAGTATCCTCTGCGGTAAAACGCAAACGGGTTTCTGCCCTCAAAATGAAATAGGCGGAGAAAACGGCTAAAATGGCAAAAAACGATAGCATTAATGAATACCGGGGGGTGATGTAGGCTGTATAAATTTTTTCCTCCGTTTGGTTTTGCAATAGTCGGTTTTCTTCATTCATCATTTTGGCAACTAGTTCCCTCAACTGATCCATGATGATCTTTCCTTCGTTTAAGATTACCGAAGAGTTTTTATTTGATAGTTGTGCGCTATCTATCACCAATTGAAGTCTTGACAATCTTTTTTTTACAAGCCATTGCAGCAGTTGCTGGTTTCTTTGCTGAACACTATTGTCTTTTGTAAGAGAATCCAACGCAGAAAGAATTTGTTGCTGTTGGGCAACGGCGTTAAAATATGGTTCAAGATGCACAGCTTCATTGGATAAAGAAAAGCCACGTTGTGCACTTTCTGCATCTTTTACATAAGATAGGACCTGCTCTAGTTTCAACTTTACCAGATTGGTGTGCGTTACTGCTGCCGATTTTTTATCCAAATCAATAATCCGGGTGTATGATAGAATGGAAAGCATCACCAACAGAAATATGATGACGGAAAAAATAAAATCTGATAATACAATACGCTTTGTTTTCATAACCTGTTATGGAGTGTTATTAATTTGCATATCCCTTCAAATGTAACCTAATTTTTTGAACCTGCTGTGTGGCGGTTGTCAAACGTAAACCCGAAGGCATTTAAAAAAAGCAGGGTCTCTTGTTGAATGTTTTCCTTTCACCGATTGGTTCGGAGCTGGATGCAATGAAATGTTTAGGATGAGTGCAATCGGTACATGTACAATAAAGAACTTGATTACTCAAATTATAGATTGCTTTCTCTACGTCGGCTACGGGAAATCCTGATGCAGCAGTAACTTCATTCTAGTGATATGTTAAGCTAAAATGGCTCAAAATAAAATCCCAGGCACTAGTTGTACGAATTAAACATTAACGACTAGATCAATGTGAGTTTTATAATTCGTATAACAAAATAAATAGTACGCCACTTTAAAGTTAACATGGTACTGGTTGTTTTGGGTAAATGGACAATCATTTCAGAAAGTATCGCCACCCTGTAATGAATGAACGTTGCCCGTTAACAAATAAGGAACGATTTAATACACCTTTTTCACCTTCACAATGCCTTTAAAATCTTTATCAAAATAATAGGCCTCTTCCACAGGAACCGGTCTGCCTGTCTTATCTTTCAAAGTATAACCGTGTGTGATTTTGTATAGTTCTTCCGGCGTGTAGGTTCTTTTATTTACAGCAATGATTTCATTTTTAGCTTTTATGCTGTCCTGTAGTCGCAGTATTGTTTCTGTAACAGTTTTTGCGTTATCTGAGGTAGGGGCATCTTTGGTGTCATTAACGGATTGTTGTAAAATGACAAGGGAGTCCTCATAATTTTTAATCATTTTTTTACTCGTTACAAATAACTCACTTTCTTCAAATGGTAAAAATGCTTTGCCCATGGTACCAAAATTAACTGACTCATAGTCGTTAAAATCCGGCAACTTAGCCTTTAACCTTACTGTAATTAATTCTTTGGCGATATCTTCATTTGTTTTTGCTCCACATCCCGCAAAGGCGATACATACAATCAGCAATATATTTTTCATGTGCTAAATTTTGTCTAAAATAGTACAACTATTTCACCTGCCAAATTATCAAAAGGGTTATTCATTTTTTTAAATTGTAAGCTGGTAAGAAAACGGGTGTACTTTTAAGCAATAAAACACAACAAAATTGTTATGAAAAAATGCCTTGTATTTGCTGTATCGTTATTTGGTACCATTGTTTCAAAAGCCAATATTCGTTTACCAAATGTGATTAATAACAATATGGTGTTGCAGCAGCAATCGGCAGTGAAGCTTTGGGGATGGGCGGGCCCTGCGGAAAAAATTTACATCATTACTTCCTGGAATAATAAGCTGGATTCTACAGTTGCTACCCGGGATGCCAACTGGATGATAAACGTGCAAACGCCAGTTGCGGGCGGACCTTATACCATTACAATAAAAGGACAGAATACCATTGTTTTAAACAATGTATTGATTGGTGAAGTATGGGTCTGTTCCGGTCAGTCAAATATGGAAATGAATTATGATTGGGGTTTACCAGACATCAAAGCAGCATTACCAACCTGCGCCAATAGCAATATCCGGTTCTTCACCATTCCAAAAACTACCTCCAGATATCCGCAGGATGATTGTGGTGGCGAATGGTTGAATTGTGATTCCAATACATTGAAAAATTTTAGTGCCGTTGCATATTTCTTTGGTAAAAAGTTGAATGGTAATTTGAATGTGCCGATTGGATTAATCAGTGCCAACTGGGGCGGTACACCTGCCGAAACATGGGCCGAAGCTGACGTGATTAACAATGACAAAGAGCTGAAAGCATCAGCAGAAAAACTACAGCCTTATGACTGGTGGCCTTACGCTAGTGGTGCAGCATTTAACGGAATGATTTCGCCCATCACCAACTATGCGATCGCCGGCGCCATTTGGTACCAGGGAGAAGGCAACACCGATGCACCCGACACTTACAATAAATTACTAACTACAATGGTTGGCACCTGGCGCAAGGCATGGGGCAATGAATTTCCTTTTTATTATGTGCAAATAGCGCCCTATACTTATGCAGACAAGTTCGTTTCTTCAATTGTTAGAGAGCAACAAACAAAGGCAATGGCTTTAAAAAAAGTTGGTATGATAGTAATCACAGATTTGGTGGATAATGTAAAAGACATTCATCCGAAAAATAAGCTGGATGTGGGCAATCGCCTTGCCAATTGGGCGCTGGCCGAAACCTATCATAAACAAGGCATTGTTTATAAAAGTCCAGTGTATAAAAGTATGGCGGTACAGAAAAATAAAGCCATCATCACTTTTGACAATGCACCCAACGGATTGAAAGCTACTGGTTACACCATTACAAAAGTTTACATAGCCGGGCCGGATAAGGTGTTTTTTGGTGCTACGGCAAAAATTGAAAAAAATAAGTTAATCGTCTCCAGTCCGGACGTGCCAAACCCGGCAGCAGTAAGGTTTGCATTTAGCAATGCGGCTATCGGTAATTTGTTTAGTATAGAAGGACTACCTGTAAATCCATTTAGAACCGATGACTGGGAGCTGGATAGGGGGAAAGAATAATGTGGCTAATGGGTCGAAATGGTATGAGTTGTTAGCTGTTGATTGGGATATGTTTTACTGAAATTTGCAACCACTATTTAACTTCCGTTCTTCGCCCAAAAGATGTGAAATCGAATATGATAAAATCTGCTTTGACCAACGGGTAGTTTTTTATCCAAAATGCTTTTATCTTTTTGTAGTTCTTTACTTCCGGGTAGGGTGGCACATTCATTTCCTTTAGCGCCCAGGTTTGGATATTCAGTTGTGCATCGCCATCACAAATTAATGGATTCACTTTTTTACTAAAGTAGGGTTGTAAACGATTGCCAGGGAAGGAATCCTTTAGGCAAATAGTCATGGTGGGTAATGTGTGTGAATATAGATTCCAGGAAAGATAATGATCCCACCAACCAATAAAATTTAGGGCTGGTAAAACAGCCCAGCAACATAATAATAATTTATAGCCGACTTTGTACAAATGAATTTGGACGAACGATTCATTATTATTTTCAATGAATAGATAATACAGGTAGAAGATCATAGCGACATTCCATGGCCATACGATTACATTGTATTGTTTTCCCCATGGACCAAGTAACAGCAGTATAAAAAAATGCATCGCAATTAAAAATATGGCAGCAATTTTTTTTGTAGTTGAAAAAACTAATCCAATACCTGCAATGCACTCAACTAAAGGTAAAGCATAGCCGCAGTAATGTAACCAGTTTGTTGGCTGAAAAGGAATCGGTAAATGCAGCATTTGTTTCAATATGGTATGATCCCACATGTAGGTAACGAAGCCTTCCTGCATTTTGTGAATGCCGCTATAAAAATAGATGGTAGCCAATGCGATCACAAACGAAGAATGCAACACCGCAGCTTTTCCGCTTTTATTTAAAATGAAAAGCAAGAGTATAAACAGGTATAAATATTCCCAGGGTTGCCAGCGGTTTTCATCCAGCATACAGGCGCATAGTTCAATCAGCAAAAGCCTATATTGAAAGGGTTTGTATCCAGGCTTTATAGTCAATACAATCAACAAAACGATGGAAGAAAATAGCAATACCCAATGAACCATTTCAGGAAAGGCAGAACAATAAAACCTTTTGATAAACAGCATTTTTTTATACTGCCTAAAAAGTGTTACCGCAAAACATAAGATTGCTACAAAAAATATGAACGTTTTGATGTCATAGAAAATAAAGCAGGTAATTATGAAAAGCATTCTTTTTTATAAAAAAAGCAGTGTTTCAAATGCGTTGTTAACAGGAGTGGCTTTACCAAAAGTATGGGCAAAGCGAGTAAACAGACTTTTAAATAATTTCAAAATGGCATCACTTTATTTTGATGCCGTTTTTTTATAAAATTTTAATAATCGGTCTTGAATTATTACCTTGTCGCAACAGGCTTTTTCACCAACGGCTGGTATCACGAAACTCCTGCTTCTCAATAATTTTTTTTCAGCAATGCTTCTCCATTAACAAATGAGCGTTGGCAGCGGACGTTGCGCCAAACAGTGCAGGGTGCTAAAAACAAAATTATTCAACGGATCTGTTCGCCAGTGGCCCGGCCAGCCAGCGGGCAAGTCAGCCAACCGCTTTCTTTTTCGGCTGGAGTTCGCCGTTTTCTGCTTCAAATGTAAATAGAGTTTTAGTGGAACCTCTACTTGTATTACTACCGATTCTTAAAAGAATTCACTCCTGAAAATTGAAGGAGTGATGTTGAAGGCAAACCTTGTAAAGGCTGATTCAATCTATTTGTGGGCGCATGCAGCACATAGCTTTTCTTGGTAGCGGAATTTTGCAGTTGCATCTTTTATGTTTTGAATTTACTGTTGCGGAAATCTGGCTGGTTGGGAAGCCGAATTTCTAAATTTAAACAGCCTCAAACTTTTTTTAAAAATATTTACATTCCGTCTAAGGGTAAAACCAAAAAAAATCAAGCCTGCCTGACTGCGTCAAGCAGACAGGGCTGCTAATAAAAAGGCTGAAAATATTCAACATGATTTCTCTTACATGATAAGCACTTAGTAGTGGCATTGAATGCTTTAGTAGTATTTCTTCACTTAAGATAAAATGCAGGGCAAGCAGTACCATTACCATTTGATGATGCCACGCAGCCAGCCTCCTATCTGATATTGGCTAATGCCTGCTTCCTGCCTGGCTTCCTGAAACGATCGCTCTACAAAATATCTTTGTGATTGCATCCTTAAAAGTTCTTCAGTGGTACATTCTCCTTCCCAGGCACTGCTGATGACATATTTATATTCCCGGTTTCCCTCTTTGCTTTCTGTTATCCTGAGTATTAATAAGCGTTCCATATAATCTGATGACTGCCCATCCCATAAATATATTTTTTTGCATTATAGCCTAAACGAATTACATGCTCTTCAAATTCAGTTAAATAGAAAACCCTTATGGCAACGGATTCCACCCAATAAAGATTTCGCTCAATTTCACCTTCTCTTATTAAATAGTCGCCTTTGACAAAGGTTTTGGATTCCCCTATTACGCTTGAGGAATAAAGTAATTGATCTGTAAATAAAGGTTCATTTGCCATGTTATTTGTAAAAATACTGATTGTACTACTGTCTGTCAAACGGGTGCATTTAAATTTGTCGGAAGGGTTGCCAACCTTGTGCAGGTTGTTTTCTGCTAAAAACACTTTAAAAAAGGTTGGCAACCCTCTATTGAGCTGCGACAATTTTAAATACGCTCTGTCAAACTTACCCAAAACCTATTGTGACTGGTACTTTCTGATTATACCAATACAGCTCATTGTTATAAGGTATTTGTCTTACATTTTCTAGTACCCTTTTCATATAGATTCTCCAGAAGGTATTGGCAAAAAACCAATTGATGGGATACAGCAACGCTATAACTGAATGCAGGGTATAGGGGTATTCTACCAAAATTTCATTGCTGGCAATTTCAGTAGTTTGCCATTCTCCAATAAACCTGGAAAACCAAACATCCATCACTGGAAATTATCAATTTCTAATCTCCAGTATTTGTTTTCTATGCGCTGTATACAATTGTCAATAGAAGCCCATCCTCCATTTTGAGTAAAGCATTTAACCACAAATCCCTTTTTACTGGAAGATGGCTTACCCCAGTTTTCACCTTCAGTGCAATGGGTAACGTTAGGCCTTATTCCATACCCCGTATGAATTTTTGAAACATCACATAGGATTGGTGTTTTAAATGCTCTTTCTAAAGAGCATTTGTAAATAGTTGTTATGCTTACATTGCACTGCATATAAATTTTTTAGTGAGTTTTTTAACAATGTAAAATGAGTCTTCAGTAACCTGTCAGTTATAATATTTGCCATGTTAAAACAAATTGATAAAAACAACTTACCTATCATTTATACATTTAAAAAAACAAGCCACTTATTTAAAATTTACTACTGATCCTTGTCAGTCTTTCTATCGAATATTCTAAAACTGGAACCATGAAACTGTTCGCTTTTTTTAAAAAAACAGGTTATACTGTTTTTTGAAAATAGTTTTCATCTGCCATTTTACCGGAAGCAGGGAATTAAAATGTATTTCTTCATCTACCAACGTAAGGCCATTCAGTTCCTTCAATAAAAAATTTATTTCAATTTTCATCATACCCATTACCAAAGCCTCCATTACTAACAGTTTTATTACAAGCAACGTCTCTCAACCAGCTACGAGCGTGGCCGGGGACCATGCGCCTACCCCGCTTACTGCCTGACTTTATTGACGGCAATAGTTGAGTTTATCCTGCTCATTTTGTTAACACTTTTCAATTGGCAACGCAACGTCCTTGCTTTGCTCAAAGCCAGGCGAAGAGGCTTTGCTGGGAAGGAACAGGAAGCCATGAGCAGGCAGGTAATAACTAAAATAATAAAACATGTAATTGATTTATTCATGCAGGAAAGATAGCGTAATAGATAAATGATTATTCCACATTGATATTTCTACATGTTCTTAATAACGAAACCGGGTTCCGTTTGCCAGTAAAATTTTTTTACGCTGGAAAATTACCAGCTTCATATATTTTATCTTTTGCGTGCCTTTTACGCCACCTGCTTATTTTAATTTGCAACACCAGCAAAATGGCTGTCAGAAAAATAACACACATCCACATCAGGGCGCCCATCTCGGCTTTTGCATCACTTAAATTTCCTCCATAGATGGCAATTTTTTTAAAGCCTTTTAAAAAATGGGTAATGGGCAATCCATTTCCGATTACCTGTAATGCAGCAGGCATGCCTGAACCGGGCCAGGTAAAGCCACTTAACACAAAACTGGGCGTAGCAACTACCATTAGGAGTTCAGTTGCTTTAAGTTGATTGGGAATAACAATACTTACCAGCATACCTAATAATATACAGGCAGATGTGAAAAGAAACACCATCACAAACATATCATAATTCATCACATTCCAGGTTAAATTAAAAGAGATATGAATGATCAATACAGCCGCCCAAATAACGGCACCCAACAGGTAGAATGGAATGGCTTTTAATGCCACATGGTAAAAGCTAAACCTGCTTTTTTGTATAAGGGTAGAAAAATAACCATCTTCAAAATCTCTTGCAAAAACCAATGCCAGGCCAAGCAAAAAAACCTGTTGCATAATGGCTGCTATCAGTCCCGGCCACATAAAATCTATGTAGTTGCTGCCGGTATTGAATAAGCGATTGTAATTTGTTTTAAAAGCTTCAAACCTGTTAGCAGCTAATTCAGGAGCAAGGCCTTGTTTTTTAAGGGTTTCTATTTCTATCCCGGCATTTAAAGTACCCAAAACCGTTTGCAAACCCCTGCTTGCAAAATTGGCAGTTAAGATATTTCCAACATTCAGATCTATCTGAATTTCTGGATAACGGCGTTGATTTATATCTGCTTCAAATCCTTTTGGAATTGTTATTATAGCCTGGTAATTATTCCGAATGATCTCTTGTTTTAATCCCAGATTATCAGCCAATACTGCTGCCACCTGCAGGTATTCATTATCATTAAAGGCGTCTATAAATTTATCGGAAGTGTTGGTACGATCAAGGTCCACAACTGCAATGGGCAAATCTCCTATTTTACCTTTTTCATAAGTCAAACCAAATAATATTCCAAAGCCAATGGGTGCAGCAAAGAAGATGGCCATTACAATACTGTTGGAAAATATACGCCTGAACTCGGCACCCATTAATTTAAAAAATGTTTTCATGATAGTTGTCTAATGAAAAATTTAATTATTGATATCTTGTAATAACACCGTTGAATTTTGATACAAACCTTTTGAAACTGTTGCATCTTTCTCAATCACTTTTATTTCATAAGTAGTTTGCCCCAGTTCCGTATTAGGCGATGTAGAAGTATTGTCTGCATATCGTGCCAGTTGTTTTACGGCTACAATTTTTGCAGCAATTTTTAAATCTGTATTGGGAACATTAACTACAACAGCCTGCCCTATTTTATAGGCATTTACTTTAGCCTCATTTATAGTAAACCGAAAATAAACGGTTTCTTTTTTTATTCCATTAACCAGTGCATAACCCGGCAATGCCAGTTCTCCTTCTTTAAGCGCAATGGTTTCAATACTCATATCCGCAGGTGCCAGTAGATACTTTTCATTTAATGCTATCAATGTTTCATTTTTTGCTCCAGCCGCTCTTTCTACCTGGCCCTTAGCAGATTTTTTATTTTCTGACCTGGCGCCATTCAGCACTTCAGCTCTTTTTGCATTGAGTACATTTACCTGCGCCTTTGCGCCTTCCAGCTTCATCCTTGTTTCATCAAACTGCTGTGCCGGAATTAATGAATCCTGGTACATATTGCTAACCCGTGAAAAACTTTTTTCAGCAAAAAGCAATTGCTCCTTAGCGCCGGCTAACTGGCTTTCTATTTGTAGCACCTGGTCTGCAGTAGCACCATTATTGGCAAGGTCCAGTTGCCCCTGTGCGGCAATGAGCGCACCATCGGCCTGCTGAAGTTTAGCGCCTATTTCAGGAATGTCCAATACTGCAAGGGTATCTCCTTTTTTTACGAGGTCTCCTTCTGCAACATATATTTTAAGAATGCGCCCGGCAAGTTTTGGAGCAATAGAAATGGTCTCAAATTTTACCCTGCCCTGTAATTGTTTTGCTTCTGTATTTTTTTTGTTGCTGCAGGAACTGGCTAGTGTTACAATAAGTGCCAATAATAATATTTGCTTGTTCATAAAATTTAAAATGATCAGTGATTATTGTACGATGTTTAATAATTGTCCTTTTGCCTGCAGCATATTAGCCAGGGCAGTTCGTTGCTCGTAATTAGCAATGAGCACTTCCTGTTTTGCTTTTTCCAAACCTGCCACGGCATCCAGCCATTCTGTAATATTGGTTAAGCCATTTTTATATTGCTTATCCGTTATATCTGTAATCTTTTCTGCAAGGCGCAAAGCTTCTGTATTGGTTACAATTTTGGCTTCCGCAGTTTCCTTATCTATGGATGTTTTTATGATTGCCAACGAACTGTTTTTTTCTCCTTCTATCTTTTGCTGGATAAGTATCTCTTTTTCTATACCAACTTTTTTGGCCTCATTTTTTGCAGTAAAGCCATCAAATAAATTCCATTGCAACCGGATACCTGCAAACCAACGTGGATCAAATAAAGACAGATCATTTTTTCTCCATTCATATTGACCAAAAGCTGCCAGCTTAGGGATATATTCGGTGAGTTCAATTTTTCTTTTAAGTTCCAAAGCTTTTATTCCTTCATCAATGGCTAATAATTCGGGCCTTATTTGTGATGGAATATCATTCGCTAAAAGAACTTCCAGCGTTGGGTTTAAGGCTGCGAGACTAACTGCATCCTGCCCGGTAAGCATTGCCAGTTTTTCGATCAGTATCTTTTTATTCCCTTGTAATTCTATTTTTTTAAGAACCAGTTTTTGACGGGCCAGGTTTATTTTTTCTCTTTCCAGGGGAGTGGCCAGTCCATTGCTGATGGCTTTTTCGACAAAACGATTTTGTGCATACAGGTAATGATCCGTTGCTTCTATTACGTTATCAGACGAATTTACAAGGGCCAGTTTATCGTAGGTTTCCCAAATATCTTTTACGATAGCTACCTGTGCTACAGTAGCCTGAAATTGCAATGCCTTTTCCTGGTGCATCGTCGCTTTTTTTGAAAACGTTGACTTGAAACCACTGAATAAGACCACCTGGGCATTGCTGGTTACTTTAAAAATATTTTTTTCCTGGATAGGTGGAACAGGCTTCAGTTTTATATAGGCGGGTAAGGATGCATTAAATGGAATCCCCACTGCTTCTTTGATAAGTAACCGCTGAGTACCCAATAGTAATTGCTGGGTTTCTGCCGGAAAAACAATATCATCATTTAAACGAGTATAGGTGGCAGATGTCGTAACTTTTGGCAGAAAAAATTGTTTGGCCATCGTACGGCTCACCCTTACCTGTGCTGTTTTTAACTGGTTAATATGCAAAACATGACTTTGATCAAATGCCTGTTTGATCAAAAGTTTTAAAGCCGGATCTACCTGTTGCGCCCGGGCTGTTGCTCCTGCCAACAAGGCGGCTAAGCCAAGAGAAAATAATTTTATGTTCATTATCGGTATTTTCAAAATCATGAATTGTATTTGTGTTGAATTGATCTGGCAAAGTTGTAGTGATCGCTCTGGGCTTTTTTTAATCTATATTAAAAAATGACAACCGAATATTTTTTTCTTCGATGCCCAAAAAAACAAGGTATTTTTTGATTGAATAAATTCCATCTTCATCTGTCATGATGAAAAAGCACATCTCATCGCTTGTGTTGCAGTTTATAATGGCCTCCAGGGTTTGATTTTCTATAAAGTCTTCTATAGTAGCTGTAATATTTTCAAAATAAACCAACAGGCGGTTGGGATAATGCCTGCATAAAATATCCAGTTCTCTTTGAAAAATATATTTTTCGTTAAATGAGATATAAATAAGCGAAACATCGCAGGCTGTGTCTTTTAGCAAGGCTTTTATTTGGGGAAAACTATCATTCATTCCTTGCTCATCTGCAATAAAAACCCGGTGGGTGGTTATTGATATACTGGTTGGTAGCATACATAAATGTTTTATGATGCAAAGCAACGATGAAGTAAAGGATGAATTTTTAAGATAGATTAAAAAATCAGCTAGTTGTGCCAGGGGATTTCTGTGCACGAATTACACTCAGCGTTTGTTGGGTAATGCCAAGATAAGAGGCTATATGACCCAGCGGCGCTCTGAGCAGGATATCAGGATAATGAGCTATCATGGTTTGATAGCGCTCCCGTGCCGATTGAAATTGCAAAGAATACAGGCGTTTAGAAAACGAACTTAATACATCTACCAAAAGCAAACGGGCAACTTTTTGCAATCCAATGGACTGATCAAAATATTTTTCAGCTTCGGGATAGGTAATGGTACGAACAACGGTTTTTTCCAATAACTCCAACCCATAAGGTGATGCATTGTTATAAAAAATACTTTCAATGGGCATATTAAAAGTATTTTCTGTATAAAAATAATGGGTGATGTCCTTATCATGTTTTATATAAAAACTTCGGGCAAGGCCCTGTTCAAAAAAGAAAACCTTGTTGGAATGATTGTCGGGCAATAAAAGTTTGTGGCCCTTGGGTAATATCTCCGTTCTGAATGCTCTATCCAGCTCAATTTCCTGTTCAGTAGAAATTTGTACATGCTGCCGGAGAAATGGGATCAGTTCCATAAATTATATGATGAGAGAAAGTAAGCCATAAAGGTAGGCATGATACCATCAGCTATTTTCTAGTTTTAAATAGTTTTCCAGGATTGTTCCAACTCTGGCAGTTATACTGCAAAGCTGCTCATGGAGACCCGGCTGGGAACTTCTATATTTACAAGTAATTTGGAGTAGAACATTGGTTGCTCAATTATAAATTAGTTTGATCATTCAATAACAAGGATTAAAAAGATGAAGACATCTACACGACGAAAATTTATAAAGGCTGTTTCAATGGCAGGCTTGTTAAACTCTGTATTGGGCGCTGTCAGTTCGCCGGAAGATATCGTGCAAAAATAAGCTGCCCCGGTTATTTTGAATCCAGTTGAGAAGGATCCATACCTGGCGAAAATTAAAGAAGCGCTGATGATTGAATGGCCAAAAAACAGGACAATCAACCTGGTGTTTCACGGGCACTCGGTGCCTTCAGGATATTTTAAAACCCTGGAGGTTAAACCACTTCAGTCCTACCCTTTCCTTTTATTAAAAGATCTTAAGAAAGTGTATCCTCATGCAGTAATCAATATTATCCTTACCTGTATTGGCGGGGAAAATTCCAGCCAGGGTGCCGGGAGATTTAAGAAACAGGTATTAGACCATAAGCCCGATGTATTGTTCATTGATTATGCTCTCAACGACCAGGGGCTTGGTTTGGAAGCCTCCCGAAGGGCAACCGAGTACATGATTAAAGAAGGGCTGCGAAAAAAGATTAAGGTTATGCTGCTTACACCAACACCCGACCAGCGGGTAAAATTATTAAGCGAGAATAGTGATCTGCAAAAACTCAGCAACCAAATAATTGAACTTTCCCGGCAATATCAAATAGGTTTGGCTGAGGGTTACGCAGCGTTTCAAAAATTAGTTTCTTCCGGCGAAAATATTGTTGAGTATATGTCACAGGTGGATACCCGAACGAAAAGGGCACCAGGTAGTTGCTGGTGAAATAATGAAATATTTTTAGGGGCAATGACGTAATTAGGAATAAATAGGAACAGCATCATTAACGAAATATTTCATTAAAAAAATAAAATAAAAATACCTCAGTGGTGGATGATGTACACCGACGGAAACAAATAATAGATCATTTGCTTCCTCTGTTCAACGTCTCCCATTTATTCCTCTCACACAAAAAAAGTTTCCCAGGCGGGTTTCTAAGCTGTGTGTAATGTTAAGTGTGTGCCGTTTTACGGTTCATGCCCATTTTTTGTGTTAGTGCTGGTATTTCCACTTCGGGCAATACATCAGCCACAACTTTGCTTATCTTTTTTATATTATTGGTGAGCTGGTTGTTTGATTCTCCTTCATTCCTTAATGCCACAAGGTCTATGTCTTCCGAAAACCGCTCTATTATTTGATAACACTTCGATAATGCTGTTCCTCCTTTAAATACACTGTCTTTGCCAATTTCATCCCTGAAGATGGTATGTAACGCAAAAGTTACCAATAATCTTTTTCGATGTAGATTGGTTTAGTTCCCATTGTTTCAGCAGTAAATTTTACTGCTCTTACAAATTCATCTTTATCATTGTGCAGTATCATTTAATATTCCGGTTTTTAATGGAAGGAAAATCACTTTCCTTAAGTTTAAATTTATATACAGTAGTTGGGTTTAAACTATTTTTTAGAATAGATAAATCAAACCCGGTTTCAAACTTATCTTCAATTATTACTCCTAATAAAGCCCTTACTCTTGGTGGGTATTGCAAAGCAAATTCAATCAAAGCATCAATATCTTTTTTCTTGAAATTTACCAATTTGCGAGCCAATATTTTAATGGCTTGTATCGTAGATGTGTCAGGTATACTGCTTATGTCTTTTAATGCATCTAAAATGCCCAACAGTTGGTAATTTTCTTCTGTAATTTCTACATAAGATTTTACGGTATTTGTTTTAAGCCATCCTTGTTCTATTTTTTTTCGGCTTCTGTTGGTAGCTATTTTGGTTGTAAAGTAGTTTTGTGTAGTAAGATTGAGCTGGTTGTATAATTCGCCACCGGTAATATAGCCCACCCGTTTACTGTTTTTGTATAAATTTCTATTAATTAGTGCGTTATAATCTGGCCCCAACGTGCCAAAAGCAGTTTGTTTGGGTTTGTAAAAAATACCCTTCGATTTTTTTTTAATGACGCCCTTTTTCTGTAAACGTTCCAAAGCCTTGGCTGCCGTAAAAAAATCATTAGGAGCGATACCCAAATCGGCATAGCCAAAAGGCTGGCTTTCAGGTATGCTTTTTATTTTTTTTCGTATCTGCTCGGCTACTTTCATACATCAACGCTAAAATTTTTTTGACCAATGTCAAGTTTTTAGTGTAAAAAACTTGACATTTTAGTCAGTAATGCTATTTCTATAATACCGTTTCGGGCAAAACGGAAACAGCGAAGGGTATTGATTATGCAAAAAGTTTTGCAGATCGGCTTCAATGAACAATTTATCAACCGAACGGGAAATTAGCCAGGCGAAGATATTTTGCTAGAAATGGTTGACAACACCCGCAGGGCGTATTACTAGCAACGTCTCTCAATCAGCTACGAGCTTGGCAGAGGACGTAGCGCCTATTCCGCATACTACATGAATGTATTAACGGCAATAGATGAACATATTCATTTTGTTAACGCTTTTCAATTGGCAACGCAACGTCCTTGCTTCGCACAAAGGCAGGCGAAGAGACGTTGCAGGGAATGAAATTTATCCGTTAACCTCCAATATTTAGCAAACCATTTCATCATTTAAACCTTGCAAAAAAATGAACAACTGCTGTTTTGGAAACTAACCGGCAACAGGTTTGATTTAGCGTTTGATCAAAATTAAATCAGCAAATAATTCCTGCATTTTCTCAATGACTGAAGGCCTGAAAATTGGATTCGCAGATCGCTTCAAAAGAAATTGAGCTGTATGCTGTTAACCTGGGCGTTTTTTTTAAATTTAATACAGCCAAAGCAAGCTTCATTTACATTGCCAATTGGGGAAGATTTTTTTTAAGCCCCATTGACAGGGGTAATCGTGCGTTTTAAAGATTCGTTTTCACCAAATGTTGAAGCTGTTTTTTTGCCGGAAATGGTTTTGTTTTCCGGAACCCGGGGTGCTATAAAAGTGTTGGTAACGACAAAGCAGGTTGATGGTTTTAAGATGGATAAATAAAAATGGGCTGCTGAACTAATCCAGCGGCTGGCTTTGTAATCCCTCCACCTCGCAGCCCACAAATTGCTAAATTCTTTCTTTTTAGATTACACAAACTTTTTGCTTAGTCCCCAGTAAATAAATATGAGCCAAAACAGCATCCAACGGCTCCTGTAGATCATACCAATGTTAGCAATAATACGAAGTAGGTCAAACGATGTCACTCAATTTTAATACAACTGCAAGGGCAAAAAATATCTTTCTTTTACCGCCCTTATTTTTTAAGCGGCGATTTTAAAATGCTGTACATTTTATTAAACCTGGCCAGCGCCCTATTCTTTTCGAATGTTGTAATGGTTAAGAAAGTTGAGGGTGATAGTACTTTGCCTGTTTTATCAATAATGCCCCAGCCATCGTTGTAGAAAACAAAGATGCCGTTTTCGCCGGGTGTTATATTTTTATAATTGGGCTTAATAATGGTATTGCCGCTTTTATCTATTATTCCCCATTTGTCGCCAACCTTTACTTTGGCATAGCCCTCTTTAAAAGATTCACAACTATCGTATTGAGGCTTAACAATAACCTCACCTTTTGTGTTTATAAATCCCCATTTGGTATTCTCCCTCACCGCTAATATTCCTTCGCTCGTAAATTTTAAAAGGTTAATTCCTGACAGCCTTTTTATGGTTTCGCCTTTGGTGTTAATCATTTCGTAAACACTATCGCGGTTTATGATAGCCACATCTTCCCAAAATGACCAGGCTGACCTGGCAGTAATGCTGAAGGTTTCCTGAAGTTTGGTATTAATGTAGTAATAAGTATTGAGGCCGTTTTTATCATTAATGGTCCCAAGTGAAAACCCCGATTTGAAATCTATTAACAAGTCATATTTACGTGCAAGGTTTTGCAGTTTACCATTTTTATCCATAAAATAATAAACGCTGTCTTTTTTAACAAGGGCCAGCCCATCACTAAATGCACCTGCAACTATATATTCTTCAAACGGAATAATGATTTGCCCTTTTGTATCGATGTAACCGTACTTGATTTTTCCGTTGATGTTTTGGCTTACCCTGCTCATACCTTCTTTAAATCCACTGAACCCGGTATAATCGGCTGCAATAACTTTGTTGCCGTTAATGTCAATAAACCCATACAAATCTTTTGATTTTAGTTTAAAACCAGCCATGCCGTCCGAAAAATTGTAAATGGTGCCACAGTCTTCTATTTCCTTTAATACTTTTCCATTAATATCAACCAGTGCAAATCGGTAATCTACATCAGCGTCTACTGCATAACCTTCGGTAAAGGTTTTAAGGTTCGTGCCCTTCGCATCATACGTTCCAAAATCTTTTCCAATTTTATTAATGTAGTGATATTTGTCATCGGTCATTTTAACCCATGCGCCACCCGTTTCATCAAACTGGGCCGCTAATAAATAAAGTGGTTTTAATGTCCATTTACCTGTTTGATCCATATAGCCATAACGGTTTGTTTCAGGGTCTTTGGCATTGACGAGTCCATTCGCAAAAAGAGAAAGAGTTTCATAGATCAACGGTATCACTTCTTCTCCTTTTTTGTTGATGTAACCATACAAGGTTTTGTATTTTGTTTCGGCGTTGGATTTCGCAACTCTTGCAAGACCATTTGGTAAAAATTCTTCCGCCTGGTCAAATTTGGTAACAATCGCCTCATTGCCTTTTGCATCAAGATAGCCATATTTGCCATTCACTTTGCAACGGATCATTTTTTGAGCTGAGGCATAAAGCGTAAACACGGTGGTAGGTTTATCAAAAATCATGTTTCCTTTAAGGTCAATAAAGCCATATTTAACACCATCGTCAATTCTTGCCACTCCATCTTCCGGATAAAGCTGAAAACTCTTGTAGTTAGGTGGTATCAACTGTTTACCTTCGGCATCCATCAAACCCCATTTTGTATCTTTTCTTACAGCAACCAGGTTTCCATCAATCAGGATAGCATTATTTTCTATTGGTATCACCAGTTTGTTTTGCGTGGTTAAAACGCCATAAACTGTTTTATTGTTTTCGTACTTGCCCACCTTTACCAGCGTTTTACTACTGCTTTCGATCAATAGAGAAGTGTATTCGCATGGAATCACCTGCTTACCTGTTTTATCTATCAACCCCTGTTTGCCGTTTATTTTTATTACTGCAAACCCGTTTTTAAAAGCAGGTATTTTTTCGCTTGCCTGGAGCTTAAGCTCAAGCGTTGGTGCAATGATTACTTTCTCACTCGCATTCATATACCCGATTTTTCCGTCCTGTTCAAATCCAAAAAGTCCTTCGCCGCTATACTCCAGCCTTGCATAGTTTAGTTTTGATTTTAACAAAAATGCGCTGTTAATCTGGGCGGTTATAATGAACGGAGTCAATAGGAAAAAGAGGAATAATTTCATGTGTTTCATTTTTATAAAATTACAATTTGTGTATTTTTTTGGCATACCCACTGGTGGGTATTTTAAGCCGACTAATCAATCAGCCATTCTCAATACACCAAATATTCCTGAAGGCAAATAATGGTACTTCAAGTGTTATTTCGGGTAATTATTTCAGCCGCAATTATTCATTGATTTGTTTTAAGAATTATAGGGTTGAAATAGAAATCGCTTTACAACTGACATCAACGTTTCCTGACGACAATTATTTCCTATTTCGTATTAAAATTTAAATCAGGCAGGATAAGTATCCTTAGATCCTATTGACGCCAATAGCCTTTTTTTTGACGTTTGTATACCTCCTTTAAATGGTAACATAAAGGGATATTTGAATAGATACATACTAAACAATAGGCTGAGAAAGTAATTGAAATTTTTTTTAAAATAATGATTATGGCACCAATCAATCCTCACATCAACTTCAACGGAAATGCCGAAGATGCATTCAATTTTTACAAATCGGTATTTGGTGATGCCTTTGCAACAATTGTGCGTTTAAGCGAAATCGCAACCCCTGAATTTCCGGTAGCAGAAAATGACGCCAACAAAATAATGCACTTTGCTTTACCCATCGGTAACAATGTTTTAATGGCCAATGATATTCCCGAGCGTAGGGGTAAGATATATAAAAATGAAAATAGATCTAAGCTAACTAACAGCACATCAAGTCGTGAAGAAGCCGACAAATCATTGAACGGCCTGTCAGCGGGCGGAAATATAGAAATGCCAATTGGCGACAATCCCCGGGTTCTTACTTTGGGATGTTTAGGAACAAATTCGGTATTGAATGGATGGTAGATTTTGACCCAAAAAATAATGGGATAGTATAAGCAGACAAACTCAAACCTGGATAGTTATGCTTATACCCGATTGGTATCTCCATTAAAATCGCCTAAAATAGATGACGATAGTCCGAGCCATCTAGGCTCGGGATTTTTGTTGATTTTTTTGTCGATACGGCTTCACATAAATTCAAAAAACGGATTTCAATAAATACGAAAAGTATTCCTGTCAGACGCAACGTCCCCGGCTCTACCTAAGCTCGTTGTTGCAGGGAAGATAATGACTTAAAAGCCAGGTTGCTGAACACCCGCCTGCAACGAAACGGTTCAGGAGGCAAGGTTCGCTTAGGGAGGCCTTGCCGGGTAGCGTTTCCCCCAAAGCTTTACCTTATTCCAGGCAACGTCTCTCAATCAGCTACGAGCGTGGCCGGGGACGTTGCGTTCATCCCGCAAACTACCTGACTTTATTGGCGGCAATAGATGAACATATTCATCTTGTTATTTCTTTTGATTTGCCAACCGCTTTCTTTTTCGGCTGGAGTTGGCCGTTTTCTGCTTTAAATGTAAATAGAGTTTTAGTGGAACCACTACTTGTATTACTGCCGATTCTTAAAAGAATTCACTTCTGAAAATTGAACGAGTGATGTTGAAAGCAAACCTAGTAAAGGTTGATTCAATCTATTTGTGGGCGCATGCAGCACATAGCTTTTTTTGGTAGCGGAATTTTGCTGTTGCATCTTTTGTGTTGTGAATTTACTGTTGCGGAAATCCGGCTGGTAGGGAAGCTGAATTTCTAAATTTAAAGAGTCTTAAACTTTTTTTAAAATATTTACACTCCTGCTAAGGGTAAAACCAAAAATAATTGTCAACCATATAATATTTGTTAAACAATACCAAACCGGCTTTTAATTATTGCTTAAAACGAAAGCATCATCACTACATTCCATTTGCCTGTTTAATTGCACATTAGCACATATCGAACACCTAATTATTATTAACGATAAACTATCATGCATTATGAATTCATTTAAAAAAAAGATCAACCGGCAATTGTCCTGGTTGCTATGTTGTTTGCTGATTTGCTGTTTTCTTCATTCCTCCATTGTTGCTCAGGACGGGGGCAATAAAACTGTATCGGGCATTATTACCAATCAAAAAGGCGAACCGCTTTCGAAAGTAACCGTATTGGAAAGAGGTACCAAAAATGGTACAACTACAAATGACCAGGGCAGGTTCATCATCACCCTGAAATTTACCAATCCCGTTTTAAGAATTTCCATGTTGAATTTTGTTGAAACGGATGTAACGGTAGGTGCTCAAACTAATTTATCGGTAATAATGAAAGAATCAACTTCTATCATGGAAGATGTTGTTGTGGTCGGCTATGGCGGGGTTAAAAAAAGCGATTTAACGGGGTCTGTTGTTTCTGTAAAAAGTAAAGAATTGATGGCTTATCCATCTGCTAATGTAGTACAGGCTTTGCAGGGCCGGGCAGCGGGTGTTTTGGTGCAGTCGAACAATGGTAATCCAGGTGGAAGTTTCAATATAAAAATCCGTGGCGGTACATCTATCAACGCCAGCAGCAATCCCATTTTTGTAGTAGATGGATTTGTAGGGGCCATATTGCCGCCGGCCGACGACATCGAATCAATGGAAATTTTGAAAGATGCATCTGCTACCGCCATCTATGGATCGAGGGGTGCAAATGGAGTAATATTAATCACCACCAAGAGAGGTAAAGCTGGTAAAGGAAGAATTGAAATCAATAGTTCCTATTCTTCCCAGGAAGAAATTAACCGGCTGCCATTATTGAATGGACCGCAGTTTACAGAATATATCAAAGAAATTAATCCTGCATATGTGGGGGGGAGTGTAAATACTGACTGGCAAGACCTGATTTTTAAAAAAGGGAAAATTCAAAATACCCAGCTTTCATTTTCTGGTGGTACGGATGCGGTGCGTTATTATGTATCCGGCGCATTGTACGACCAGCAGGGTATCATTACCAATTCGTCTTACAAACGATTTTCTATCACCAGTAATATTGATTTTACCGCAACCAATTGGTTGAAAGTAGGATTGAATTTATTTGCCCGTTCCGCTAAAACCCTTGGCGTAAGAACACAGGAAAATACCGGCGGTTCCGGCAGTACCGGGGTGGTAGCAGGTGCTTTTAAATTTGGCCCAGATCAGCCACTCTTTCGGCCCGATGGCTCTTATTCTCTTGCTGTAATTGGCGATCCACATGATAATCCTTATGCGGTTGCAAACGAATTACAGAATGAAACAATAGGTAGCCTTTACCAATATAATTTTTATGCAGATGCCACCCTTATAAAAAACCTAAAATTTAAGACAACTTTTGGTGCCTTCTCTAATAACGAACGCACCGGCGAATTTACACCCACTACTTTAAACGCTGGTAGAAATGTGGGTGGCGATGCCAGTATAAACAATGAAATCAGGACCAGTTACATCAATGAGAATTTTTTAACTTACGCTAACACATTCGCAAAAAATCATAAGCTGACTATATTGGGTGGATTCTCCTACCAGAAATTTGTTAATGAAGATTTTAGTGCAAGAAGCCAATCCTTTTTATCCAATTCTGTCTCGTTCCGCAACCTGGCAGGTGGCTCTGTTCCTCTACCTGGTAACTCGTCCTTGTCTGAATCTCAGTTGTCTTCCTTTTATAGCAGGGCCAACTATAATTTTTCTGATAAATACTTGTTAACCGTAAATGCCCGCTATGATGGTTCATCCAATTTTAGCAAGAATAATAAGTGGGCATTTTTTCCTTCTGCCGCTTTAGCATGGAATATGAAGAATGAAGCTTTTATGGGGAACGTTCGCAGTATTAATAGTTTCAAATGGCGTTTTAGTTATGGCTTAACAGGTAACCAGGCCATCAGCCCTTATCAAACCCTTGCCCGCTTTTCATCCGTTTTTTCTATCGTAAATAACTTGCCGGTAAATGCCGTGAGGCCAACCACTATTGCAAATGAAGAATTAAAATGGGAAACAACTGCCCAACAAAATATCGGGGTAGACATTGGCTTTTTAAACAACCGGCTTTCGTTTACTGCGGATTACTATAAATCAGTTACCTCTGATCTATTGTTTCCCGTACCGCTGCCACAATACTCCGGTTACAGCACCCAGATTAAAAACATCGGTAAAATTGAAAATAAAGGTTTTGAATTTGTGTTAGGTTCCAAAAATATCGTAGGGGCTTTTCAATGGAATACGGATTTTAATATTTCCTTTAACAGGAATAAAGTATTGGAACTGCCAAATGGCAATGATATCATTTATGCCAATGCGCCTGGCCATATGGTGGGTATTGCCAACTCTGCTCAAGTACTTAGGGTAGGTCAGCCCATTGGTAGCTTTTTTGGATGGGTATACGAAGGTGTATATCAACAGGGAGCAACTTTTACACCCGGTGCAGGTTTTGAACAAGCAGCAGGTGGGGAACAGTTTAGAGACATTAGTGGAAAAAAAGATGCCAGCGGCAAACCACTAAACGAGCCTGATGGAATTTTGAACAATGATGACCGAACTATTGTTGGCAATCCTAATCCCGATTTTATTTGGGGCTTAAACAATGATTTTAATTTCAAAAATTTTGATTTAAATGTGTTCGTCCAGGGGTCGCAGGGAAATGATATGCTGAGCTATACACTGCTCGAATTGGAAACGCTTTCCGGCATCAACAACACTACCACCGAATCATTTAAAAGATGGACACCCTCCAACACAAACACCAACGTACCCAGGTTATTCACAGGCAGGCCACAGCGGGTTTCTTCCCGTTGGATATTTGACGGCAGTTACGCACGGATTAAAAATATTTCATTGGGTTATACCTTGCGAAAAGACGTAGTTTCCAGGTTAAAAATGCAGCAGTTGCGTTTTTATGTAAGCGCTCAGAATATTGCTACCTTCACTAATTACCGGGGATATGACCCTGAAGTAAATTACCGGATTTCTAACCTGAATGCAGGCGTGGACTATGCCAGTTATCCGAATGCCAAATCATATACCGTTGGTCTTAATATTGCATTTTAAAATTTTAAAAAGAAATACAATGAGAAAAATATTATTCCCTATACTCACACTATTTGCGATGCTCACTATTGTAAGCTGCACCAAATTACTGGAAGAAAAACCGATTGGTTTACTGGCTCCTGAAGGATTCTATAAAACAAAAAAAGATGTGGAATCAGCTATATTTGGCGCTTATGGAGTATTAGCTTCAGAACCGCTGTTTGGGCGCCAGTTTGTGTGTGCGCTCATGTTTAGAAGCGATATGGTAGATATTGGAAACCGTGGCACGTCGGCAGAAAGAATACAGATGAACGATTTTAATTTAGATGCCAATAATAATATGGTACGGGCATTTTGGCCTTCGTGGTACCAGGTGATAGCGGCGGTAAACTCAGCAGAGGCAGGCGCAAAAACACTTGGTTTATCTGAAGCAGAAATAAATCCGCTTATTGCAGAAGCTAAGTTTGTAAGGGCAATGAGCTATTATCATTTGGTTAGAAATTTTGGTGATATACCTTATGTGGATATTTTTGTATCTAACCCGGAAAATATAAAATCAATTGCTAAAACAAAGGAGTCAGAAGTCTATCAGTTAATCATCAAAGATTTGGAATTTGCCAAGCAATGGTTACCGGATACCTATGCTTCAGATGTACGTAGCAGACCCACCAAAGCAACAGCAGCAGCCTATCTCGCCTCTCTTTATCTCACCATTGCAGATTATGCAAAGTCATACACTGAAGCCAAATGGGTTATTGATAAAAAGGCAACTTACAATTATGAGCTCGAAACGAATTATCAGGATTTATTTAAAGCAGACCTGGCTGATAATTTAAAAGAAATTATTTTTTCAGTTGATTTTAAAGCAAAGCTTTTTGTAGGCAATCAGAATGACGACCTTGTAGCTCCAATGGTAGGCATTAGAAATACTCCCCAAAATGGATTTGGTGTATGCGTACCTGCTTTAAAAGTTTTTACTAGCTGGAATGCCAGTGACTACAGAAGATTTGTAAGTTTTGACGACAGCACCTTAAATGCTGCTGGATTAAAAATCGGTTATACTGCTTTCCCGAACGAAAAGAGGCCACATATTGCCAAATGGAGAAGATTTCCGGGCAATGCCAATGTGGATGGAAGGTATTCGGATTATAACTATCACGATATGCGCTATGCTGAAGTACTGTTGATTGCTGCGGAGGCATTAGCAGAAACAAGCGGACCCACACAAGAGGCAATCGACTATATTAACCTCGTAAGAACAAGGGCAAGAAACTGGCCTGGAAACCCAACCGGATTTCCTGCAAATCTGGCATTGGCGGGTTTAGATAAACAGCAACTCATTGATACTATTTTAGAAGAACGAAGAATAGAGTTGTCATTTGAATGGAAGCGCTGGTATGATATTAAAAGAAGAAGGTTGGGGGATACTGTTTTTAAAGGGCCCAATTCATTAGAGCCGCAACCCAACTTCACAGCATCAAGAGATTACCTGATGCCGATACCACAAACAGAAATTGAACGCAATCCCAACTTAAAACCGCAAAACCCGGGTTATTGATTACACCTTACTAATAAAATGGCTACCACAGGGGGTAGCCATTTTATTATTTTTAATAGCGCTGTCAGTATGATGTGATGTGGTTTAAGGAAAGCCCTGAAAAGGCGAAATAAGCTAAGGCACAAGTCCTATAAATATTTGAAGAGATGATTGGTATTTGTTTACTATTTAGTGATCTGTCAGTTTTGTTATATTAATTTTGATTTGAAAAAACGGTAAATTGCTTGCGATGAAAGAATCAAAAAACAGGTTTTCTTTTTTGAAGTCAACTTCTAATGATGCCCCTTTTAAAGTGTATCACAATGAGGTGGAAAATAGCAGCCTGACGGTAAGGCTGGACAACGAAGTTATTTTAAAAAAGACGATTCAGCATGACCCTGCAAAGGGCTTCGAATTAATCTTTAATACGTATTATAAACCACTGTGCAGTCATGCAGTAAGGTTTGTTTATTCAAAGCAAATAGCAGAAGATATCGTAGAAGAAGTGTTTCTGATTTTTTGGAAAAAAGAATTGTACCATTCAGTCACTACCAGCTTTAGGGCTTATTTATATACTGCCGTGAGGAATTCGGCCTTTAATTATTTAAAACTTGAGTTGAGGGAAAAGAACAATATAGATAGTAACACATTTGAAATTGAAAACAGTGTGGCAGAAAATCATAGCCCCGAATCAATTTTATTGTTAGAAGAATTATCACATAAGGTTGAGAAATCCATTAGTTCGTTTTCCCCCCAATGCCAGAAAGTATTTCTGTTAAGCAGGTTCGAAGGGAAAAAGAACCGGGAAATTGCGGATGAACTAAATATAAAATTAAAAACAGTGGAAGCCCACATGATGAAAGCATTGGCCTTACTAAAAAGTTCACTGTCCGATTATCTAAAATAAATATAAAGCAGGGAAATTGAATGGGTATGGAAAATACAATGATTAAAAATATCTCGTTTCAGCATTTTGAGGGTACCGCTACGCCGCTTCAAAAATCAATGCTGGAAAAATGGCTACAAGATGCAGACAATACGGAATTGTATTACGAATGGTTGAATGAATGGGAAAACTTACACCCACAGTTTATTCCTGATGCAGATAGTGCGTATAGCAGAATAATACAGAAAAAAATAGCCGTTGATCCGGTAAGTATCATTTTAAAAAAGCGTACAGTATTTGGATGGCTTTTTCAAATAAAATCAATTGCAGCCATTACCATTCTCTGCATCTTATCCATTGGTTTCTTATCGTCGAAAGAGATGCTTTTTAATAAAAAGGTACAAACAGCATTTGGCGAAATTCGTGCCATTGTGTTGCCGGATGGTACGGTAGTAACCATGAATGCAAACTCAGCCATTTCTTATCCCCGGTTCGGTTTTTTAAAAAAGCGGGCTGTTTCGTTAACAGGAGAAGCCGATTTTTCAGTAACTCATTTGCAAAGCGATCAGCCATTTATTGTAAAAACCAGCAACAGTTTAGATGTAGTGGTATTGGGAACACAATTTACAGTGTATGCAAGGCAGGGTGAATCGGGCGTAGTGCTTAAAAAGGGTAAAGTGCAACTAAATTATGCTTCGGCCAACCAGGTGAAAAAGCTGTTGATGAAACCAGGAGATTTATTTACTGTAAATGCAGTTGGGGTAAACGAACTGCGGAATATACCTAACCCTGAATACTTATCCGCCTGGAAAAATCATGATTATTTTTTTGAAAAGACTTCACTGCGTGAAATAGCAAAGGTGATAAAAAATAATTATGGGGTAGATATGAAGTTTGAAAATGATTCGCTTGCTGAGAAAAAAATAACCGGTACATTTCATGCTGATACCATTGTTGAACTATTTGACGTGATTACGGAAATACTTGGGATAAATTACAATAGCGGGGATAAAATGTTTTACTTTTACGACTGATCTTAAAGGAGAATTGATAATTGCTGACTTATGAGAAAGTTTGCTCAACTTATACGCAAAGGTTTATTGCTATGTAGCTTACTGTCATTATTGCAATTACTTATACCAGCTCAAAATAACTTGTATGGCCAACCAGGAAATGTTACTACATCCGATAATAGCAGGATCATCAGATTATCAGAAGCGTTGAAAGATTTTAAACCAAGGTTTGGGATTGATATTTTGTATGAGGACAACATGGTCAATAGTTTTACTGTTTCATCTAATTGGGTAAACAGCAAAGAATCCGCAGAATACAATCTTGAATTTCTACTCAGTCCGTTTGAATTGACTTTTAAAAAAATAAAAGAAAAGTCTTACATCATTATTGCGGATAAAAAAAGTAACAAAAGAAAACTACCGAAAGCTTCCACAAAAGGAAATAGTAGCAGTTTCCCCGGAAATCAGCCCGGGAAATCCAATAGTCAAAATGCTAAAGATTTCCGTAAGATCCTAACAGAACAAAATCCGGATACAGTCAAAGGTGTAAACGAGCTTGTAATTAAAGGAGTGGTAGAAAATGAAAACGGAGCAGCTTTAACGAACGTGACTGTTTTGGAGAAGGGTACCAGAAACGGTACTATCTCTAACGAATCCGGCAGGTTTGTGATTGTTTTAAATTCATTTAAACCCGTGCTTACAATTTCGAGCGTTAATTATATCGACACGGCTGTTGAAGTAGGTAAACAGGCGGATATAAAAATTGTATTGAGAGATGTTTCCAAAGTGTTGGATGATGTGGTAGTGGTGGGATACGGTGGCGTAAAAAAAAATGACTTAACGGGTGCAGTGGTTTCTGTAAAAAATAAAGAATTAACCGCTTATCCTACGGCAAGTGTGATACAGGCTTTACAAGGGCGTGCGGCCGGTGTGTTGGTGCAGGCAAATAATGGTGAGCCGGGTGGTAGTTTTAAGATAAGGATCCGCGGAGGCACTTCTGTCAATGCAAGCAGCGATCCCATATTTGTAGTCGATGGATTTGCAGGCGCTATATTACCCCCTTCGGAAGATATAGAATCGATGGAAATTTTAAAAGATGCGTCTTCCACCTCTATTTATGGATCAAGGGGTGCCAATGGGGTTATATTGGTCACAACCAAAAAAGGCAAGGCGGGTAAAGCCAGTATTGAACTCAATTCTTCTTATTCTTCGCAAAAAGAAATCCGCCGCCTGCCACTGTTAAACAAAGATCAGTTCATTGATTTTATAAGGGAAATAAACCCAGCTTATGCACCCGGAAATGCCAATATAAACTGGCAGGATTTAATTTTCAAAAAAGGTGGTATCCAAAATACCCAACTGTCCTTTACCGGTGGTTCCGGTGCGGTGCGGTATTATTTGTCTGGCTCGCTTTTCAACCAACAAGGTATCATTACCAATTCATCTTACAAACGGTTTTCAGTAACCAGCAATATTGATTTTACTGCAACTAACTGGTTAAAGGTTGGAATGAATTTATTTGTGCGATCGGCAAAAACCGGGGGCGTGCGAACGCAGGAAAATACGGGAGGCGTTTCGGGCACGGGTGTAGTTTCCGGTGCTTTTAAGTTTGGGCCCGATCTGCCGGTGTACCGGCCCGATGGATCTTATACCCTGGCAATAATTGGTGATTCCTACGATAACCCTTATGCTGTTGCAAACGATTTACAACTTGAATCCGTTGGTGGCTTGTACCAGTATAATTTTTATGCAGATGCGCAGGTGATAAAAAACGTAAAATTTAAAAGCACGTTTGGTTCATTCTCCGATAACCTGCGTTCAGGTCAATTTACGCCAACCACTTTAAACGCTGGGCGGAATGTAGGAGGAGATGCCATTGTAAATAATGAAATAAGAAATAGTTATATTAACGAAAACTTTCTGACATTTACCAATACCTTTTCAAAAAAAAACAAGCTGACGATGTTGGCCGGATTTTCGTATCAAAAATTTGTAAGTGAAGATTTTGGTGCAAGAAGCCAGTCGTTTTTGTCTAACTCCGTTTCATTCCGCAATCTTTCGGGTGGTGCCGTTTCGTTGCCTGCCAGTTCAGCATTGTCAGCATCTCAACTGGCCTCTTATTATGGCCGGGCCAATTATAATTTTTCAGATAAATACCTTGTTACCCTAAATGCCCGGTATGATGGATCATCCAATTTTAGCAAGAACAATAAGTGGGCATTTTTTCCTTCTGCCGCCTTTGCCTGGAACATGCGCAACGAAGCATTTATGGAAAATGTAAAAGCAATCAATCATTTTAAGTGGCGGTTTAGTTATGGCCTAACGGGCAACCAGGCCATCAGTCCCTATCAAACGCTTGCCAGGTTTTCCCCGGTGCTTAGTTTTGTAAATGGTCTGCCGGTAAATGCCGTAAGACCTACTACCATTGCAAATGAGAATTTAAAATGGGAAACCACCAAGCAACAAAATATTGGAATAGACCTATCGCTTTTTAACAACCGGCTTAGCTTTACTGCCGACTATTATAAAGCGGTAACTGCAGATTTATTATTTGATGTGCTGTTGCCTCAATATTCAGGCTACAGCACACAAATTAAAAACATCGGTAAAATCGAAAACAGGGGAGTAGAACTTACCGTTGGTACAAAAAATTTAACCGGTGCTGTGCAATGGAAAACAGATTTCAATATTTCTTTCAACCGAAATAAAGTATTGGAATTACCCAATGGCAATGACATCATTTATGCCAATGCGCCAGGCCATATGGTGGGGATAGCCAACTCGGCGCAAATACTGCGGGTAGGTGAGCCAATTGGAAGCTTTTTTGGATGGGTGTACGAAGGTGTATATCAACCCGGCGCAACGTTTTTGCCCGGTGCAGGTTTTGAAGTGGCTGCCGGGGGAGAACGCTTTCAGGATATCAGTGGTAAGAAGGACGGCAGTGGCAAGCCACTGTTTCAACCCGATGGAGTTTTAAACAATGATGACCGCACAATTATTGGTAATCCAAATCCTGATTTTATTTGGGGTTTCAATAATGAATTTAGTTTTAAGAATTTTGATTTAAATGTTTTCATTCAGGGCTCGCAGGGCAACGATATGCTAAGTTATACCTTGCTGGAGTTAGAAAACCTTTCCGGGATCAACAACTCCACTACGGAAGCCTTAAAACGATGGACACCTTCTAACGTCAATACCAATATACCGGCGGCCTTTGCAGGAAGGCCACAGCGGGTTTCTTCCCGTTGGGTATTTGATGGAAGTTATGTGCGGCTAAAAAATATCGCATTGGGCTACAACCTTCCTGCCAATACCTTAAAAAAAATGAAACTACAGCGGTTGCGTATTTATGTTAGTGCGCAAAATATTATTACAATGACCAGCTACCGTGGTTACGATCCTGAAGTGAATTACCGTAATTCAAACCTGAACGCTGGAGTGGATTATGCCAGTTACCCAAATGCAAAAGCTGTAACGGCTGGTATCAATATCGGATTTTAAAGTTGAATGGAAGCAGGAATAGTGCAGTTGTTTTTTTAATCACTGGTAGCTGAATTATATCAAATGATTTTGTTTATACACAACGAAAAAGGCAACCAGTTCGCTGCTTAAGTTAGATGCATTCAGTCTAAGAAATATGCCAGCCTTTTCTCATAATGTCAATCGATGCATCTCAGGTTCTATCGGAATAAAAGGGTAGAAAATTTATATGAGTAGAGGCGTTCCTCAGGAATGCTTTGTGTTATAAAGCACAATTCCCCTGTGGGTGAGGACTCTTTTCGGCAGCGGGTTACGAGCCATTTTTGTCATGTTTCTAAATTAAATTTACTTACGAATGGGACCGGGCATATCAGCAAATTACCGATTAATACTTCGACACACTGTAAAATACGTTATTGTTAGTTGGGAACGTAAACTAAAGGGTTGACCAGTACCCGGCTGCATGAAGCCCCGCCTGATTGTTATACGGCCATCGCTAAAAAAAGTCTCTCCATCTTTTCGCAACAGGCGTTTTCTGAACGGGCAAAAACTTTTTTATCAATAACATACCGGCAATAAAGCCTCCAATATGCGCTGCATAAGCTATGCCGCTTGCCTCACTCCCACCCAAAAAGCCGGTACCGTTGGCCAACTGCAATCCGATCCACAAACCCAGTACAATAAAGGCCGGCACCCGTATAAAGAAAATAATGGCAAGCACCGTTACACGTTTTGTGGGAAACAGCCATAGGTAACCGCCCATTACACCCGAAATGGCGCCCGAAGCTCCAAGACTTGGAATGAAATGATTTTCACCAAAAAGGTAATCGGTAAAAACATGGGTTAATGTAGCTATTATGCCGCAGGTAAGGTAAAATAAAAAGAAGCGCAGGTGCCCAAGGCGATCTTCCAGGTTATCGCCAAATATCCACAGGTAAAGCATATTGCCACCAAGATGAGCGAAGCCACCATGCATAAACATAGATGTAAAAAGTGTGAGCCAAACAGGGATAGGGGTAACGCCAAGGCCCGGTATTTGTACATCATGACCGGTAAGCGGATCGTTTACCCAAATAGGATCGGTAATAATATCGTGCCCCGTTAGAATTTCTGCAGGCACGGTGGCAAAGCTGTAAGTGAAATTTAAATTGGTGCCCATTTGTTGGTATAAAATAAACACCAGTATGTTGATGGCGATAAGCAAGTAGTTGACATAAGGCGTCCGTTTTAAGTCAGAGTCGTCATCACTTAATGGAATCATGTTAAAAAATTTTAGCTTACAAGATAATTATAATTTCCATTTAGCTATCAAATAGGCACTAAGCTCTCAAAATGTATTTTTACACGCCATTGGTAATTACTATTTCTACACAGATGGTTGTTGTTATCGGCTGTAATTCTATAAAAGATCCGGTATGAATCTGTGAATCGCTGTCTAATTTTTTACGCCAGTAATAATAAGCAGAGGGCCTTAAATTTTGTTCCTTGCAGTACTGCTCTACATGTAGGCCACTTTCCTTACAAGCTTCTATATGCTGACGCATTTTTTCTGACTTGTTTAATTTCTCATCTTGCATTGCGCAAAAGTGATGATTTAGAATGGCTATTCAAATATGGGGTTGGTAGAATGGATACGCCGCAAAAAACTAATGCTGGTTCACATTGACTATGGCGGATGCAGCAAACCGATAACTCAGCAAATGGAACAAAACCCCGATGCTACAACGAGCAGCATTGCACCACCGGAAAAAAATGCAGGGCCTGGGTAAGCATGAAAAGGTTTAGATTACTGATCAAAAAAAACGGACTGCTAAATTGGATAAGGGGAGGTGTGCCCCGCTGCAAAAACAGGCGCCTGAAAACGTTAACAGTTGCCTGCTTTTTGGTATCATCCATTCAGCAAAGGTTACCGTGAACCTACTTTACCTCCTTTAGCGTTTTAACGGTGTCGGTCAACAAACGATAACCAAAAGCCCCCGCAAATAGTTTTTTAATGCCGGGCTTTTTTTAGGGGACTTTCGGCTATTGTTCTTAATGTTGTACGCCGTTTTAGTCGGTCTCCTCGTCAAGTTCTCCTGTGTCTGTATAGTTAAACTCTACTTTGCTTTGAGTAATAATTTCGTTGAGAATATTATTCAAGTACCCCAATTTAATTGTGTCGTTAAAATGTTGATTTAAGATGGGGATATTGATTACTTCTTCAATGCAAGCCATATACTTGTCAACAATGGCAGTTACCAAATATATTTTATTGGCGTTAGTTTTTATTTTGCTCAAAAGGTCTTCAATTGCTTCGTCTGATTTGATTACTAATGTTATCGGGAACTTTTGAATTTTGTCTACATCAAGAAAGAATTTTTTGAAATCAAGAGTTTCTGTTACTTGAAAGAAACGACCTAATGGTTGCATAACAAAATCAATTCCACCATCATTTGCATTGGTTCTTCCTGTTTTATAAAGTTTCAAATTGTCTTTGGTGAGATTGTCAATTTCAAAGCCCCAAAATATGTGTTGGTCGTGATAGTAAAATTTCAAGATAGAATAACTTACTATTTCAAAAAGCCTTGCATCAACATTTGGTGCAAGCAAACCGCTGATAAATTCAATAACCTTTTCAGGCTTTGAATTTTCTATTTTCTGCATTTCTACGCAAGCTGTGATAAACCGTTGAAAAGCATCTTGCTTTGTTTTTGCATATTCATTTATGATTTCAATGATAGCTGATGCTATATTATGAACCTTTTCACCAACTTTTATTTTCAGCAAATTCTCATTTATCCAATACCTTTTGCTTATGTTTTGTATTATTGGAATTTCGTTGTGGTATTTATTATTGAACTCTTTATTTACCCTGTTATTAAAGGAATGATTTTGAGTTTTATTTCCAAACGGAAGCTGCCTTGCCCGAATTAACAGCGATGAAAATATCGCTCCTTCATAATCAGCATATTTTCCCTTGCTATCAAATTCCTTTGTAAGATAATCTTCAATTATTACATACATTGAATACAAAGTTCCAAAGCTGCCTCTGGATTTAGAACCTTTATTTGCTGAACGAGTTTTCTCATTTATGTATTGAAGTAATTGGCTCTTTTCATAAATATCATCTGCATCTTTTCCGAACTTGCTGTCTAAAATTGATTTTATGTTAGCCGTGAATGTATGTTCCATTAGGTTCAAATAATGTTTGTTGATTTATGCTGGCGATTTTGTCAGTTTCAAAAGTGCGGATTTCTTTTTGAAGTTTCTCGCCTTTATATTCTTCGGCTAATTTTAATCTTCTTAATCCAATTTTCACATATTCATCTTGCATCTCAATTCCAATGCACCTTCTATTCAATTCTTTTGCAACTGCACAAGTAGTAAAAGTGCCTGAAAATGGGTCTAATACCAAATCACCTTCTTTTGAACTTGCTCTGATTATTCGTTCCATTAGAGCAATTGGTTTTTGCGTTGGATGATTTTCGTACTCGTCCATACGATAACGAACCCTTGCAAAATCCCAAACGTTGCCTGGAACTTTCTCTGTGTTGTAAACTGTTGGAACTACTTTGCGATAGTCGATTAATTTTCTTTTTGAGCCTGTTTTTGCTTCTACTAAAATTTCATTGGCATTGAAAGTATAATTGTCTTTGTCTTTTACGCAAAACAAAATTGGCTCGTACATTGAACCATAATATTTTTTAGCCTGCACACCCGAACTGTCGTAGCTCCAAACAACTCTTGAAAGTATATCTAATTTTTTGCGAAGGAAGATGTCAAAATAAGGCATAAACTGTGTCGCTGTCATTACATAAAAACTACCATTGGGTTTAAGTTTTTTGATGCAGAGTTCAAGCCATTTGTAGCACCATTCTAAATAGGCTTCTTCTGTCGCCCATTTTTCAATGTGTCCGTTGAAATTTTTTCCAATGTTGTATGGCGGGTCAGCGAAAAAAAGGTCAACAGAATTGTCTGCAACCTGTGTCCGTAAAGCCTCTAAAGCGTCACCGTGAATTATTTTATGATTGTCTGTGCCAAATATTTCCATTGTCAAACGATTGTGCTAATAAATTTAGATAAAAATAATCATTGTCAAACAAAAATGGTGAGGAAACTTGTAACAGTAGGGTGTCCAAAAAAATAGCATACAGTCGAGTCACGCAAAGTATTTCATCCCTGCGTTCTCACAGAACCGTGCGTGACAATCTCTCGTCACACGGCTCTTCCTGTTTATAAATCACAAATGTATTGCTACATTATGGATGTACCAATTGCCAGTGTGGAAATAAACGGGGCATTTCCTTAAACTTTTGTTTTAGCCACTTTATAGCAGCCTTTTTGTACAAGCCTTTCTCCCATCCGATAGCTATCGGATTTACCCATTTCAATAACCGCTGGTTTAGCTGGTACCAAACACGATACATGTGCGCTGTCCAAAACTGACCATAATAATTCATCACGCCTTGTATTACCGGTGTAAGTTTTTGTGCTATTGTCTCCAATGGCTTGCGCCATTTGTGGATGTTAAAGCTGCTAAACTTTGCCAGTACTCTTGTCTTGGATTTTGTACTCATAAAGCTTGA
>JBGSMI010000439.1:0-6829 GCA_041740215.1 Ferruginibacter sp.
CGGCATAATTTAATTTGGGAATGGCTGAATTTTGATATTGTGAGACACCAACAACCAGCGCATAGGTTTTACCACCAACAGTTTGTGCTTCAGAAAAATCTGTTTGCGCCTTTCCAGAAAAAGCACAACCAATCAAAAACAGGAAAATCAATCCATTTTTCATGCAGCTATTATTACCATTTGTTAAGTACAATTACAAAATAAATTGCAATGTCGTTTAGTTAACAGACTTAAAGTGGCGGGTGTTCCCACCCGCCACGGCTAAGAAGTGGTGGGTGGGGACACCCGCCACGGCTACCCGCCAGGGCTAACCGCCAGGGTTAGTGTCCTCACTAACCCTTAACTAAACGGCATTGAACTAAATTGAGGGCGTTCTTCAATATACTACGCTGTTTTTTTTAATAATAGAAATTAAATTTAACCACCTGTATGCAGTTGTCATCAGTCTTTGGTATCTGTTTCAAAACGGTTTAGCGGTATTTTAAACCAACGACCACTATTCAAATCGTTCACTATTTTTTGGGTGTAATCAATCTTAAAACTATGTTTACTTAGCAGCCTTGTCCATTTTTTTGTATTGCTCAATTTAGCCCAAACCGGGTCATTTTCCAATACATTTTTATACATGAAACCTGCGTTCAGCAAATGCTTCAATGCTTTCATTGCTTTGGTCTTTTGATTTAACTGCTGGTAGGATGAAGCAATACTGTACAATCGGAAAAAAGCCTCTTCATTTTCAGCGTAGTTTTGTTTCCACACCTCGAATACTTTTACCGCAGGAACAAGCAATGAATCTTTCAAATACCGGAGGGCTTTTTTGTAGTTGTTTTCAAATAAGTTTTTACGAACAAAGAATTTCATCCTATCATTTTTTAGCTCAGCATCTTTTGGTATAAAGGCTTTCATCGTCTCCTCTGCTTTGTTAAATGCTCCACTTAATAATTGATAGCTGGCAAGTACCGGCAGTTGTACATTTTTAATTTGTTTACGAAGAAACAAACTGTCCAATTGTTGCCGGGCTTCGGGTAGATGTCCGTAAGTAATAAGGTTGTCAATCAATTTATTTCTAATGCTGCTGTCGGTTGGAAATTGTATCATAAGTTGATTGTATTGATCGAGTGCTTCACCAGACTTACCGCTCCAACTGTATAAATCTCCCATGGCTTCCATGAGTTCTCTACGGGGATGAAGATCGCCGGAAAGTTTTATAGCCTTTTCCATCAACTTCACGGCACTTTCAACCGGATCAAAATCGGGAATATCAATCTGTACAGTTTCGTTAGTACCTGGCAACTGTATTTTAAAATGGTTATTACCAGCTATCGTTCCAGCAAGGGTTAGCCATGGGTAGGCATATCTGCGCATTGAATTATATAATAAAGGCGCAGTGTATTGCGAAGTCCTTCCCAGATAATTTTTATAAGTTAAAATAGCATTGTAAAAACTGTGCTGTTCGCTAATAGCAATTTGATTATAGGAAAGCGCCAGCCGGTTGTATAAGAAAAGTGCAGCCTTTTCTTTCCAAACCGGATCTGGATTTAAGGGGTCCATCGCCAGCATGCGATTGTAGAAAGAGTGGGTGGCTGCTTCAATATCCCGGCTGATCAAAAACCAATAATAATTTACATTTGCCCCGAGGTATACACCGGCTTTAGCATTCATAACTTCCTGTCGGCGATCAGCCGCTAAACGCACCAGGTTGATCTGATCGAGCAGGATCTTTTCAGCCTCAAAGTATTTACCGGCGGCTTCATACGAAACTGTTGCTTTCAGGTATCCTCCCAGTCTCGGAGGATTTTTATAGTTTTCCCCGATTGCCTTTTCTAATTCAGTGGTATCATTATTATACTTTAGTATATCCGCTTCGCTCCAGTTTCCGGGTTTATATGCTGGTTGTGATGCATGATCCAATAATTGTTTGTTTTCTATGCTGATAATCTTTTTATATTGTTTCAGCGCCTCATCATTTGATCCCTGCTTTTCGTACAAATATGCCAGCATATAATGATCTTCCGTTTCATTATAGGATTGATCAAGAATTTTTTCTGCAAGGCAATTCATTTCATTCGTATGCTCCCTTCCTGCCAATGAATCATAAAGGTATTTTTTTAAAGATGCTTTATCTTTAAAATCCTGCACTGCTAATTTTAGCTCATTTTCTGCGGCCCGAAGATTACCCTTGTGAAAATAAATTTTACCCAGGTAATGATGAGCAAGCGGCAGACTTCTGTTTGTCTGCATTGCATTATTAAGTTGATTGATAATCATATTTGTATCAAAGGCTGTTTGTTTTATCAAACGCAGGGCTTCATAGAGATCTACATACGGCTTTAAAGCGAAATTTTCTGGTATCAGATATGGACAATAATCTTCCATTGGTTGTAAGGGTGGCCTTACTAAAAGGCTAATTCCGGTTACAAACATTTTATCATTGATAGTAAAGGTCGCTTTACGTCGCTTTGCCTCGTATAAATAATAATCTGCCTTGCCAATTTCACCTGTTTGTATATATAGTTTCCCCAGCCGCTCAAAAGGCAGATAATGAATATGATTTTGTGCGATGGCCTGCAGGTAATAGCTTTCAGCAGCAAGTAAGTCACCCTCTCTCTCCATCACAATACCGGCATTTAGTTTTACGTAAGCAAGGTTGGGTTGCAGTGCTATAGCTATGTTGATGGCTTCTTTTGCTTTGGCAAATTTATTGGCTGCATAATTCAACTTTATTTTATTACTCCAGGGAATAGCCCATGTTGGTGCCAGAATACACGCCATGTTGAAGTGGTACTCAGCAGAATCAAATCTTTTTGCAAGGTCGTATAGATTGCCCATTTCATTGTGTATGTATGGTGCGTATGGATCAAGTTTTAATGCTTCGGATTGGTGAATAAATGCGGCTTGTAATAAACTTTCTGTTTCCAGTGTAGTTTCCATCTCCAACCTACAGTTGAGACCTGCAAGGTAGCTGTACTGTATCGCAAGTATGCGTGCCAAATAGTTGTTAGGGTTTACCAGTTTACGTGCCAGTTGCAGTTGCTCTAAGAAATTTGTATAGTTGCGGTTTCCTGAGTAATAATATTGACGCCGCTCAATTTCAGCCAGGTCGCCTTTTAGGTAGGCGTTGATCATGTCCTGCCCTTTGGTTTGAACCATCTGAACAAATTTTTCGTTGAAACGAGCGATCACGTACTTTAAAGACACCAATTGTTTACTTAATTCAGTTAGCTTATTTAATGTTGATGGATGAATCAGGTCATTCAAATCAATTTCGCCTTGAGTGCCCGCCATTTGTTCATTGAAGGCTTTTTGCAGGTAAGCTAAAAAATCAAGTGTTATATTAACCGCAACAGAATCTGCTGACAGATCATAGTAAGTGGAAAAATTAAGCGCCTTTTCAAATGTATCAGCCTTTGCCCTTTCAAAGAAAAAGTCAATTGGTTGCATGCCCAGCGATTTCAACGATTGCAATCCGGCAGGCTGTATAGTAAAACCGGAATTGCTACTTTTTAATCCGGTTTGAATAGTTGCAAAAGTTGCAGCATTTATCTGGGTGATTGGAAAAAATGGGTTGCCTTCAATAACAGGATTTTGTTTAAAATTATCTTTTTTAAGTATGGCATCTTGTTTAAATGCTGCTTGAATGTATTTGTCAAGATTGCCTACCGTAATGGTTTTGCTTTCTGCAGTATCCGCCATGCCATTCAGGCCCAAAAGGAGGTAGTAGGAAAAAACACCACGACCGTCACCCCAGGCAGGTCCTTCCGCTGACAATTCATCATCAGCGCAGGAGGTCATTCTTACCTGCGTATTCTGCACTGCACGTAAATTTTTTGCTGTAAGTTGTTTCCCTTTGAAAACATCGCCGGCAAGCTTGCCGGAGTGGCAGGCATCAGTTATTAATATTACCCTGGCACCGTTCTTAATGGTAAGTATGTTGGCGGTATTATTAAGGTCATCAATGCTGACTGCATTGTTGGAGTAGTTGTTCGGCGGTGAATTATAAGCCAGCAAATATCCTTTGCTGATACTGGCAGAGTCAATTTCCATATCACCATGACCTGAAAAATACAGGTACACAATATCATTTTTCCCGGCCATATCCTGTAACCAGTTGAGTGCGGTGTAAATCGCTGCGATATTGGCTTTCCCGTTGGTTAATAATTTTACGTGGTAACCCGGTACGCTTCCGCCAGCCTCGCTTTGCAGCCATTGGGCAAAAAGGCTGGCATCTTTATCTGCATAATTTAATTTTGGTATGGCTGCATCCTGATAGCCCGAAATACCCACTACCAAAGCATACGTTTTTACTACAGCAGATGGCTGGCCTTGTGCGAAAATTCCGAGACAATTGAAAAGGAAAAGGAGCAAAAAAGGTTTTTTTATTTTCATAAAAAGTTTTTGCAACGCTATTTATAAACTCAGGGGCAATGCTATGGTAAATGTAGTTCCTTCTCCATGAACAGTATCTACTTTTAATGTTCCGCCATGTGCTTTTACAATATCATAACTCAGGCTCAACCCAAGGCCTGTTCCTTCACCTGTTGGCTTAGTGGTAAAAAATGGCTGAAATATTTTTTCAATGATATTTTGAGAAATGCCCGGCCCATTATCAGAAACTGAAATTAACACTCCGGCCCCCCTGCCCCCCGAAGGGGGATTCTTGGAAGTTTTCAACCAGATAGTAGGCTCATGTCTACACGCAGGGTCTGAGAACCCCCCATCGGGTGGCAGGGGGGCCGCATAAAACGCATTGTTAAGTAAATTCAAAATGACTCTGCCTATATCTTGTGGAATAATATTTACTTTTTCAAGCGATGCATCAAAATCAGTATTCATCGTCGCATTGAAAGATTTATCTTTTGCCCGCAAGCCATGATAGGAGAGGCGCAGATACTCATCACACAAAGCATTGATATCGGTTAGCTCTTTGTGTCCGTTGCTGTTGCGGCTATGTTGCAACATTCCTTTTACAATGGCATCGGCACGTTTGCCATGGTGGTTAATTTTTTCTTCGTTGTCTTCAATATTTTTTGCAATCGTTTTCACTTCCTCATAGTTGCCTTTGTCAATTTCTTCATTCATTTCACCAATCAGCTCTTTGTTTACTTCCGAAAAATTATTAACAAAGTTCAACGGGTTTTGAATTTCATGTGCAATTCCTGCGGTGAGCTCTCCAAGGCTGGCCATTTTTTCGGATTGAATGAGTTGCTTTTGTGTTTCTTTCAGGTTTGTAACGGTTTCGTTTAGCTTTTTAAACGATTCTGCATTTTCAAGTGCAATGGCGGCATACACGGCTATGGTACGCAACATGTTGAGGTGGTAATCAGAAAACGAATTTTTCTGAAAGCTCTGTACGGTAATTACACCAAATATTGTTTCTTTTACTTTTAGCGGAAGATAAATAAGTGAAGAAGGCTGTTCACCTTGCTGCGGGGTGGGTATTTTTTGCAAGTAATTGGCATACTCAGTTGTAAGATCGTTAATCAAAATTTCCTTACCGCTGATAAAACACAAACCTGCTAAACGGTTTTGATCATAAATGGAATTACTGTAAGGCGGCAATGCCTGCCCATTTTCATAAGTAGCCGGAAAATCAAGGGCTTTTATTTCATCATGGTAAATGCCTATACCAAATACAGCCGCATCCATTAAGGCGTTTACGTTATCGTAAACGGTACCAATAATTTTTTCTACAGATAAAGAAGCGGTGATCATTCGGCCAATTTGCCCAAGCAGTTCTACATTGTTGTAAGATTTCTCCAGGCTTTCTTTTTGTAGCGCCAATTCTTTTGCCTTTTCATCAATTTCTTGCTTTTGTTTTTGCAACAGTTGATTGGCTCTCTGTTTTTGCCTTACGTTGCGAAGTAATAAAATGGCGGAAATCAAAATTAAGCCCAGCACAGTTAAGGCGCTGGCAAGAAAATTTTTCTGTAGTTTTTTTTGCTGGTTAAGCAGCGCAATCTGGTCCTCTTTTTTAGACATTTCAAGATTGTACTCCAGCACCATAGTTTTATTTTTTACCTCTTCGCCAAATACACTATCGTTTAAACTAATATAACGATTGAAATAGGTGTAGGCATTTTTATAATCTCCCTTAATTGCGTACGCATCCCTGAGCGTTTTGGACGTACTAAGTATATCTTCCGCTACGCCAAAATCGTTTGCTTTATTAAACCCTGATTTTGCATAATATAACGCACTGTCTAACTTGTTTTGTTTCAGGTAGGCACGAGCAAGGATACTTTCAATCCACGAATCTAAATCGGCTCGCTTTAAAACTTTATTGCCAGCTTTTGTTTTTTCTATGTATTGAAATGCCAGCGATAAACTATCAATACTGGTATATACATCTGCCAGATTGCTGAATGGGATTGTTTGAACCCTTATATCTGTTGTGCCAGATATTGCTTGCTTGTAGTATTTTATGGCTTCAGCATATTTTTTTGACAGGCGGGCATTTTCGCCCAATTGATTATATAAATTTGAAAGTTCTGTTGCTTCATAGCCAAGTTGTTTTTGAAGGGCCGGCTGCTTTTGCAGGTAGCCGTTGGCTTTATCGTATTCGCCTATCAAAGAATAAACAGATGCCAGGATATCATTGGCGTTGTACAGGTAAGAAGGATTCTTAAGTATCTCTGCATTTTTAAGTGCTTTCATACCATATTCCAGTGCCCGGACATAATCGCCTAAAGAAAAATAAATATTCCCCATTTGAATTTGAGATAATGCAACAAAATGTAATTGATTGATTTGGATGGCAAAACTCTCTGTCTTTATTAAGTGAGAAAGTTTTTCTTTGTAATCGTCCAATATTATGGTTCTTCTATACATC
>JBGSMI010000011.1:0-27687 GCA_041740215.1 Ferruginibacter sp.
CCATTGTAAAAATAAAACGCCGAAAGGTTGGTATCATACACCATCAGGCCATTGGCAGGCGATGCAATTGCGGTGCGTTGTAAAGTTGTCATTCTTGGAATAAGCAAACCTTTGCTGATGCTGTTTACATCTAATTGTGCAGAGGAGTTGGGAGTGCTGGTTCCAATACCCACACTCTGTGCTATTGCAAATTGTACTGCCGATAGCATCAGCAGGAAGGCAATTGTTTTTTTCATTTGTAAAATTTTATATTAATTGGTTTTATAAATAACTACAGAAAATCCTGCTACATAAGCATCACCGCCATCATCAAAAAAATTAATTTGTACACGGCCACTGCTGGCATTTGAAAAGGAAGGCATCAGCCGGGCATTGCGGCAGGTGATGCTTACGGCTGTATTGTTAATATTCTCGCCGCTACAGGTAAGTAAAAAGTTGGTACCAGACCAGCTTCCGGTAAGATTGCCCGTGCCGCTTAATTTATTGCCGCTGCCATCAAATACGGCAAAGCCGAGGGGCAGTATATTTTCATTACTGTTGTTAAGTACCTGCCCGGTACTGATTTTTACCGTTCCCTGCACATGCAGTTTTTGTTCCGGGTCAACAGTGCCGATGCCAACCCGGTTGCTGGCGTCATCCACCGTTAGAACATCACTTAATTTTACTTTATTACCAGTAGCACTTATACGCAAATCTTGTCCCTGCAACTGCAGGAATGCCTGGTTTGTACCGCCGGTGGCAAAATAAAGCGTTGGTGTTGCATCGGCCTGCAAAGTGAGTCTGCCTGATTTTTCAAATTTAAAACGATCGTTGCCATCCATCCGTACGATCACATTACCCAATGCATTGCTGCTGTTGGTTCCGAATCGTAAGTCATCTCCATTGCGCTGTATAAAAGCTTTTTCTGCAGTGCCTTCTTTAAATTGTATGTTGCCGGCGGGGATCATATCTCCGGCTGCACCGATTGTAAGCATATCTGCCCCATTGTTACGCACTATAAAATTGCCGGTGTTATTGGATGATACCGTCCCTATCCGCAAATCGTTTCCATTCATTTGTACAAAACCTTTTTCAGTAAAAGCTGCATCGGTAAGTCGGATTTCAGCTTTTGTTTTTAAGGTGCCATCCGGTTCAAACATGGCTTTATCTTCACCACTTACCTGGAATACAATTCTTTTATCGTTGCTGCCCAATGCACCGCCAATAACCAGGTCGTTTCCACGGCCATAAATACGACCTGTATTGGAATATCCATCCTGTTCATTACCCACACTAAAGTAAATACTTGGCAATCCGCCATCCAGCCTTACCAATGGAAAAGAACCTGCTTTGCGAATGTGTAGCGGAGCCGTGGGCGCTGTGTTACCAATGCCCACATTTTCTAACAAACTGTATTGCCCGCCTGTAATTTTTTGCCAGGATTTATCTATGTCCGCATTACTCATAATATACTTCCATAGCCCACTGCCACGATAATAAAATCCAATAGGGTGATTCTGCACATCGTTTGTACCATTCATATACAAAATCATTCCTGATGGAGGATTAATCATGGCATCCCGTTGTGTTTGTGTCATTCGGGGTATCAACATTCCTTTACTGCCGCTGGCAACATCAAGTATAGCATTGCTGTTGGGCAAATTAGTGCCAATGCCTATACTTTGGGAGTGGGAAGAAAAAAATAAAAAAGTAAGTATAAAAAGTGCGAAGAGTTTTTTCATTTTGATGCAGTTTTAATGACAATTCAAAATTGAAAAAATATGGAAGGGTAAACAATAGCGAATTAGGGGGAGATAGAACTAAACCCAACGGATTTGCCGCCCTTGCTTGCAACACTGTAATACTTTGAACGGGGTCATTATCCATATAAATGTATAAATTATAATTCCTTTATTTTTTTAATAAAAACATAAAGAAGCAGGCAGTGGGTGACAATGATGAATAGGCAAACAAAAAATAGCACTGCTAACATTTATTGCGGCAGCTCTAGGTGTACTACTGGCAACAATTCCTATAATTTATGTTTATGAAAAACTACAGCTTATAAAAACAAATAAAATTGTTAGCATCTGTTTCATGTTTTTTTATTTTCGGATAATGTATATTTTGTTGTTGTTTAATTCGATATGTTAAGTGGATCTAAAACGATAAAATTGAAATCGGCATTTGTTAATGCTCCCGTAAATGGATTGGTTATTTTAACTATAAATTGAATATCCCAATGGTCGCAACACTCATAAACTGCCGTGGCAATAAGCGGTACTGTACCGGCAACTGTAACCAAAATGGTGGCTCTTCCACTAATCCTGGCAGAATAGCTCAACACATTATATGTACCTGTTGATGGATTTGTGATTGTACCATTTGTTGACATCCATGCCTGAGAATTATTGCCATAAACTTTTCCAAAAAGAATAGGCAACATATTTTCATCTGGTCCTATTTGCCGTGCTACTTTCATTCCTGTGCTAATATTGCCACCTGTACCGCCTATTAATACTTTAAAGGTTGATGATGTATCAATAGAAATAATATCTACTCCATCCATTTTAATAATTGTTTTGCCAGTGGTATTACCGCTGTTGGTGCCAAGGCGCAGGTCATTGCCATTTGCCTGTAAAAAACCTTTATTTACACCACTACTTTTTAACTGCACAATAGGCGTTGCATCATCTACCACCAATGATGCTTGTGTAGTAATATTGCCAGCTACAGTTGCAGTACCGCTTACAGTAACATTGCCACTTGTAATTAAATTTGCTCCTTTTAAAATATTGGTGGTTTTTATTTCATCGTTTGCAATTAGCGAACTACGGGTTCGTATGTTTCCATTTACTTCCAACCTGTTATCTGGTGAGGTGGCGCCAATGCCAATACTATCGAAGGAGTAAATATATTTCGTGTTTGGCGTGGCAGAACGCAACCAAACTGTATTGTTAAGTAAATACCGCCAAACCCCATCCTGGTATTGATAGGTACGATTTAATGTAGTATCGTATATCATCAAGCCTTCTGCCGGGTTGCTAATGTTTAATCTTGCAGATTGTGTAAGCCTTGGCATCAATAATCCTTTAGTTGTTTTGCTCATATCTACAGCTGCGTTGGCGTTAACTGTGCTTGTACCAATACCTACTTGCCCCAAACCAATTAGTACATTTAGAAGAAATAAAAAAGAAAGTATTATTTTTTTCATGATTACAACTTATAATAATGGATCGTTTAACATGTATGTAAATGCGCAATCTACCGGTGTGCCTGTACGAGTAAAAGTTTCAACTCTAAATTTTCCTGAGCTTATATATGTGGCAGTACATATTCTCCCGGTTTCAGAAGGAGTAGCTACAATGGCGCTGTTGGGCGAAATAAATGAAAAAGTAATTTCATATTTACCGGTGCCTGTTTTACTCCAACCAGTTACTCCAAAAAATGGCGATATCCATCCATTACCGCCACCATCAGCAGGTACCAACCCTATCATTACGGGTAACATATTAATGTTGGGCGCAGCAAATCGGCATAGCTTCCAGCCAATAGTTACGTAACCTTCGTGAACAGAATAATTGAGCAGTTTAATATTTGCATTTTTGTCTATCGTCATAGCATCTGCATTATCCATTCTAAAAATAATATCACCTGTTGTATTGTTACTGTTGGTGCCAAACTTAAAATCATTGCCTGCAATTTGAAAAAAAGTCTTTTTTACATTTAAGCTTTGTAGCTGTACTGTAGCATTTGAGTTATCTACATTTAAATCGCTGTACGTTCTTACATTACCATTTGCTGTAGCCTCTCCATTTATAACAGCGCTACCTAAACTGGTAAAGTTTGCAGCCGTTACACTTCCACCTGCATCAATATTATTAGCTGCTATCACATTTCCACGGGCTTGAATTTTACCATTTACATCTAATTTTTCTGTAGGTGAGGTTAGGCCTATTCCAATATTGTTAGTTGAGGTATAGGTGAAGTTTCTTGTGATGGCTTGAGCCCAACTTTCGTTGGTAAGCATAAACCGCCATTCTCCTTCCTGAAATTGATATAACCTATGTGAGGTGCTATCATAAACCAACAATCCATTTGTTGGGTTTGTTATAGCAAGCCTGGCAGCCTGCGTAATTCGTGGTATTAAAAAACCTTTGTTGCTACTCGAAATATCTAAGGCTGCACTATTGTGCGGAACCGTAGTACCAATACTTATTTTGGTTTGTGCAAAAAGCAACTGAGAACAAAATAGTAGTAATAATAAAAATAAGTTGGAATTCATTTTTTTTAGTTTAAAGCGTCATTAATCATAAAATAGAAATCATTGTTTACAGGATTGCCAGCGAGGCTAAAAATTTCTATTCTAAATTTTGCATTACCAATATATCTGCCAATGCACACACGAGGTATTATGCCAATAGCGGTTACCACTATAACACCAAAATCAGACATGTCGTTTCTATTCGTGTCAATTTCGTAAACACCAGTACTTATTCTTGTGGAGCTACCTGTTTGTGGCCACATAGCCGCACCAAATCCATCACTAAAAATGCGCCCATATAATATTGGGAGTGAATTTGTATTGTTTGTAACACTATAACTTCTAATTACCCTATTCCCTATCACCATTTTTCCTGTTTCTCTATTTGCAAATAATCCTTTTAATAAGGTTAAGTTAGATACCTTATCTATTGTAACAACATTATCTCCATTCATTCTAATAATCGTTTTACCCGTGGCACTTGTATTGGTACCTAAGCGCAAATCGTTTCCATCTCTTTGAAAAAATGCTTTATTTACACCGTTGTTTCTCAACTGTAGCGTGGCAGTTGTATTATCTATTATTACATTGCTGCTTCCATTTATATTTCCCGTAACATTTATTAATCCATTAGCAGATAAATCTCCAACCGCAAATAATAATCCTGCTTCGGCGTTACCTGTAGCAGTAATTGTAGATGCAACATCTATACTTTGTGTAGCATGTATATTGCCATTTACATCTAATCTGTGTTGAGGTACTGATGTGCCAATACCAATGCTGTCTGCAATGTTGTATAAATTATTACTTGAGCTTGATTGTATCCAAAAATTACTATTAATAATATAACGCCAGGTACCAAGTTGGTACTGATAAAAACGTTGAAATGTAGTATCGTAAACAAGTAATCCCTCAGCAGGATTTAGTATTGCCAACCTAGCACTTTGCGACAACAAGGGCGGCAAAAAACCTTTAGTGGAGTTGGTTATATCTAAAGCCGCACTGCTATGGGGGTTGGTTGTACCAATACCCACATTCTGGGCTTGTAAAAAATTACTCGAAAATATTATTATAAAAATGAGTAAAAATTGTTTCATGTATTTTATTTTTGATGCTATCATTTTACACAAATAGCATTTTTTTCTTTCCAATTAATAGTTCCGGCTTTATCGTCATTATTTATTAAATAACCTAAATGGAAGCACCTGTTTTTAGTTTTACTTTTATCACTATTCCCTTGGATGATAAAACGTCATCATAATTAGCAGCTTCACTGGTACTGATATACCCACCTTTTTTTTCTACATAACAACTAATAATTTGCTCAATGTCTGCAGGAGCAATTGCTGGTACAGAAGCCATCGCATTGTAATCTTTTGGAGAGCCTGCGTAATCTTTATAATCGCTTTGCTTAATAAGCTTTGCCCCAAATACATGGTTTTCTATAATACCAGGGTGTGGAAAAAGAATAGGATTGGGAGGGCATGCACCATAGTAAAAAAAACTACGAGCAGTAGCGCCCCATATTACTCTAAACGCTGATATGGTTGGCACATAAAAATTACTATACGTAACCATACTTGCAAAGGTAGTTTGATGGGAAAAACAACTTTCTGGCATGGTAAAACTTACTGTAGGAAAATTTACGATAGCATGGCAATTGCTTACACCAACACCAGCCGTTAAATTTTTAAATGACTGATAAAGGCTTTGGCTCCAAGCTGTGAGAGTGTATGGGTTTGATGAACAACAGTTTTTTCTTACTTTTAACTCCTGTGGATTTATCGCTAATTCAGCAGCAGGTTTTATTTTATTTTTTATTTCTCGTGCTTGTAGTACCAAAAAAATAGTGCTGCTAAAAATGGATAGGAATAATATTTTTTTCATTTTTTTATTTTTTATAATGATATGTACTCAGCAATAGTACATTTAGCTAAAATTATATAAAGCAAGGCTGGTCAATACAATAAAAATTATTAAGGGTCAATTATAATAAAGTGAAAAGGATTACCAAATGAGTCTCCATCTTTCAATGTCCAGACATATAATATACCAGCGCTAACATTAGCATTTACAATAACATTCAAAGCACCTGCTATTGCAGTAACAGATACTATAGATGAAGATGTAATTTGTGAACAAATTATTTCATAAGAGCCTTCACTTTTTCTAGATACAGTAAAATTGGGAGTTCCTCCGGCTTTGGAACCATTAGCACTTACACGGCCATAACATACTGGTAATAAGTTGTATGATGTGCCTGTAGTTGTGGCCGTTAATTTAGAATCTACATTTACGGTAGGACTAGTTAGATTTATTTGGTTAGAAAGCAATGACAGTGACCCTGTTGTTTGTGAAGTTCCTATATTCATATTATTATCAATCGCCCATATATAACCCCTCTGTGTTGTGCCTTCAAAGAAATTAATAGCCGGGTCATTGCCTGCAATCCTCATTGCTTCGCCGCCCTGGTTTAAAACCATTTTACCATTAGCTTCTATTGCATCACCCCCATTTGCAATAAACTTTGATTTTCCAAAAACGGCAAACTTTGCATTTAAGCCAAGAGGGTCTATTCCAAAAGCTGAGTTGCCATTTGCATCTACTGTAAAGTGATCCCCGCCATTTGTCCTTACCACAAATTTTCCTGTATTATTGCTGGAAAAAGTTCCAATTCTTAAATCATTACCATTCAATTGCGCAAATGCTTTATCTACACCAATGCTTTTTAGTATGAGCGAACCGGCTGAATTATTTAGTACTAAATCGCTGTTGGTTGTAAGATTTCCATTTGCAAAAAAATATCCGTTTACTAAACCATTACTACTTACAGTTAGTCCACCCGTAGTTGATAATCCGCTGCCCCTTATCTGACCATCAGCCGATATATTATTTCTGCTTCGTATATTACCGTCTACGTCAAGCCACTCTGTAGGTGCGCTAGTTCCAATGCCAATACTATCAAAAGAATTGGTAATTCTTTTTCGGTTGGTTATTGGCCGTTGCCAGTATTCGCTATTTAACATTGCTCGCCATAAAGAACCATCATAATGATACATCTCATTTTTATCTGTATCATATACCATTAATCCAACAGGAGGTGATGTAATACTGAAGCGTTGTATTGTTGTCATCCTGGGAAAGAGCACTCCTTTTGTAGTACTGCTTATGTCTAGCAAAGCTTTTGAATTTGGAACGGCAGTACCAATACCCACACTTTGTGCCTGCATAACATTTCTCATACTTAAACTCAGTAACACTATCAATAAATGCTTTCTATTGGTTGTCTTTAATATCATCCAAAACTTTTTCATACTTATTTTATAAACGGTTTAAAATCTTTTTCCCTAAATTTCTATTGTTTGATAATTTGTACGGCCTGCAATGTTTTATTGGTTGAACTGATAATATAATTCCCCGCTGCCACTTGTACAATATTCCAGGTAAAAACATTACTACCTTTTACCAACAGCATTGACTTTGTTGCTACTACTTTTCCTTCCACATTCATTAGCCTAAAAAATACCAGCTCATCTTTATCAACCTTCGCTGTTATATTCAGGCGGGTAGAAACCGGGTTTGGATACACCATTATGTTATTTGCTGTAAACTTATTACCTGTTTTTACAATGGATGAATAGGTAAACCGGCCATCATTATCCATCATTTTAAGCCGGTAATAGTTGTACCCGTCAGCAGGGGTTTGATGAAGAAAGTTGTAAGCGTTGTATTGGTTTCCTTTTGCCGCCACTGTTCCTATCGTGGTAAACACCCTGCCATCGGTTCGCCATTCTACGGCAAAGTTTTTCGTATTTATTTCTTCTGCGGTTTGCCAGTTTAGTTCGGTTTGGTTACTTGCATTTATTTTTCCATTGAAGTTGAGCAAGCTCAATGGCAATGTTGTGCAGTTAACTTCGGCTACTACTACGTCATCAATAAAAAAGTACGCATTATTTGAACTGTTGTAAATGCCGTCCGGGCCAAAGTTACCAATGGTAATAAACGAGTACGGTTTATCGGCATAAAAAAGCCCACTTATATTTCGCCAGCCATTTTCTTCCGTTACCGGGCTGCCGGCAGGATGGGTTACATGCGGCATCATTTCCAGCGGTTCAAGGCCATTGCCTACGATGCTATCCATCCCAAGTTGAGCCCCAATATTAAATAGTTTTACCACTGGGTAGGAGTCGTCTAAACTTACATAAAAGGAAACCAGGTAGGTTTTACCGGGCTCCATTGGCTGTTTTAACTTGCCGGTAGCATATTCATTCCAGCCAGTACCCTGGTAAAATACACCCAGTACACCCTTGCCACTGCGGGGAATTTTTCTTATTCCGGAATTTACAGCACCCGGCAAATCGCCCCATTCACCGGAAGGATAGTCTGCATCCCAGGCATCCGCAGTTGCTTCATTTCCGCTCCACCAACCTTCTGCTAGTTTTCGCCCGGCAACCGTTGCTCCGTTGTCATTTTTCGGAAGCAAATATTTGTATTCACTTTCGCAACGGGGATTAACCAACAGGTTGGGACCAAGGCAAACAGTGGTGCTGTTATTGGCCATCGGGTCATCTTCGCCAAATAATCCTATCTGAAAAGTAGCTGCCAATGCATTGGCTTTACTGTAAGCCCTTACATAATACAGGGCACCGTTGGTAAGGCCGGCCGGAAGCACCAATATATTAATGCTGCATTGCAAGGCTACCAGGTTACCGGGTGTGCCTGAAAAAAGTTGAAGCGTAATATCCCTGTTATCAAACCCCGCAATGATTCTTTTTGCGGTTGCAGATGCTGTAAATTTTAACCAAATATCATCATCAGGAAAGTCCTGGATGTTACAACCACCAGCCGGTAAACTTTGCGTGGCACCTGCCGTATTAAGCGAATATTGATAGGTATTTAACTCAGTTAAAACAAGCGCTCCCTGGGGCTCATCTATATTTTGAGTGTTGGTTATTTTTACGCTAAAAATGCTGGTATTGCCTTCTGCGGCTGTATTGGCAATGCGTACATACACCGTATCGCCTGCAGTAAGCCCGCCCAATGCAAGCGAGCCTAAACCACAGCCGATTGCCTTCGCAGCAAGTGCGGTACTATCGCCACCGTAACCCTTGAAAGCTTCCAACCGGTAGGTATAACCTGCAATCTGTTCATCCCAAAAAGAATTTAAGGCACTTGTGCTAATGATATGATTTGCTTCTTTAGCTATAAAATAAAACCATACATCGTGGTAAATGTTATAAGTAGCATTGCTGCATATTTTACCGAATTGTGTACTGGTTCCGTGCAGGTAATAAGATGGCAGCGCTTGCACATTGGAAGGCGTTACAGTGAGTTGTATGGCACCGCTTATTTCATCATTCACCGGTTTTTCAATTATGGTAATCCTGTTTGTGGATGTGTTGCCATATTGCCTTATAAAGTAGGTTTGACCCGGCACCATTCCGGTAAAAGTTTGTGCTTTATGAAGGATAGCACCCTGCTGAATACAACCGATATTGGTTAGGCTGCCACAGCCACCGCTATAGAGCTGGTAGCCCAATATGGAGGCGCTGGTTTCCATATTGCTAATAATGCCCATGCTATTTTGTGTGGCGGTAAATTTATACCAGATATCATTGGTAACGGCGGCCGCCGCACAGGGCGGTTGAGAAGTAGATGCATACAGCATGCCGTTATCTCTCATGGTTTCGTAAGCAAGCCCTTGCTGCGGTATAAGGATGACGGCACCTGTGCAGGTATCATTAGCCGGCAGGCTGTTTATATCTATTGTAAATAACCCTATGCCCTGGTTGGTAGTATAATTTCTTACGTAATAACTGTTGCCCGCTACAAGGCCACCCACACGTACAGTACGTTCAGAAGCATTGGCAGGAATAGCAGTGGTGCTACTACAAAAAATACTGTTCAATGATCCGCATTCACCTGTCAGCACCTCGAATCTGGTAGAAGATGTTTTTGCAGCATCTACAGTAATAAGGCAGGCGGTGTCAGTTGCAGTAAAGCGATACCAAACATCAAGAATTGTGCTTCCTGTCTGGCAGCCTGGCATACTCTGCGTAGCATCGCTGTTGTCGCCCACAGTGGTGCGTAATACATTGTAAGGTTTTACAGAAAGTGGAAAAGCGTTATTACATTCATCGTTGGTTATTTTTGGAGAGATACAGAGAAAAGAAGATCGTTCAGGTAAGCTTGACGTAACTTTTAAATAATAATAATTGCCGACAGTGAGCTCCGAATATGAAAGTGTGCTATTGTTGTTTGCCAGGCAGGTAAAAGTACCGCAGCTTCCGGAAAGCAACCCGATTTTAAGGTTTGAGCTGCCATCGCCAGTACTTGTAATTTTTATGTCGGGAACGGTTGCTTTAAAAATATACCACACATCACCCGTTGTTGACTGATTACAAGTTACTGTTGAAACCGTGCTACCAAGCAGGTTTACGGCAAAATTATTATCGCAACCGTAGGTACTACCCACTCTAACGGTATCTGCGTTTACGCACTCATCATTGGAAACAGTGTTTTGAAAAATACCAATGTTAAAAAATACTTCAGTTGTAGCGCCAATCCTGATGTAATAGGTATCACCAATGGTTAAGTTCTTTAAAGGTATTGAGCCGCTGCCGCCGTTTAATAAACCAATATTAACGAAACCGCCAGGCGCACCTCTGTACACATCAACCCTGGTGATGCCAGGGGGCAGATTTATAAAGACATCATGGTTCGTTTTAGTAGCTACAAATTTATACCACAAATCCTTTAAGGTTGCCCAGCCGCCGTTGCTGGCACAACTTACATCGGGAGCGATCGTTGCCTGTGCATTTGAAAACCGGTTGGTAGTATAAGCAGGTGCGTTAGCAGGATTTATGTTTAATAATACCGCACCGGTACAATCATCATTAACCGGTTTTGCTAACAATGATAATTTGTAATTAGAAGCGTTGCTCTCTCCGTTCAAATTTAATCCATAGGATCTCAGGTAATATTGCTTACCCGCCACCAGCCCGGTAAAAGTTGGAAAGGTAGAATTAGGCCTGCCTTCGCCGCATTGCAAACTGGTAAGCCCATCGCAGTTGCCCTCAAATAATTGGTACAACAAACCACTGCCCGTAAGATGTTCCGCAACAATGGTCACCGTTGTACCGATGGCAGTAAAACTATACCATAAATCGTAGCGGGTATTTGAGGTAGATCCTGCACAATCGGGAATGGCTGAAATTGCAGGGTTGGCATAGGCATTTCTCTGAAAAACAGAATCGCTTAATTGCCCGTTATTGCTTACGGGGATTGGCATTGCACCACTGCAAATATCATTTGGATAAACAAATTGTGCCATTACCTGACTGTTGTTTAACAGCAACATTATTAGGGTGCTTAGTAAAATATTTTTCCATTTCATACGATTATATTTAAGTATTCAAAAATTGCAGCAAGAGAAAGGTTAGAACTATACCCAAATAGGGTGAAGTATATTTTCCATTACCTACTGCTTAATAATCTGCATCGTTCCAAAACTTTTGTTGGTGGAAAAAATAAAATAAGTACCGGCGGCCAGTTGTGCTACATTCCAGGTAAACCCATTGCTGCCCTTCTTAATCATCATTTGTTTAGTAGCTATGACTTTCCCTTCTGCATTCATCATTCTAAAAAATACCAGCTCATCTTTTTCAGCTATTGCTGAAATATTCAGCAAATTCGCAACCGGGTTTGGATAAACCATCATTTGATGTTGATTGCTTTTATTGCCTAAGCGAATGATCGGTGAATAAGTAAACCTGCCATCCACATCAACCATTTTCAGGCGATAATAATTATTGCCATCAGCAGGTGTGGTATGTAGAAAGTTGTAAGCGTTGTAGTTATTTCCTTTTGCAGTTACCGTTCCTATGCTATTAAAATTTGTGCCATCAGTTCGCCATTCCACCATAAAATTTTTGGTATTGTTTTCATCTGCAGTTTGCCAGTTTAGTTCGGTATGGTTGCTGGTATTTATTTTTCCATTAAAGTTGAGCAGGCTCAATGGCAACACCTGGCTGGTGATTTCTGCTACTACCACATCATCTATAAAAAAGTAACTGCCTGTAGAGCTGCTGTAAATAGCATGTACACCAAAGTTTCCGATTGTTATAAAAGCGTAAGGTTTATCGGCGTAAAAGGTTCCGCAAATTTTTACCCAGGTATTTTCTTCTGTTACGGGCTGGCCGGGCGGGTTAGCAATATCTGGTTTTATTTCCAGAGCATAACTACTATTGCTTACAATACTGTCATTGCTGAGGTAGGCGCCGATATTAAAAAGGTGTTTTGCAAGCGCTTCTTTTGCCATGCTCACATAAAATGAAACCTGGTAAGTTTTTCCGGTGGTTAATGGTTGAACCAGTTTACCCGTTACATATTCTGTCCAAACCGATCCGGATAAATTAGACAGAATGCCAAACATGCCTTTTCCGCTGCGGGGTATCTTATCCCTGCTGTTATCAATATTTCCAGGCATATTACCCCATTCACCTAAAGGATAATCTGCATTCCACATGTCAGCAGTTGCGTTGGTGCTGCTCCACCATCCATCGGCTATTTTTCGGCCGGGCACAATTGTACCATCATCATTTTTGGGCAACAAATATTTGTATTCGCTTTCGCAGCGGGGATTTAGAACGAGGTTTGGCCCATGCACAGCTCCGGCAACACAGCTATTGGCCAATGGATCATCTTCACCGAATAAACCAATATTAAAGCTTGCGGAAAGACCATTGACTTTGCTGTAAGCTCTTACAAAATAAACGGCTCCGTTGCTAAGGCCTGACGGCAACACCATGATGTTATTGCTGCATTTAATGGCCATTAAATTACCGGGCGTACCGGAAAAAAGCTGTAAGCTGATATCCCTGTTTTCGAAGCCGGCAATAATTCTTTTGGCGGTAGCAGATGCCGTAAATTTTAACCAAATATCATCATCCGGAAAATCCGCTATTACACAACCGCTTGCAGGCAGGCTTTGCGTGGCACCGGTAGTGTTTAATAAATATTGATAGTTATCTGTTTCATTTAATACAAGCGCACCACCGGGTTCATCCATATTTTGTGTGCTGCCAATTTTTATATTGAAGATGCTGGTGTTGCCTGCGGCGGAAGTATTGGCAATGCGCACATAAACGGTATCTCCTGCTGAAAGACCATTTACAGTAAGTAATCCTGCTCCACACATCATTGCTTTGGCTGCCAGCGACGTACTGTCGGCTGCGTACCCTCTAAAAGTTTCAATCCGATATGTGTAGCCGGGCAATTGTTCCTCCCAAAACGAATTGCCTGCGCTTGTAGCAATACTATGCGATGCAGCCTCCGCTATAAAATAAAACCATACATCATGATGAATAGTATAATTGCCACTGCTACAGATTTTACCAAATTGTTTAAATGCTCCATGCAGGTAGTATGATGGAAGTGTTTGTACATTGGCAGGTGCCGGGCTTAGTTTTATGGCTCCGGCCATTTCATCATTCAGCGGTTGCTCAATGATAGTAAATTTGTTGTTATATACATTGCCATATTGCCGTATAAAATAAGTTTGGCCAGGCACAAGGTTGGTAAATGTTTGTGCCTTATGTTTTGCAGTTCCCTGCTGAATGCAATCCAGGCTGGTTAAGGCGCCGCACGTTCCGCTATACACCTGGAAACCCAGTACCGTTCCGCTATTCTCAAGGTTGCTGTTGATGGCCATACTGTTTTGGGTGGCGGTAAACTTATACCAGATATCATTTGTTACAACCGCAGTAGAACAAGCTGGTTGCGATGTAGAAGCTTGCCGGATACCGTTATCAGCTAATACTTCGTAAGCCAGGCCATGCTGAGGAATTAAAGTAACCGCCGCACTGCAGGTATCATTGGCTGGTAAGCTATTAATATCAATGGTAAATAGCCCGGATTCTGATGGGGCAGTATAACATCTTACGTAATAATTATTACCCGGTAGTAATCCGGATATCCTTGCAGTAATTTCTGTAATATTTGCGGGTTGAAAAGTATTGGGAGAACAATATATACTCGTCAAAGTATTACACCCGCCGGAAAGCACCTCTATGGAAACCTGGCCGGCTACTTCACCATCAGTAGTAATGAGGCAGGCAGTATCTGTAGCAGTAAACCGGTACCACACATCGGCAATTTCGGATGATCCTGTACAGACCGGCATCGATTGAGTAGCTGTTTTGTTATAGCCAATATTCGTACGAAATTGATTGAAAGGTTTTACCGGTAGGGTAATAGCATTGCCGCATTCATCATTGGTAATTTTTGGGGCAATGCAAACAAATGCCAGAAGTTCGGATCTGTTTCCGCCAGCCTTCAGGTAATAATAATTACCCACGGTGAGTCCGGAATAATTGAGAAGGGAATTGGAACTGCTGGCCAGGCAGGTAAGTGCGCCACAGTTTCCTGATAGCAATCCGAGTTTTAAAGAGCTGGCACCTGCACCGGAAATAGTAGCGGTAATATCTGTTGCAGTAGCCTTAAATATATACCACACATCATTGTCTGATATAGACGGACAAACCGTTGTGGAATTAGTAGCACCCAGCCTTTTTACAACAAAATTATTTTCGCAGGTAAAAGAGTTACTCATTAAAAAAGTATCCGCATTAATGCATTCATCATTTTGCGGAGAACCCTGGAAAATACCCAAATTAAAATTTACAATAGCATTGGCACCTGCCCTGATATAATAGGTTTCACCCATAGTTAAATTGGTAAGTGTTTCTGTTCTGGAAAGGATTCCTAAGGTGGATTGATAGGTAGTCATAGCGGTTAAGCTTCCCGCATTACCACCATAAATAACCATTCTTGTGCCTGATGTGGTAGCTGACATAATAATAGTATGAACTGTGCTGGTTGCTATAAACTTAAACCATACATCTTTGAAACCGGACCAGCCCTGATTGCTGGCGCAGGAAACATCTGCCGCAGCAGTGGCAAGCGCATTGCTAAACCGGCTGGAAGCAAATGCGGAAGCATTAACGGGATTTACCGGCAGCAAAGCTGCACCGCCACAATCATCATTTACGGGTTTTGATAAAAGGGTTAATTTATAGTTAGAAGCAATGGATCTTGTATTGATGATACCCGGAAAATAGGTACGCAGGTAATAGGTTTGCCCGGGTACCAACCCTCCAATATTTACCGGAGGAGCCACCCCGTTAATACTACAATATATACTGGTAAGGCTGCCACAACTGCCCGAGAAAATCTGGTAAAAAACACCGTTACTGCTCAGATATTCCAATACCACAGAAATGCTGGTATCGGAAGCAATGAAGCTGTACCAAAGATCGTAACGGGTACTGGTAGTGGTGCCTCCACAATCGGAAATAGTAGAGGGAGCGGGGTCTGCATATTGATTGCGTTGAAAAGCTGAATCACTTAATTGGCCGGTATTACCTACAGGTAGCGGCATTGCACCAATGCAAATATCATTGGGATAAACAAACTGGGCATTGAGTTTTGTGCCGCCTGAAATAATAACGAAGGAAACAATTAATGTAAAAATTCTCATTTTTCTTGTCATTTAATTGACTACAAAAATGAAAAACTACCTCCGGCTTTACAATAGCGAATTAGGGGGAGAACTGGAAGTTGCCATATTGCACCATTGCATCAATTTTAAAAGCGGCATAAATACTGAAGACCTGTAAAAAAAAGGAAACAATCACCAGTACCCATTGCCCTCTTTGCATTCCATCAATTGCATATTGGGCAGGTTTATTATACAGGTACTTTAACGGCATGGTATATCCGATTTTATAATGGCCTCGTAACGTGGTTGCTTTTGCTGCATGGCGTGTGCCGGTGCTATCCGCATACTCCATCTTCAACTTATCCCACCAATTTCTACCTGACCTCATTAAGCTGACATTAATGATCAATGCATGTGTTGCTACACCTTTTTTTTCAATTGCCCTTATTGTTACTATTTTTTTGACAGCAAAAAACAGCAATATTGCAGGCAGGCCGATAATGAAAATGTAAATTAAAATCATGGATCATGAATTTTGTTCGCAATGCCTTATTAGTATTAAGCTAGACTCCACCTGTTTTTTTCTTCCGATTCGTCATCGGCACAGGTTGATAAAAAACTAACAAAAAATCAATCCGCCGTAGTAGACAAAATCAATCTTAGTAACAAAATGCTGCCAGCGTTTAGTCCTATACCATCATTCCTTTTTGTACATTCAGCATAGCATTTCTTGAAGCTGTACTTAACCGGGGCATTAGTACACCTTTGCTATTGCTTCATGTTTCCAGTGCTGCATTTGTATTGGGAGTATTGGTACCGATACCAACGCTTTGCGAAAATGAAATAATAATTGAAAAACAACAAGTGAAGAATGAAAACAGCTTTCTCATGTTGGTGCGATTTTAATTACCACCAAAATTGACCAATGAATGAGAAGGGAACAATAGCGAATCAGGGTGAGAAATACAATTACATACCGGAGTAAATTGTTTTAAAAATATGCTTGTACATAACCTGTGGAGACTATATAAAAGAAGCCGAATGTTGCAATATGATTTTAGTATAAAATTTATTACTGGCTTAATCTACCTTTTTTTACCCACTTTAAGCCAGCAATAAATAATTTCTTATTTAGATGAAGAGGTATTTTTAACTAGCTAAAAGGTATATATTTATATTTTATTAGTGACTTAATCTACCTTTTTTTTCCCACTTTAAGCCAGCAATAAATAATTTCTTATTTAGATGAACAGGTATTTTTAACTAGCTAAAAGGTATATATTTATATTTTATTAGTGGCTTAATCTACCTTTTTTTACCCACTTTAAGCCAGCAATAAATAATTTCTTATTTAGATGAAGAAGTATTTTTAACCAGCTAATAGGCATATATTTATATTTTATTAGTGGCTTAATCTACCTTTTTTTACCCACTTTAAGCCAGCAATAAATAATTTCTTATTTAGATGAAGAAGTATTTTTAACCAGCTAATAGGCATATATTCATATTTTATTAGTGGCTTAATCTACCCTATTTTACCCACTTTAAGCCAGTAATAAATAATGCTGCTTATTTACATTATCTACTTTAAATTATTGAATGAAAAAAATTACCGAAAAAATATTTGCAGGGCGAAAAGAAGAATGTGATATTTTACAGGAGTTGCTGGACAAGCCAGGAGCTGAGCTGGTAGCCGTACTGGGCAGGCGAAGGATTGGTAAAACATATCTTGTAAAACAAGCTTATGCAACACAACTTTGTTTTCATTTTACCGGGATAAAAGACGCTACAAGAAACACTATGCTGGTAGCATTTACAGATAAAATCGTTGCAGCAACCAAAAAAAAACACACATCTTTTCCTGTAAACTGGATGGAGGCTTTTAGCTTATTAAGGCAATACCTGCTATCACTAAAAACAGCAAGTAAAAAGGTAATTTTTCTGGATGAATTTCCATGGATGGATTCGCACAAGGGAGGCTTTTTACCAGCCTTTGAATATTTCTGGAACGATTGGGCTTGTGACCAAAGGATCATTATTGTTATTTGTGGATCCAGCACATCGTGGATGATGAAGAACGTACTGGATAATAAAGCCGGCCTGCACAACCGCATTACAAAATATATTAACCTGGCACCCTTCACACTTAAAGAAACCAAAGAGCTGTTGGTGGCAAAAGGCATTCATTTACCCCATTACGAAATCATTCAATTATATATGGCCATTGGTGGTGTGCCTTATTATTTAAATGAAGTAAGAAAAGGAGAATCTGCCGTACAAAGCATTGATCGGATTTTATTCAGCGAAAAAAGTTCTCTAAAAAGAGAGTTTCAAAACCTGTACCGGGCATTGTTTGATCAATATGAAAAGTATGAAACAATTGTTAAGGCTTTGTCTGCAAAAAGGCGGGGGCTCACCCGCCAGGAAATCATCACTGCCACACATATTCCTAATGGAGGCGGTCTTAGCAGGATGCTAAAAGAACTGGAAGAAAGTTCGTTCATCAAATCGTTTCAACCCTTTGGAAAAGAAAAGAAAGAAACACTGTATCGTTTGATAGACGAGTATTCGGTATTTTACTACCAGTTTAATCCGCAAAAAAATCCGGAAGGAAGTTTTATAAAAATAAGTACTGCTGCCAAATACAAATCCTGGGCAGGCTTTGCTTTTGAATCTTTATGCATCAGGCACAGCTACAAAATAAAAAAGGCATTGGGAATAGCCGGTGTTTTTTCGCAGGAAAGTTCCTGGTACTTTAAGGGAAATCAGCAACAGCAAGGCTTTCAGATAGATATGTTGATAGATCGCAGCGATAACTCTATCAACATCTGCGAAATGAAATACTATGCTACGGAGTTTGAAATAACCAAAAAAGAAGCAGACCAATTAAGGATCAGGCGGGAGACTTTCAGAACAAAAACGCAGACAAAAAAATACCTCATTAACACGCTGGTAACCACTTATGGAATGAAGAAAAATGAACACAGTGCAGGCGTTATTGATAAAGTGGTTGTAATAGATCAGCTTTTTTAATATTGTACAAACCTTTACTGGCGTAAGTGGTACAGGGATAATCATCCTGTCTACACAATCTTATCTTTTAATGCCAGCGATACCGCCTCGGTGCCGGAGTGTACATGCAGCTTGGCATACACGCTGGTAACATGAGATTTTACAGTATCAGTAGCCACAAATAATTCTGCCGCTATCATTTTATAACTTTTACCCTGTACCAGCAATTGCAATACTTTTTTTTCCTGTGAGGTAAGATTATATTCTTTTGCAGGCACAGCAGGTTTTAGATTATGTTTAAACAATTCAATCACTCTTCGGGCAATACCTGGTGTCATGGGTGATCCGCCAGACTGCACATCTTTGATGGCTTCTATATATCCATCTGGTGTGGTTGATTTTAAAATATAACCCGATGCACCCGAACAGATAGCATTGAAAATATGTTCGTCTTCAAAAAAAATAGTTTGTATAAGGATATCTATTTTTGGAAAGTGTTCTTTCACCAGTTTAGTGGCCTCTATGCCATTCATGCCTGGCATTTCAATGTCCATCAATACAATATCGCTGGGATAAACTTCAAGGTTGGTAACAATATTGCGGCAATCAGGCCATGCACCTGCGCAAATAAAACCATCGGTATGGTTCAGCAGGAGTTCAAATGTTTCCCGCAGGTGTTTATTGTCTTCAAAAATGGCTACTCTTATCAAGATATTTATTTTTACAAAGGTTTAAAATTTAAAACATTATGCAATAGCGAAAAAGGGTGAGTATTATAATGTAAGGGGCATAATTAACTTTACAATAGTTCCACTACCCGGTGCAGAATCAATAGATAACTTACCGCCAACGCTTGCTGCCCGGGTTTGAATATTCTCCAGTCCATTCCCTTTTACTACAGTACCTGTATCAAACCCTTTGCCTTCATCTTTTACAATCATCGTAAGTACATTGTTCCCATTAGCTGCAGACACTGCAATTTTTTCCGTACCGGAATATTTCACTGCATTATTCAATGCTTCTTTAAAAATGAGGTACATATTTTTCCGCTGTTCCATGGTCAGGTCTTTTGTTTCCAACTTATCCAATTGCAGTGTAAGGGCAATATTTTTTGCACCACATATTTCATAGGCAAATCGTTCCATTCTTTGTTTCAGGTTACTACCTTCTGCCGGCTCGGGCTTAATGGTCCATACCAGGTCACTCATTTTTTCCATTGTTTCTTTTGCATTGGTACTCATTTTTTCCAAAATACTTTTTTGCAATATTTCATTGCCTGGCTTCACTGCCATCTGGCTAAGCATGTGGATACTACTTAATGAGCTTCCTACTTCATCATGCAGGTCGGCTGCAATCTGATTACGGAGTTCCAGTTCTTTCATCCGCTGTTTTAATTTATTGCGGTTAAATAGCAACCAAATTGCTGCTAGTGAAAGCAGGGCAATAAATGCTGAACCAAATATGAGTAAACGTTGCTTTTGTAATTTTTGCTGCTGCAATTCTCTATTTTTATTGAGCACAGTAATTTCCCTTTCTTTTTCTTTCACATCAAAGGATGCCTGTTGCGTTGCTGTTTCAACAGAGAATTGTTGTTTTACAAGGCTGTCTTTTAAAGTTGTGCTTATCTCTAAAAACTCTAACCCTTTTCTGCTATCGCCATTTTTTAAATATGCAGTAGCAAGTGTATAAGTAATATTTTGCTCTCTCAGCAAATCGGTTTCAGGTTTTATCAATTCGTACGCTTTAAGCCCATATTCAATACTTTTTTGAAAATGGTTTTGTTCCAGTTCCAGCGTACTTAGGTTAGTATAACACACCGCCTGCTGGCCTGTATTTTCCGATTGCCGGGCATAGTTAAGGCCGGCAATGAATGCAGCTTCTGATTTTTTATAATTTTTCTGTTTTGCAAAAGCTTCTCCTATTGCACCATAGTAAGAAGCAAGATTATTAATATCTTCAAGACTATCGGCAATTACAATTGCTTTATTATACCAATAAATAGCAGTATCAGGGTGATTTAGTTGCAGCAGTATATATGCCCGTTCTGAATAATTCATAGCCACCATTTGCCTGTTTTTGGTAAAGCCGAAATGATAGTCTGATTTATCCAATGTTGCCAATGCTTTATCGTACTGCTTTAAGTCTCTGTAAATGCCGGTCATTATACTGTAAATGCGACCCAGGCCATCGTTGTTTTTGATTTGCGTTGCATAAACAATAGCAGTGTCGCAATCTTTTAAAGCAGCAGGATAATTCTGGAGATTTACAAATACATCTGCCCTGTTTAAATAGGCCAGTGAAAGACGTTTAATATTCCCTGCTTTTACTGCATATAAAACAGCTTTGTTTATATACACTAAAGCAGAATCATACTTTGCATTTAACGAAAATGCATAAGATGTTGCATTGTTACACTTTTCCAGTCCGCTTGTAAAGCCCAATTTTTCTGATAGTGCAATACCTTTTTTAAAATAAGGTATTGCTTTAAATGGCTCCTGGTAAATGATAGATACTCCCGTTTCCCAATATAGGTGTACTTTATTAGTGTCTGCTGCCGATTTATTCAACAGGCGAACAAGGGAATCAATTTCGGGATTTTGTGCAGTAACTGTTATACGAAAAAATAAAATGAGTAACAGAGATAAAGCGATAGGTTTAAACATATAGTAATTTACAAAATTGTAGTTTAAGTAGAAATGTTTTATTATTTGCTGCCGCAACTATTGCTGTAAAGATAAATGTTGTATCGTTACGCTGCAATGCATTATCCTCAATCTCCCCCTAATTCGCTATTGCGCTTTTCAGGCCATACAACCACTTTTGGGTAATCATTTTACAGCTTATGAAACATTTTTTTCTGCTGCTTTTCCTGGCATCTTTTTTTACAATCCATGCACAGCAAATTAATGGGGTGTTTACCGACTTTGCCAGGAATGATATCTGGGGCAATACCGTTATCAACACGGCAATCCATCAAACTACCGACCATATTACCCTGGGCGGCTACTACGAAGGGGTACAGCGTTCAAGCGTTGTAAACGGTGTTTTTGTAACACGCCCCAACAAAATTCCCATAATCCTACAGATAACTCCTTCAGGCGTTATAAGGCAGGACTTTTCCGGCCCTGGAGGCAATGTTAGTTTGCTGTCAAGTGTCAACTCAAGCATGGGCAGCACAGAGGTGAACAAAATTTATATAGCCAATACGTCTACAACAGGTGCATCCAACCAGTTAATAGTAGCAGGCCACCAAGACAGTCTGGATGCATTTGCAGACGATGGCTTTTTGGTAAAAACATTTCCCTCAGGCTCAAGGCCTACTGCATTCAATAACGGAAATATCACGAGGCTTTCGGGCGGCGGTGCTACAGCAAGGGGCTTTATTGAGGATTGGGTTACGGGCTTTACCTTATTCAGCGTTCGCCTCAACGGTGCCACTTTTGGCAATGCAAGGGTTTTGCTGTCATCATTCAACAGAAACACTGGTACCCCGTTTGTGTCTTTTGGCGACAGCGGTACACTTAAAATAAGTGCGCCAGAAGGCAATATTGTTGACCAGTCAAGGCCGGTAAGAATTAGTCAGTCGACGCTTACAGGTAACTTTTATGTAGCTTTTTCTACTATTGCCAGTTTGGGCCCGGGAAAAGGTATCACCGTTTGTCGCATCAATGCCAGTATAGGCAGAATAGACAGCACTTTCGGCGACAATGGGTATAAAAGTTTTCCTACTTCATCCAGGTATTATGTAACCAGTGTATTGGTAAACAACGATGAAAGTGTAACTGTTGGAGGCTATGGAAATAATGGAATGGAATCAGTACCTTCCTTTACTACTTTCAATAACAATGGGTCTTTAACCATCACCAGTTTTAATTATTTATTGGGCGAACCGAACCCAGGCTTTGGCAGCAAAAATATTAGCGCTAAAAAAGTTGTTATCAATGGTGAGGAGCGGATTGTGTTTGCTTATGCCCATCCTATTAATACCAACAGTCAATACCGTATGGCTATTGCCAGTCTTACTCCCAGCGGTGCCGGCACAAACCAACTGCCGCACACACCCTGGCTTGGCAATGGTTTTGTATCAGCAGAGCCCACCTGCATTATCCCTATGCTGAACAGCGCAGGTTTTATTGTAACGGGTAAGGCTACCCGTGCAGATGGAACATTTGCCGGCGTGGTTTTAAAATATGCCATGAATGGTTTACTGGATGCCAGCTTTGCCAACCAGGGTGTGCTGATAATTAATGCAGGCGGCGGCTTACCATGGACGGATGTAACACAAATGCCCAATGACAAATACATGGTTTGCGGAACAGCCAGTTTTGTACCCACCGCATTAGGGCAACAGGCTTTACTCTTCCAGCGTTTTAACAGCAATGGAAGTATAGACAGCAGTTTTGGAACAAACGGTACCCGGTATGCTTTTCAATCAAATTATGGCAGGTCAGCCAGGCAAATTGTACCGCTGCCCGATGGAAAATTTCTGATAGGGGGCACTTATACAAATTATACAAACGAACCGGGCATTGGCACGGGAACAGATGGCCCCAAAGCCACTATCTATAAATTAAATGCCGACGGCACGCCCGATTTTAATTTTGGGCCTGTGAACAATGGCCGCTTTCATTTTGCAGGTTATATTGGCATGTCGCCGGGTGAGATACAACTAATAGGCGATGACATCTACTTTGGCGGTAACAGCTCTGTAACGAATGATAATGGTGGCCGCAGCATGGTGCTGAAATTGACACCCGGTGGCATTAATAACGGTGGCTACTACCTCAACCTTCGTTCCATGTTAGAATACAGGATTGACACCTCCAACTTTGATTTGTATGCCAGTGGCAGGGCCAGCGCTGCTTCCACCACATCCAGGTATATATGCCGGGCAAAACAAAGTACCAACTCCCCCGACCTTACTTACGGCGTTAATGGTTTTGCGGAATTACCTACCATTAACAGCAATGAACAAACCAACGTACGGGAAATGAAAAGGGTGGCAGGCGGCTTACTGGCCATGGCAGACTGGGCTTCTGCCACCAACGGCAGCAATATCACCTATGGTATTTTCTTTTCTTTCATCAACAACAGCGGTGTGGTGGATAACAGCTTTGGAAACAATGGCGTTAAATTTTTACAAATTCCCGGTGCTACCAGTTACAACCGCCGCCAGAGTAAATGGGTGGCCAATGGTACCCGGTTGCTGATTTTTGGCGAATCAAACGCTGCAAGACCCGATAAAAGTTTTGTATGCCAGGTGGACTTGAACGGTGATTTAGATACCAACTTTGGTACTAACGGTGTAATATGGACGACAAGTAGTTTTATTGGAGCCAGAACATTTGACAACAGCGGCAACCTGCTGGCTTTTAAAAATGATGGCTTTTTTTATGGCGGCGCATTACAAAAACTGCAAATACCTGCCGATGTATACAACCGTATAAAACCCGGGAGCTGGACAGGTACTATTGACAATGATTGGTTTAAGCCCGGCAACTGGGCAGCAGGAGTAATACCCGATTCATATACGGAAGTGGTGATAGCTAACGGGAGCATATTGATTGGTGCCAACAAACAGGCATTTGCTTACAGTGTGAGGGTGATGGGTGGCGCAAATTTCACCATTGGTGCAAATAGTACTTTAACTATTACGAAAAATAATCCATAGCACCAGTAAAAAAAAACGTCTTTTTTATAGGGCCATTAAAATATTTGCGTTTTAGCGAGTGCAGGGTGTAAGATAATTCACCCTATTTCGCTATTTGATTCATCTTGTAATCTCATCATTTTTGAGTGCTTATTCTGGTTTTGTAAAAAGATTGTCACACTCCTTATAATCGTTGCTTTCTATAAACTGCAAGCTCAACAAATCAATGGCGTATTTACTGACTTTGCCAAAAACAACGAATAGGCCAATACAGTCATTAATACCGCCACACTTGAAACCTAGGGATATATTACATTGGGCGGGTACTACGAGGGCAGGTCACCTGACAGGAAGGTCCCGATTGTGATGCAGATAAATGCTGCAGGCACCATAAGAAGTGAGTTTTAAGGCGGCCAATTTTTATGAGTTTTATAAATAGCAGCAACCCCAGCAATATGGTTGACAAAACATATATTGTCTATGCTTCTTCCACTGTCAACAGCATTCCGTTTATAGTAGCCGGGCATGATGAGTACGGAAATAGCTTTCCCCTGCCGTCACTTACCTGCTTATTGCGTTGGCTGTACAAATAGCCTGCACTTACACTAAGGCCTTTTGCTTTGGTATTATCACCATAAACAAACGACAATCTTCCAGGGCTGTCAGTCGCCAAATTATTCAATGAATTAATGCCGCTTCTCACTGCAATTTTTCTTTTGTTAAAAAACCATCCGTATAATGGCGGTGCAGATGTATTGGCAGTACTGGTAGTGAATGCGCCTAACGTATGCGGAAGCCGGGTGTATTTCCAGTGGCATTTGATACAAAAACGAACACCGGCGCATTGGCTGCTACAAAAAAATAAGTACCTGTGCTTTTACCACTAAAAAACCTTGCGGTACTCACATCATCTGCCACATACATCGCAAAAGTATCACCTGCTGCAAAGTTCATTTGCTTAATAACCACTTTATAGCCAATAAATCTGTCGTTGTTCTTTGCGTTAACAGTTTACTTGTGATATGTATCACTGGAATAATTACCGGAAGGCCCACCATTATCATACAGAATTCCACTTGCCGCCGTCGTAATCCTATTAGCACTAATCATAGGTATATTGGCAGTGGTTTACGGTTTGTTGATAAAACCGGAACTGGTAAGCCAATCCGAATTTTTTTCATTGAAAGACCTCCCCTTTTCTCCATTTTAATAATAAAGTGCAGCCAGCTTTGAGTCATATACCATCATTCCTTTTGATACATTCGGCTTAGTATTTCTTGAGGCTGTACTCAACCGGGGCATTAGTACACCGCTGTTATTGCTTCTTATTTCTAGTGCTGGGTTTGTATTGGAAGTATTGGTACCAATTCCAACACTTTGTAAAAAGCAGTGAAAAAGAGAGCAGTGAAAATAAAAAGTAACATCAGCTTTTAATTTTGGCAACGTTTTAATTATTGGCAAAAATTGAAAAAGTAATGCAGCAGAAACAATAGCGAAAGAGGGTAAGAACCTGATTAGCTTATTATGATGGCTTGTAATTATAGTGCATGCTAAACAGCCGGTATCAAAAATAGGCCACTAGTAAAATCAGTATGATACTAATAGGTAGCAGCCATTTAAGTGACTGGCCAAAATCAGTTTTAAAATTTTCGGGATCTTTTGTTACATACATCTAGGGCAACTGTTCGCCGGCTACATTTTTTTTCCAGAATACTGTTTGTCCTGAATATTGAGTGCCGGTATGAATGATGTATTGTATGTTCAGCAAATAATAGGTTGAGTTATCCATGCCCCTTTTTGCTGCTGATGATGTAACAAGTGCAGAAGTAATGGTGGCTTTTGTTTTATACATTTTAAGGAATGCTTTTTACAGAACAGATCAACAAAGGCAGGAAACTTATTGTCATCAAAACCAATGCTGCTGTTTGTATAATATTCATAGCAGTAGCTTATACAATTTTATCCCTGTTAGCCAGTACCACCGCTTCGGTTCCTGAATGTACATGCAGCTTGGCATACACATTGCTCACATGTGTTTTCACCGTATCGGGTGCCACAAATAATTCTGCTGCAATCATCTTATAGCTTTTTCCTTGCACCAGCAGTTGAAGCACTTTTTTTTCCTGTGTGGTAAGGTTGTAATCTTTTGCAGGCGTATCTGGTGATAATTTATTTTTAAATAATTCAAGCACCCTTCTTGCAATACCTGGTGTCATTGGCGAACCGCCAGCCTGCACATCTTTAATGGCTTCCAGGTAACCATCAGGCGTTGTACTTTTTAAAATATAGCCAGATGCCCCGGCACAAATTGCGTTGAAAATATAATCGTCTTCAAAAAAAACTGTTTGGATAAGAATGCTGATTTCAGGGAAATTTTGTTTAATCAGTTTTGTGGCTTCAATGCCGCTGATGCCTGACATTTCAATATCCATCAATACTACGTCGCAATGATTGGCTGCAATATCGTTCAGCAAATCGCTGCAATCCGGGTATGCACCTACACAGCTAAATCCTTCAGAACTACCAAGAAGTAACTGGAAGGTTTCCCTTAGGTGTTTATTATCTTCAAATATGGCTACTTGTATCAATGTATAATTATTTTATGCAAAGGTTTACAATTATTGAGAATATGCAAATAGCGAAATTGGGGGATTGCTAAACCGGCAAGGTTAATGTTAAGTTAGTCCCATCAGTTGAATTTGAATTGAGCGCTAACAAGGCTCCCAAATCTTTTGCCCTGTGTTGCATATTATCCAGCCCATTCCCTTTTTTTATAGAATTACTGTTAAAGCCCTTACCAAAATCTTTTACCTGTAAAATAAGTTTTTTGCTTTGTACCATTGCAGCAATCTCAATTTTTTCTGTACCAGAATATTTTACTGCATTGTTCAAAGCTTCCTTAAAAATGAGGTAAACATTTTTGCGCTGCTCCATGGTTAGTTTTACTTTATCCAATTCATCTAATTGCATGGCCACTGCTATATTTTTGCTGCTGCATATTTCATACGCAAATCGTTCCATTCTTTGTTTGAGGCTTCCAGCTTCGGTTTCGCCCGGTTTTATCATCCATACAATGTCGCCCATTTTATCCATGGTTTCTTTTGTATTGGTGCTCATTCTTTCCAGTATGTCCTTGTGTGTAGCTTCATTGCCCGGCTTTGCTGCCATCTGGCTCAGCATGTGTATGCTGCTTAAAGAGCTGCCCACTTCATCATGCAGGTCGGCCGCAATCTGGTTTCGGAGTTGCAGTTCCTTCATTTGCTGCCGGAGTTTATTTCGGTT